>CAYYNP010000093.1:0-30708 GCA_964472545.1 uncultured Planctomycetaceae bacterium | reverse complement strand
AGTCTTCTTCAGGTGGACGATCTGGGGGCTCGCTGCGCTCGACCCCAGCCACTCAGTTCATCCATCGGCTTGCTAGAGAGTGCCAGTTGACAATGCATCATGATCGCTAACGTTTCGGCCGGTAGATGTCCGTTGCCGTGCCCAGCGGGATTTCGGCGGCGGCGGAAAGGGTCTCGCTCAGCGTGGGATGGGGGTGGATGGCGTGGGCGACGTCGTGGATCTTGCGGCCGGTTTCGATGGCTACGACGGCCTCGCCGATCAGTTCGCCGGCTTCCGGCCCGACGATGCCGCAACCGATCAGTTGCTCGGTCTCGGGATCGATCAGCCACTTGGTCATCCCTTCGGTGCGGCCCACGGCCAGTGCCCGGCCGCATGCGGCCCAGGGGAATCGCCCGACGGTAACCCGGCGGCCCTGGGACTTCGCTTCGGTTTCGGTCAGCCCGGCCCAGGCGATTTGTGGGTCGGTGAACACCACGGCCGGAATTGCCCGGGGGCGAAACGCCACCGACCGGCCGGCCAGCGCCTCCACGGCCGTCTTACCCTCGTGGGCCGCCTTGTGGGCGAGCATCGGTTGGCCGGCCACGTCGCCGATGGCCAAGATGTGTGGGTCGGCCGTTCGCCGCTGCTCGTCGACGACGAGGAAACCCTGCCCGTCGATCTCGACCTGCGTATTCTCCAGGCCTAAGCCCTCGCTGTTCGGACGCCGGCCGACGGAGACCAGCACTCGCGAAAACCGCTGCACCGGCTGCTCGACGTCGCCATCAAGCATCACTTCCACCGAGTCGTCGCCCGGCGTCAGCGAGACCACTTTGGTGTTAAGCTGCACGGCCTCGAACAGCCCGTCGAGCCTTCGCCCCAGCGGTCGCACCAGATCGCGATCCGCCCCGGGCAGCAGCCCGCCGGTCATTTCGACCACCGACACGCGGCTGCCCAGCGCGGCGTAAACGCTGCCTAGTTCCAACCCGATATAGCCGCCGCCGACGACCAACAGCGACTCCGGCACGTCGGCCAGCGCCAACGCCCCGGCCGAGTCCATCACCCGCGGCGAGGCCACGTCCAAACCCGGAATCGACGCCGGACGGGAACCGGTGGCCACGATGCAGTGCTCGAAGCGGATCTCTTTCGCGTCCAGCGGCGTGTCGCCGGCCGGCTGCAATTGGAGCGTTTGCGAATCGGCAAACTCCGCCCGGGCGTGGATCACTTGCACCTTGCGGCGCTTGGCGAGCTGCTGCAGCCCACCGGTGAGTGTGTCGACGATCTTGTCCTTGCGGGCGCGCAGGGCGTCGATATCGATCTCGGGCTCGGCCAGCGCGACGCCCCATTCGGCCAGTTCCCGCGCGTCGGCCAGCGTTCTGGCCACGTGCAACAGGGCCTTCGAGGGGATACATCCCTGCAACAGGCAAACGCCGCCCAGCCGCGGCCGCTGCTCCACGAGCGTGACTTCCATTCCCAGATCGGCCGCAAGAAACGCGGCCGCATAGCCGCCCGGCCCGCCGCCGACGATAACCAGTGGTGTATTCATGCAGAGGTTTTCACAAACGTATCGGAGTTTCTCGTCTATCAAAACACCTCAACATCTTAGCCGGGGGCGGAAGCCCTCGGAAGGGATGCAGCGGAATCCGCCACGATTTCAGGCGTTCGTAGCCGAAGTCGCCAGACTTTGGCCGGGACGCGGAGATTCGGCGAGAAGGCCAAACTCTGGCGAGTTCGGCTACTTCTGGTGAGCAGCGCGGGCCGACGTGGCACGATCGAGCACCCTACGACCTCCGGGGGCTTCCGCCCCCGGCTATTCGGAAGAACTGCCCCCGATTATTGAGCTTCTGAGATTATCGCCGCCGAGCGTGACGCCGCAGCGACTCCTCGCCGAGACGCAAACCCGCGTTGGGTCGCTCGGCCTGAAGCTCTTCGTACTGCTCGATAATCGCTCGATGTCGTTCGGCCGCCGGCGGATGGCTGCGGAAGAACTCAGGAATCGGCAGATCGCCCAGGGGATGGCGGCGGAGCCCGAGGATCAGTTTGGCCATCTCGCGGCAGTCGTAGCCGGCCAGGTACGACCATCGGGCGCCGTCCTCGTCGGCCTCGCGTTCCAACTCGGGCCTAAACGGCCGCATCCAGGTCCGCATCAGCGTGCCGCCTGTGGCAAAGAACTGCTCGAACGACGTCGCCTTTCCGCCGCCGGAGAACGTCTGTTCGGCCAGCTTCATCTCTCGGATCCGCCGCGTGTGATGGCCCCGATCGACGTGCGAGAGTTCATGCCCCACGATGCCCAACAGGGCCGCCTCGTTCTCGGCCGTTTCCAGCAGCCCGCGGAAGAAGACCAGATGCCCGCCGGGAAAAGACCGCGCATCGCAACGCGAGGAAAGCACCAGATAGATGCGGATCGTCGGGTACCGTTTCTGGTTGGTCATCATCGGCCGGAGCTTATCGACCAAACCCCGCAGATACTCGACTTGCCGGCCGCCGACGGACAATCGCAGACGCTGCTGCCGAAGCTGGGCCAGGTAGGCGTCGACCGCCCGCTTGCCGATCTGCTGCTCTTCCTTGGGCGTGACTTCGATCGCCGCCAGGGCCTTTTCGTCAACGGCACCGCCCTTGCCGAAGAGGCCCTCGAACATCGCCTCCGGATCGGCCCACGGCATCGGCGCAGCCGGATCGGCTTGTGCGTGTGCGGCCGATGCGCACAGCAGCGCAGAAAGAACGGCGAGACACGCAGTGATCGAGCGCAGGGCAAGGAGCATGGGACCGACGGTAGCCTTACTGCCCGGGCGATGTTTGCCCGTGGAGGACGTCGAGCCGGGCTTGGATCAACGTTCGCATCGGGCCGGTCGCACGTTGCAGGGCCATGCGGTAGTAGACCTTTGCCACGTTTGGCTTGCCGCCGTCGACGGCCGTTTGGGCACGGATGCAGAGGGCCTCCGCCTCACGGTTGCTCTTAGACTGTTCCTCTTGGTGCAACCGCCTCGCCTCGGCCACGCTGGGCACCGCCTGGCCGGCCGAACTCGATTGGGCCGCCGCCAGTGGTCCGCCGGCCGAAGCGGCCGCCGGTGGCGCAACGAGGTTCAAACCGCCGCCGGCGCGTCGAGGTTCCTGCGCCGGTGGCAACAGCGCCGGCTCCGGCATCTGCGCCGCCGCGTTGTCGGCCGCCTGTTTGGCGGCGGCCATCTGCTGACGCAACGCCTGCACGCGATGATTGCCCTGGCCGGGTGATCCCATACTGGGCGCCATCATTGATGGCCCCGGATAATAGACGCCCGGATACGGCGACCCCATGGCGTAATTCGGCACCATCGGCCAGCCGCCGACGACCGGGATCTGGCTGATCACGAACGGACTCTGCGAGGTGTCGGAGATGAAGCCGGGCTGTCCGTTGGTCAACGTAACGCTGGGCGTCTGCGAGACCAGGTTCTGGCGAAAGCCCTGCCCGGCGGCAAAGTTGAAGAAGCCGTTCATGTTGTCGCGCTGCCACGCAAAGCCACCCTGGATCCCCGCGTTGGGATCGTAGCCGCCGAACTGCGGGGCTCCCATGTTGGGAGCGCCGAAACGAAAGAAGCCGTTGTTCCAGTTCATCCCCCAATTGACACCGGTCCGCTCGAAGAAGCTATCGCCGCCGCTGTGAAACGGCGTGCCGACGGTCACCTGTTGAGCCTGGGCCGGTCCGGCCGACAGGCACAGCCCCGCGACCGCCGCAATCAGCACGAAACAGAGGGACCGCATCGGACGTTCCTCCAGATTCTCGACTCCTGTGCCCTTACCCCCATATTGTATCGGCATTTGCCGTGGAGAGTCAAGGAAGATACCCCCGCTTAGTGGCGGTTGCCGTAATTCCATAGTAGCCATCTTGCTCCGCAAGATGTGGCTGTCTCGCGGAGCGAGACGCCTACTATGGCTGAACCAACTCGTACATCCCGTGGTTGTCCTGCTTGAGCTTCCCCTGCCGCACCAACTCATCCCATACCGCCTGGGGAAACTGGTCCGGCGGCGTAATCCCCACGATGGCCGACCGCCGCCCGCTGCTCATCGGCCCCACGCCGATCCGCGACTGGTCGTCCAGGCAGGTCAGTTTGAGCCGTTTGCGAAAGGCCCGCATGGCGGCTTTGAGTTCTTGCGGCCGGAATTCCTGCGGCTGTGGCGTATCGGACGACATAGGCGATCCTTGGTGGTCTCGGGAGTGGCGGAAGGAGCGTGGGTTTCGCGGGGATCTGGACTGATTGGAGCAGGCGTGTGATTGGCCGTCAAGACGGCGGCATGATATGATCAGCAGCCAGTTGCCATAGGATGCCATTTTTCAGACTCGTGCTTGAGAAACGCCATGTCACATCGCACACTCCTCCACTCGATCGTCCGGGCAGTCGCGGTCATCGTACTGACCTCTATGATTGCTCCCAGTATCCCCGCCCACGCCGCCGACGCCCCCATCCGCCTGATCGTCCGCGGCGACGATATCGGCTCGTCCCATGCCGCCAACGTGGCTTGCATCCGCTGTTATCGCGAGGGCATCGTGCGGTCGGTCGAGGTGATGGTGCCGTGCCCCTGGTTCCCGGAGGCCGTGAAGATGCTCCGCGAGAATCCCGATCTGGACGTCGGCGTGCATCTCGATCTGACGGCCGAGTGGGAGTTCTACAAGTGGGGGCCGATCACCAAGGCGCCCAGCCTGGCCGACGACGCGGGGAACTTCTACCCCATGACCTCCCAGCGGAAGGACTTCCCGCCGAACACCGGCTTCCTCAATGCCCGGCCGAGTCTCGAAGAGGTCGAACGGGAGCTTCGCGCACAGATCGAACTGGCCGTGGCCAAAATCGAGAACGTCACGCACTTGACCTGCCACATGGGCACCGCCGCCGCCACGCCCGAACTGCGGGCGCTGGTCGAGCGGCTTTCCAAGGAGTACAAACTGCCGCTGGGCGGGCCCAACCTGCGACGCGCCGGCGGCCTTGGCGACAGCAAGACCACGCCCGAGCAAATGGAAACCAATCTGGTCGAGATCCTCGAACGCCTCACGCCCGGCGACTGGCTGCTGGTCGACCATCCGGCCTTGGACACGCCCGAAATGCGGGCCATCGGCCATCTCGGCTATCGCAACGTGGCCGCCCATCGCGACGCCGTCACCCGGGCGTTCACCAGCGAGAAGGTCAAACAGGTGGTCCGGCGGCGGGGTATCGAACTGGTCAGCTACGGCGATCTGCAAAAGTAGTCATCTCGCTCCGCGAGATGTCATGTTCGTCTCGCGGAGTGAGACGACTACTGTACCTCATGTTCGTCTCGCGGAGCGAGACGACTACTGTACCCCATGTTCGTCTCGCGGAGCGAGACGACTACTGTCTTCGCCAAAGGTTGGCTTTCCAGCCTCCCTGCATTATGATAGACGCCCGTCGGCGACCCTCCCCTGCCGGGCCGCCGCGTTTCGCCGCAACGCCATCCACCATCCGTCGAGGAAAACGTCATGACCCAATCCAACGATACGCCCCGCTCCAATCGCCGCCAGTTCCTCAAGCACAGCGGGATGGCCGCCGCCGGCGCCGCCGTCATGGCCGGCTCGGTTCCGGCGGTCCACGCGGCCGAAGACAACACAATTCGCTTGGCGCTGCTCGGCTGTGGCGGTCGTGGCACCGGCGCGGTGGCCAACGCCCTGGGTACCCGCGATCAAGGCCCGATCAAGCTCTACGCCATGGCCGACCTGCACGAAAACCGCATGGAAGGCTCGCTCAACTCGCTCACCAAGCGGTTCGAAGACCAGGTCGACGTCACCGCCGACCGCAAGTTCCTCGGCTTCGATTCCCACAAGCGGGCGATCGACATGCTCAAGCCCGGCGACGTCGCCCTATGCACCACCCGGGCGTACATCCGGCCGCTACACGTCGAGTACGCGGTCAGCCGGGGCATCAACGTCTTCATGGAAAAGCCGTTCGCCCCCGATCCCGGCGGTCTGAAGCGGATGCTCAAGGCCGGCGAAGAGGCCGACAAGAAGGGCGTCAAGATCGCCGCCGGGCTGCAATGCCGCCACTCACCCGCCCGGGCGGCCCTGATCGAGCAGATCAAGAGCGGCGCGATGGGCGAAATCTCCTACATCCGTGCCAATCGGCTCACCGGCCGGCGTTGGATGGGGGCCGTCGGCGAAGGGGCCGGCAAGTTTGTCGAGCAGCTCCAGTTCGGCAAGATCAACCTGCTTTGGGTCGGCTCCGGACACATGGTCGACAACCTGATCCACCAGATCGACGAGTGCTGCTGGCTGATGGACGCCTGGCCCGTCTCCTGCCACGGAATGGGCGGACGCGAGGTCGGCAACGACGACCACGGCCAAAACATCGACACCTACTCGATGGAATACACCTTCCCCAACGGCAAAAAGGCCTTCTGCGGCTTCCGTCGGGCACACCGCGGCCACAACGAGTTCGCCACGTTCGTCCACGGCACCAAGCGGGCCGGACAGTTCTCCGGCAACGTCCACAAGGCGACCGTCCACATGTTCAAGGACCATCGGATCGCCACCGACAACATCGCCTGGACGCCCACGCCCGACGCCCACAGCCCTTGGGACTACGAGTGGATCGCGTTTATCAACAGCATCCGCAACGACAAGCCCCACAACGAAGCCCATCGTGCCGTCTACGCCGACTACGCCGCCCTGCTCGGCCGGGCCGCCGCCCACACCAACCAGATCGTCACCTGGGAAGACGTCACCAGTTCCGACTTTCAGTTCTGCGACTACCTCGACGACCTCGACTACGACAGCCCGGGGCCGGTCCAGCCGGACGCCCAAGGCTACTTCCCGGCGCCGTTGGCTGGGGAGTGGAAGGAGCTTTGAGGAGTGGGGAGTAGGCGGTAGGCAGTAGGCAGTATGCAGTTGACGATGGGACGGGGAGAAGTTGTCACGGATTGAGGGGGTGGGCGATTTTGCCGTGGCAGCGGTGTGGGGGTAAGTTGTTTTGGGGATTGGGCTTACGTTGTTTTCGACGCGGGTGGATTGACTTCCCCTCAGGTTGGCTGGCGCCCAACAATGGGCAGGCGCAGTGTGGTAAGTGTTTTTGCAGCAACGGTTTGTGTCGATTTCTGGCGGGCGGCTATTGCTGCCCGGGGTGAAATCGAGCTTACGTCGACTTGCTGTGGCGTACAACGCTGGACCGGGAGGTTTGAGGGGCATCTTTGCCACGGAGGCCTGAGAATGCGCGGCGCGATTGTCTATCGTGTGTACGGTGCTCACCAAGGGCGCCAGGAGGATATGTTCTTCGGTGCCTTCCGCACTTTCCAGGAGGCCGAGGCAGAAGCGGAAAAACTCAAGACGCGGGAGATGCACGGCCGGAACTGGGCAGACCAGTATCACAACAGAGGCTTCGTGATCCGCGAAGCGATCGTCGATACGGATTTCGAGATTCCCTCTCGACCCAAGCCACGCGACAAGTACTTCGTCAGGGCATCGGCGAAACCCAGCCAACCTGGTACATGGGATTCGACGACCGTGGAGATATTTCGCCGTACCGTCTCATCCGGCGATGCAGAGCGAGTCTGCGAGTACGAGCGCAGCCACGCCATGTACCAGACATTCGAGCCCTTCCGACAGGACGGCCGGGAGTTCGCACTGATCTCGCGCGACTACACGAGATCGGAGGTGCTGGACTTGGCGTCTGGTGAGGTAATTGCGGAGGAAGCTCAAGAAGGTCCGCACGGCGCCGGGTTCTGCCCGGTTGGCTTCTATGTACCGGATTGGTGGGACGTTCACGACGGTTCAGTCATTCCTGGCAGCGAGTCCTGGAATGCGGACTACGAATGGCCCAACGGCACCTTCGGATTCGTGTGGGGGTGTCACTGGGGTGACGACAATTCGTGGAAAGTGCAGTATCTCGACTTGAGTCGCATCCAGCAGGGGGAGCTCCGTCGCGATGATCGATTCGGCTATGTCGAGTTGGCCACATCCGGTTTCGTTAGCCCTTGCGTGATGCCCGATCAGGAGTGGCTTGAGCCAAGCGACCCGCCACACTTCATTGACGTGTCGAGATATGGTGGGGTCTCCAGAGTCACGCTTGCCGTGGAAATGGCGTTTGATCTCGGTACGGGCAAGTCGGAGGAATGGCAGCGGCTGAACGTTGCAGACCTTGACTGAAGTTACGGCGCTCGCCTACGGGTCGTCAGCAGACAAGGACCTGCTGGGGCAATTGCTCGCGTTGAACCTCGACGTGGGCGCGCGGATCGAGGCGGGCAACGAGGTGACGGGCCCGGGCGTGCCGAGCGGGTATCCGGAGCCGAAGCGGTTGGTGAGCGGGGATTGTATTCGGCCGTGAGGTGGCTGCGTCATGGGCAAGAGGGTCGTTTACGGCCCTTTCCGCCGCAGGCGGTATTCGGCCCGGCGTTTACGCCGGGTTGGCGGGGCGTGGACCGCGCTTCCCGTTTCGTTGCGGCGTTTGCCGAGCCCCGTTTGCGGGGGTTCTCGATGCGAGGGGCTCTAGCCTGATGGGTGCGGCATGACGAGTTCCATTTATGGCTGAAGCCTTACAGCGAGAAGGCCCGTGAACGGGCCTCGGAAGGACGCAAGGAGAAGGGGGTGATCGCACCTATCCACCCGGGCTGAAGCCCGGGCCTAATACCGCTTCGCGGGCACGGGCCGGCCGCGGCCCTGGGAAGGACGCGCCGTAAAACGACCGGCAACGCAGGGGGAGGAATCGGGGGATCAGGCTCGTCGGTCCACGCGCTGGCAGCGCGGTATCCGCAGCCGGAGCGGTTGCTGAGCGGGGATTGCATTCGGCCGTGAAGGGCGGGGCGTTGCGGTTGGGCTGGTGGGGGCGCGGGCGGTGAGTATGGCCTTCGGCGAAAGGGGGTCGTGGGTCGGCTCCGGTTCCTACGGCGTTGCCGCAGGCTACGGTGAAAGTTGGCCTTCGGCCAACATCGCCCGCCCCGCCCTCGCGGATCACCAACCCCCAGTCCCCACCCCCAACTCCCAGCCCCCAACTCCCAGTCCCCAATCCCGCTCACGCCTCCTCCGACCACAGATACCCCAACAACGCCCGCCAATCCCGAAAGTCGCCGATGACCACGTCGGCCCCGACACCGATCAGACGGTCGCGTTTCCAAGGGTCGGGGCGGCCGCTGCGGCCGGCTTCGTCGCTGGCGACGGCCACGGCGGTGCCGCCGGCCGTTTTGACGTTTTCGATTTCGACGTAGCCATCGCCGAAGCCTAAGAGCGACGCCCCGGGCACGTCGTTCTCGGTGAGGATCCGCTCGATGACTTTGGCTTTGGAGAACGAGCGATAGTCGTCGACGGCGCCGTACACCCGGGGGCCGAAGAAGGCGTCGAGCCGCAGCAGGCGGACCTCTTCGGCAACGTATTGTTCGTCGGTGCCGCTGGCCAGGTAGAGGGCCACGCCGCGCTGGCGCAGTGCCTGCAAGACGTCGATCGAATACGGTACGAGCATCGCTTCCGGCTGCGTTTGTCCGTTGCGGAGCATCTCGCGGCGGCGCTCGATCACGGCCATCAACCGGTCGTGATACATCTGCTTATACTCGACCGGCTCGAGCGGCCGGCCGCCCCGTTGGCGAACCTCTTCGGCCAGGCGGATCATCTGATAGATCGTCTGCTTGCCGTTGAGCTGCATGACGAAGTCCATCGCCAGCTTGCCCAAGGCGTCGGGCGTTTCGTCGGTGCCGGTGGCCGCGAGCACTTCGACCATCATCGGCACCATCACCTTCGGCCAGCCTTCGCGGATCAGGCTCAACGTGCCGTCGAAGTCGAACAGCGCATGCTCGGGCGGGGGGCCGTCGACCTCCCGGAGGATCTCGACGCCCGTATCCGGCAGGAAGCGGCCGGGCTGGCAGCCGTCGACGACGCGGCGATAGTCCTTTTCTTCGTAGCGGTCTTCGCTCATCGGGCCAAGGATATCACAGCCGACGGGGGTTGGCCAGCGCGGGGCGATCGCCGGTTGAGGGAGTCTTCACGGTCGGCTAGAATGGCGTTGTCGTACGGAAAGTCGCCTGTCTCGAAGGCCCCGAACCGGCAATACGGGAGCCCGAAAAATGGGGACTGGCTCCGTCGACAAACGGTATGGCAGCGGCGATTCGCGTTGCCGACGGTGCCTGTCCCCATTTCTCGGGCGGCGAGACCGGGGCGCCGTGGAGAAATGGGACAGGCACCGAGCCGGCAGCGTTTTCCCACAGGTTTGGCCTTGGTGGCGGCTCGGAGCCAGCCCCTTTTTCCACTCCACGTAGACAGTTTGAGCAACGGAGAACCAAACATGATCGATTCTCAGGTAGCGGTCGTTGGGGCCGGCTTCATCGGACCGGTACACGTGGAGGCCTTACGGCGGTTGGGGATCACCGTGGCCGGCATCCTCGGCTGCGACGCCGACGAGTCGCAGACCGCCCGGGAATCGCTCGGCTTGCCGAAGGCCTACGAGAGCCTCGACGAGATCCTGGCCGACGACGCCGTTGGGGCGGTCCACCTGGCCGTACCGAACCTGCTGCACTACGATTTCGCCAAGCGGGTGCTCGAGGCCAACAAGCACGTGATGTGCGAGAAGCCGTTGGCGATGAACTCGGGAGAATCGGCCGAGTTGGTCGAGTTGGCCAAGTCGAAAGACGTGGCCGCCGGCGTTTGTTACAATATCCGCTTCTACCCGTTGAACCTCGAAGCCCGCGACATGGCCCGCCGCGGCGAATTGGGCGACGTTTACGCCATCAACGGCAGCTACGTTCAGGATTGGCTCTTCTACGACACCGACTACAACTGGCGCGTGTTGGCCGATCAGGGCGGGCAGCTTCGCGCGGTGGCCGACATCGGCACCCACTGGATGGACCTCGTGCTCTCGATCACCGGGCTGGAGGTCGAAGAGGTCTTTGCCGACCTGATGACCGTCCACCCGATCCGCAAGCGGCCGATGGGCGAGGTCGAGACGTTTACCGGCAAACTCGAACAGAAGATCGAGACCGAGCCGGTCGAGATCACCACCGAAGACTACGGCTGCATGCTCTTCCGTTTCACCGGCGGGGGCCGCGGCAGCCTGCACGTCTCGCAAGTCACCGCCGGGCGGAAGAACTGCCTGCGTTGGGAGATCTCGGGGTCGAAGTGTGCGTTGGCCTTCAACAGCGAGTCGCCCAACGAGCTGTGGATTGGACGCCGCGAGAAGCCCAGCGAACTGTTGATCCGCGACCCGGCCCTGGTGGGCGACATACCCCGCGGGTTTATCGACTACCCCGGCGGCCACAACGAGGGTTTTCCCGATGCCTTCAAGCAGTGCTTCCGCGCCTTCTACCAACAGATCGCCGCCGGCGACCGGTCGGCCGAGCCGATGTATCCCACGTTCGCCGAAGGCCACCGCGAGGTGGTCCTCTGTGAAGCGATCATGGAGAGCCACCGACAACGGTGTTGGGTTCGGCCGGGGGAGTGAACTCCGTGACGCTTTGTTGCTTCTAGCGTCGTAACGCGGTACCGTGGACAATGGGGATTAGGAGGACTGGGAGGACTGCGCGCTGGTCGACGGCGGTGCGAAGTGAATGTCCTCGTCGGAGTGGTGATCGTGAGTGGCTCGGCTTCTAAACCGCGAGTTGCCCGGCTCAACATCGTACAGTTCCAGACGCCAACGATTACCCTCGCTGTCTTGTTGGTTCTGCTGTTCTTCACCGGGCTGGCGGTCTATCATCTCGCCGACGTCTCTTCCCCGGGGTGGTTCGCTAGGGTCTGCGCAGTGATCTGGCTTCTTCTTGTGTTTTTCGTGGCAGGTTGCGGCGTATGTGTCTGTGTTCGCGGTTTCGTCTTTGGCGATCAAGCCGTCCGTCGGGACATCATCAGCGCGCCAGGAAGAGTGTCGTTTTGGCACTTTGTAGAGGTGGCAACGGTCGATGGCCAGCCACAGACGATCGAGGTTGGCCATCGCTTGATCGGTTGCCGGTCTTACTACGCCCGATTCGACGTAACGGCCCTATTCTCTGTCACATGGTCTCAAGGCCGGGCATCGGGACGGGCCGGTGGTGACATGCGCGACTGGCAGATTTGGATCCGGTATCGATCCATGCGAGAAGATGGTCGACTCGGACCGCGTATCCTCCAACCTATTGGGACGTGCGGTTCGCGGTTCAGAATCGATCGGATCGGGCGCCGTCTAATCGCCCTCCTCCTCGCCGCCGGCGTGCCGCTTCAACAGACAGAGAGCAACCGGTGGGGCTGCCAATTCTCATTCACCGGATCTGACACGTCAGCACACACAGGTCAAGCCGCGGGCCCCTCGTAGAGGGGCAGCGCCGGCTTGCAGAGCTCTTAGGCTCGTCAATCTCATGTCGTTCCCTTCGCCCGTTTCCTCATGTCCGAGGCTAGACGCGGCTTGAACAGGAGGAAGTAGTTTGCGCACTTGGCGATAGAGTGGCGGCAATACGGCTTGGACTATTGTGTGTCCGTCGACTCGGAAGCGTCCGTCGCCCGGATCGGAATCTCCACCTCGAAGAAGTTCCGATTCCGCGGCACGAACGGACTGTTGTAGGCCATCACGCGTAATGGGCCGGCGGACGTGTATTCGGCTTGATTGGCATCGAGCCACCCGGTCAGCCGCTCGCGGGCTTCGGCCACCGCGGCGGCGGTGCGCGGGCCGCGGACACCCGTGCTGATGACGGTCATCGCCGGCACGTCGCTCACTTCGACGCGCTCTTGACGCCCAGCCTTGCCCATATCTGTTCGGCCGTAGAGGAATGCCATCCTGTTCTCGCTCGGGCGTCCGCCGTCGGCGTAACGCATCTCGACCGGCGCAATCATCGCGATTTCGTTCTCTTTGATGTGCGAAAACAGCGTCCAAAAGGCACTGCCGGCGCTGGTGTCGGCTTCGGCCTTGCGATAGGCCGGATACTCTTTGATCTGGACCTTGCCCACCGGAGTAACCTCCGGGAAGCCGGCCGGCATTTCGGCCTCGACAATCGGGCGGAAGCTCTCGTCGTTGGCTCGCACATTCAACGCGGCCAAGGCGACCAGCCCCACTAACGGGATAGCGGCAGACGCAAACGGAAGGCGAAGGGACCGTCGGGTAATCACTCTCAATCTCCGTAATCTCGGGGGAATTCGACAGGAAGACGTTCGATGCCCTAGATTCGAGCGGACACGGAAATCGGATTCAGCAGAGAATCATCCGTGCGAAGCTGGCGTTGCCCCACTGAGAGACATCCCCTAGAATGCCCCAGCTAACCCAGCCACCCGAGACCCCCGAGACCCGGTTCTGCGAGTACGCCGGCGATGCGATTCACCAAAATGCAAGGTGCGGGCAACGACTACGTCTATGTCGATTGCTTCGCCCAGAAGCCGCCGCGGCGGCCGGACGAGTTGGCCCGGCGGATCGCCGATCGGCACTTTGGCGTTGGCGGTGACGGGCTGATTCTGATCCTGCCGAGCGAAGTCGCCGATGCGCGGATGCAGATGTTCAACGCCGACGGCTCCGAGGCCGAGATGTGCGGCAACGGCATCCGCTGCCTGGCCAAGTACGTTCACGATCACGGCATTTGCCCTCGGGACCGCATGCGGATCGAAACGGGCGCCGGCGTGCTCGAGGTGCGGCTGCTCGTCTCCGACGGCAAGGCCCGGCGGGTGCGGGTCGACATGGGCCGGCCGATCCTCGAGCCGGAGTCGATCCCCACGACCCTGCCGGGCAACGTCCTGCTCGACGGCGATCCGGTGGTCGACGTCGATTTGCGCATCGGCGGCCGCGACTTGCGGGTGACGTGCGTATCGATGGGCAATCCGCATTGCGTCACGTTCGTCGACGAGCCGACCGACGATTGGGTATTGGGCACCGGCCCGCTGGTCGAGGTCGATCGCCGCTTCCCGAACCGCGTCAACGCCGAGTTCGTGCAGGTGCTATCGCCGTCGGAAGTTCGCATGCGGGTCTGGGAGCGGGGCAGCGGCGAAACGCTGGCCTGTGGCACCGGGGCGTGTGCGGTCTGTGTGGCGGGCGTGTTGACCGGCCGCACGTCGCGAGAGATCCTCGCCCATTTGCCTGGCGGCGAGTTGAAACTGCACTGGGCCGAGAACGACCACGTCTACATGACCGGCCCGGCGGTGGAGGTCTTTTCGGGAGAGTGGCGGGCGGTGTAGGGTTCATGATTTGGGGTTTATGATTTGCTGTAGGTGGTAGTGGAAAATGGGGACTGGCTCCGAGCCGTTATCGACGCCAAACCTGCCGAGTTGCGCTGCCGGCTCGGTGCCCGTCCCCTTTTTCCACGGGAACTCGGCGTCGCCGCCCGAAGAAAGGGGACTGGCACGGTCGGCTGCGCGGGTCAGCGCTGCCGGCCCAACCGTCGACGGAGCCAGTCCCCATTTTCGGGCTGCCGAATTCTCAGTTTGTGTACGAGAGAGATTCGTCGTCACTAGTCACCACCTGGAACGGATGCCGGATCGATGAAGATTACTCATCCATTGATCAACAAGCTTGGGGGATTGCTGGGAGCGCAGGCGGTGCGCTGGTGGATGCGCACGCTGGACTACAAGGTGGCGTTCTACGATCGGGTGGTCGATCCGTTGTTGCCCAGCGACGGCCGCCAGCGAATCTATATCTTCTGGCATGAGTACATCCTGTTTCCGATCTATCTTCGCGGCCACTGCAACCTGGCGATGCTGCTCAGCCGGCACGCCGACGCCGAGATGCTCTCGCACGCGGCGTACCACTTGGGTTTCGATTTCGTCCGCGGCTCGACGCGCCGCGGCGGCGTGGCGGCGCTGCGGCAGTTGTTGCGCAAGAGCCACAAGATGCACCTGGCGATTACGCCTGACGGACCGCGCGGCCCGCGGCGGCGGCTGGCGCCCGGGGCGGTCTTCCTGGCGTCGAAGTTGGGTATGCCGCTGGTGGCGATGGGATTCGGCTTCGATCGGCCGTGGCGCTTCAACAGTTGGGACCGCTTCGCCGTGCCACGTCCGATGAGCCGCGCCCGGGCGATCCCCAGCCCGGAGATCTACGTGCCCGGCGACCTCGATCGCGCGGGGATCGAGCATTATCGGTTCAGCATCGAACGGTTGCTCAATCGGTTGTCCGACGACGCGGAGGCGTGGGCCCGCTCGGGCCGACGCATGGCGTCGCAACATCTGCTGGGCCGCCGGTTCGCCGCGCCGCTTTCGCATACGGTTCACGTTACACAGAAGCTCGAGCCACGCAGACGCGCAGCGTAGTGGAAGCTCCCGGAGTGGCCCCGCCGCCTTTCTGCAATCGGCCGGAGGGGTCGAGTATTGCCCGCCCCAGATCGCCCCATTCCACGACAGTTCACGTTGCGTGGCAGGAGGCGCACGCGACAGACAACGACGTTGTTCCCGCCCCGCTGGCCACGTCCCAGCCGATCGCCATGCCCTCGCCACGGCACCGGGCGACTCGCGACCAGACTCCAACTCCGCTTCGCCCGCCCGCTGAGATAATCAGTATGGTGTCCCCGGAATTGCCCGGAATTGTGTCCCCGGAATTCCGCCCCGGAATTCCGTCCGGCTGGCAGTTGTGACGCAATCCGCTCATCTTGTTGCTGCGCAACCCCGATAATCTTGCGAACCAGTCGAATGAAGTAGCAGAGCCCTCTCCGCAAAATCATCGGGGCCGGCCGCAACGGTGCCCCAGCCACCACAAAGCAAGCAACAAGCCGGTCTCCTACCCGCCGCGACGCGACGGCAGCTCTATCTTTTTGCCCTTCATCTCTTCAAGCGACTTCTTCTGAGCGTCGGTCAGCACACCGAGGGCTTGCTCATCGGCTTCCGTGCGAAGCTTGCGATACTTCTCGAACGCCGCCCGCCGCTGCTCGTCGCTGGCCTCGCGCATGCCGGCGAACAGTTCCGATCGCTTCGCCTGCCCGTCCTTCTTGATCTTGGCCAACTTCTGCTTCTGCTCGTCGGTGAGTTCCAGCCTGCGGGCGACGTAACTATTCTCCAGGCTGTCGACCACCGCGCGGACCTGCAGGCGGATCTGGTAGAGTCGGATCATCTGTTCTCTGGCCAAGACGCCGCGAAGCCCCTCGCGGGCCTTCTGGTCGTACTCGTCGCGCAACTCGGTGTACTTCGCGAGTCGTTTCTCGCGGTCCTCAATTTCTCGGATGGCCGAATACTGCTCCGTCATTTCTCCCCGGATCTTCTCGCGGAGCCCCTGCACCTTGGCGACGGCCTCGTCGTCGAGCTTCAGTTCCTGCTGCACCTGCTCGATTCCGAGCAGGCCGAGCAGACTGCCTCGGCTGCCGCCCGACCTTTGGGCTTGGGCTTCCGCGGCGAACGCGGCTGCCAACACGAACGTCAGGCTCACGACCATCAGGCTTCGAACTCGGATCATCATACGCTCCCTTCACGTCGATAGTGGTCGCCGTTCGATGCCCGGTACATACCGGACCACCAACTCCAACGGCACAAGATTGAGTCTAGCAGCGGCGCCCCGGATTGGAAGCGATTTCTTGCGAGAATCTCCGATTCGGGTTTCTCCTCCCGCGGCGATCGCGTTGAGACGCCGCGATGAGTCGAAACGTCCGACCGCGTGCGGTACAATAGAATTCCCGCATCCGATCCTCAGCACCCATGGAGCAAGTCATGTCCCTTTCGACCGGATCGAAGAGGAGCAGAACCACCGTCAGACTGTCCGTGGTGCTCGTCGTTGTGATGGGCGCGGTGGGAACACGAGACACGGCCCAAGGCCAGACGGAAGACGGCGGCGCCCACTCGGCGTCCCCCAACTGGACGTCGCCCAACTGGACGGCCCTGTGCAAGAGCATCTGCGACTTCGGCGTGACGTCCGGCGGCGATGCCGACTTGAACCGGGCAAACCTGCAGAAGGCCATCGATTGGGCCGCGCCTCGGGGCGCCGCGTTGTTTGTGCCGCCGACCGCTGAGCCCTATCGCGTGTCCGGCGGATTGGTCTTGCGGAGAAACGTCTCCTTGGTCGGCGGACACGGGCCGGTCGGACGCGGCACACGGCACCCAGACAAGCCACAACCGGTGGGATCGGTGTTTGCGATCGAAGACGAAGAGCACCCGTTCATCACCGTCGAAGGGGCCACTCAGCTAAGCGGCCTGCAGTTCTGGTATCCTCGCCAAACGCGAACCGATCCGGAAAAGGTGATCGAGTACCCGCCGACGATCCGCGGCTCCCACACCAGCCGAGCCCAGGGCGTGACCCTTTCGCGGCTGACGTTCTACGGTGAGTTCACGGCCATGGACTTCCGTGCGACGCGACGCAACTGCTGCGAGCAGGTGTTGGTGGAGCACTGCTACGGATACCCACTGAGCGGGCAGTTCATCCTCATCGACTATTGCTACGATATCCCCCGCATCCTGCATTGCCACGTCAATCCGTCGAATCGGCGGTTCATCGACGGCGGGTACGGCCGAGCGGTGGTCGATAGCGTCGTGGCACGCAAGACGTTCACCTACTGGATCGACCATACCGACAACGCCCAGGTCATCGACGCGTTCACCTTTGGCACCTACGGCGGTATTTACCTCGGCCCGGCCAGCTACGGACAGATGACCAACTTCAACTTCGATTGCGTCACCGTGGGCATCCACAAGCTCGGCGATTCCACGTTCAACCGCAACTGGCAGATCGCGCAAGGATCGATCATCGCCAACACGGGCGAGAAGGTACAAGACGTCCATCCGATCATTATCGAAGGCGAAGGCCACACGGCGCTGTCGAACGTGGAGGCCTTTTCCGGCGGCAACGGCGCGTTGACCACGCTCGACGAGTCGGAAGACTTCCTGTTGATCCGCGGCGACCGCAAACTGACCGTCAGTATGTTCGGCTGCCGGATGCGGAACTACCGGGCCGACAAGCCGATCACGGTCCAAAACGACAAGGCGATCGTGCAGGCCGTCGCCTGCATCGACAAAGAAGAGAATCCGCTGCAATACCCGTAAGCGGCCGACGGCCGCCTACGGGCGCCGTGCGCCCGGCTCGCCGAAATCGGGCCTGCCGTCTTCCTGCCACCGCAGCACCTGCACCCGTGTGTGACGATCGGGATTGCGCAGCGGATCGCCCTCGATCTCTTTGTAGTCTCGGGCATGGTACACCAGCAGATCGGTCTTGCCGTCCTCAGCCACGGTGAAGCAACTGTGGCCGGGGCCGTACTGCCCGTTGTCCGGGCTGCTCTTGAAGACCGGCACGGGCGACTTCTTCCACGACGCCGCGTCGAGCAGATCGGCGTCGGCATCGGCCGCCAGCAAACCCATGCAGTAGTTGTGGTCCGTCGCGCTGGCCGAGTAGCTCAGCCATACACGGCCGTGGCGAACGAGCACCGCCGGGCCCTCGTTGACCCAGAAACCAACCCGCTCCCACGGATGTTCCGGCCAGGTAAGCATCACCTGCCGGCCTTTGATGGTCCACGGGTTTTCCATTTCGGCGATGTAGAGGTTGGTGTTTCCGTGGATCTTCGGGTCCTTTTGCGCCCAAACGAGAAGACGTTTATCGCGGTGCGTGAACGTGGTCGCATCGAGCGAAAACGACTCCCAGTTCGTCCGCAGTTGCCCTTTCTCGGTCCAATCTCCCTGAAGCGGATCGGCCGCCGTACACTTCAGCACGTACATCCGGATATCCCAGATCGCTTCGGCCTTTCCGGCAGCGAAGTAGACGTACCATGTGCCGTCGATGAAGTGGAGTTCGGGCGCCCAGATATGCCAACTCGTCGGGCCGCGCTTGTGCTTGTGCCAGATCGTCTTCGAGGTCGCATTTCGCAACCCGGCGACTGTCTTCGCTCGGCGAAGCTCGATGCGATCGTACTTGGGCACGGTGGCGATGAAGTAGTAACCGTCGCCGTGTTTGAGGATCCAAGGATCGGCACGTTGTTCAATCAACGGATTAGGATACGTCGGCTCGGCCGCGTTGAGCGATGGAGACAGGCCGCCGACGAGCAACAGGATTGCCAGCCGGATGGTGTGATGAGCACAGGGCATCGAATGACTCTCGAGTGGTAAATGCCTTTCGGGCGGGCCGCAATCGGCACGACGATGCATATCACGGTATTCTACCATAATCCGCCTACGAAGCACTTGCGAACGAGTGGCCGTCGACGTTTCCCGGCTCCAGATTGCCGAGGATTCCGCACGGTGGTAGAATGGAACTACGTGGTTCCGTGATTGTCCGTTTCGCAGGAGACCGTGGAGATGAGCTATCCCTTCCCGCCCGACTTGCGACAACTCGTCGAGCAAGGACTGGCCACGAACAACTACCGAAACGAAGACGAGATGCTCCTGGAAGCTGTACGGTTGCTGCACCAGCGCGACACCCATTTCGGCCAGTTCAAGGAGAATCTCCGGGCCCGGCTGGAACGCCTCGACCGGGGCGAGGCAATCGAGCTTGAAGACGACCAGGCGTTGCGAGAGTTCTTCGACGACGTCCAAGCCCGCGGCAGAAGGCGCTACGAGGCGAGCAAGAGCGTCCCATGAGCCGCTTCACTCTCGACACGGACGTACGCGCCGACCTGGATGCAATCTGGGACTACATCGCCATCGAGAACCAGAATCCCGTCGCCGCGTCCAGGCAGATCGAAGTGCTTTGCGACAAGTTCTCGCTTCTGGCAGCTCAGCCGTTGCTTGGCGAGGCTCGTGAAGATCTTGGGAAGAACGTCAGGATGTTCGTCGTCCGACCTTACGTCATCCTCTACCGCCCGACAAGCCGCGGAATCGAGGTGGCTCAAGTTGTCCATTCGGCTCAGGATATCTACGCAGTATTCAGGCGTGGGGACTAGTCATCGCCAGAGTGTGCAACGGACTTGGCCGGAAGGCTAGCGTACAATAGTGGCGTAGTACATCGGTGGCCATTGCCCGTGGAGGATCTCGCAATGCGTGAGCGAGAAGCACTATTGAGTATCGGTGGTCTTGCGCTGCTGGCGCTTCTTGTAGCAGGCGAAGCCAACGCCGCGGACGCCGGCGAACGACCGAAGATCAGGACCGACCCTGCACGAACAGCGCGGATCCGAGCCGCCAAGATGCCGGAAATCCGTGAGCCGGTGATGTTCAACACGCCCGAGGCCGACGCCGTTCTCTCGGCGCTGGAGGTCTTTCCGCCGGACAATCCGTGGAATCAACGCGTCGACGATTGGCCACGACACGCCAACTCCGATGCGCTGATCGCCTCGATCGGGCCGGAGAAGCCGTTGCGATACAACCCCGACATGGCGTTCGTGCTCGTGCCGCCCGATCAGCCGCGGGTGGAAGTGAAGATCGTGGCTTACCCGGGCGAGTCGGACAAGGGGCCGTTTCCGGTGCCCGAGAACATGCCGATCGAGGGCTGGCCGGTGAATTACGAGCGTCACTACGAAGGCCCGCGGCTGTCGCTCGAGGACGTGCAGCGCGACAAGCTCGGCCGCGGCGGCGATCGGCACGGGATCGTCGTCGACCCGGCCGGTCGGATGCTCTACGAGTTCTTCGGCGCCAAGCGGACCGACGACGGCTGGCAGGCGGCCCAAGCGTCGGTCTTCGACCTGAAGACCAACAAGCTCCGCCCCACCGGCTGGACCTCCGCCGACGCAGCCGGTCTGCCGATCTTCCCGGCCGTGGTCTGCTACGACGAATTGAAACGCGGCAAGATCGAACACGCCTTGCGAGTCACGATCCGCAAGACCCGCCGCGAGTTCGTCGCCCCGGCCACGCACTTCGCCAGCCGGCATACGAATCCCGACTATCCGCGGATGGGCGAACGGCTGCGGTTGAAGGCCGATTTCGACGTTTCCGGCTTTTCACCTGAAGTTCGCACGATCCTCGAAGCACTCAAGCGTTACGGCATGTTCGTGGCCGACAACGGCATCGAATGGGCCATCTCGGTGGCCCCGGACCCGCGGATTCCGAATCTTCACGAAGAGCTTCGCCGGGTGCGAGGCTCCGCGTTCGAGGTCGTTGTGCCGCCGAAGTACGATCCTAGTCACGGCGCGCCGCGATAGACCGCCAGGACGTTTTCCGGCGGGACGTCGGGCTGAAACAGATGCGCAGGCGCCAGGATGTAGCCGCCGCCGAGCACTTCGCAGTAGCGGCGGACTTCGGCCTCGATCTTATCCGGCGTGGCGCCCGGCAGCATCTGCATGTCGATCCCGCCGTGGAAGCAGAGCCGATCGCCGAACGCCCGTTTGAGGTTCTCCGGCTGCATCTCGGCACAGGTCGGTTGGATAGGATCGAGCACGTCGACTCCCAGCTCGATCAGATCGGCGATAAACGGCCACACGGCGCCGCAACTATGAAACAACGCCCGGCCGCCCAGACCGTGGATGCACTCGGTCATCTGCTTCAAGTACGGGGCGACAAACTGGCGGAACATGGCCGTCGACATCAGCGGTCCGTGCTGGCTACCCAAATCGCTGATCACCAGATAGAGGTCGATCCGCCCACCGGTGATCTCCGCCGCCCGGGTGTAGTCCTCCAAGTAGAAATCGGTGAACTTGCGGCAGAGGAAGTGGACCCACTCGGGCCGCTGGGTCATATCGAGAAACATACCCTCCCACCCGCGGACCAGCGCCGGCCGCTGCCAGACGTCGGCGAAGCCGTAGAGCAGGGCGTGCCGCTCGTATCGAGAGCACTGCGTCCTAAGTTGTGAGCGGTCGAGACAATCAGGCGTCGGCCAACCGAACGCCTCGAGTTCGGCCAGGCTATTCGCGGCGGCCAGTGCGCCCTTGACGTCCTCGCGCATCGGTCCCCAAGGCGTCTGCCTGTAAACAAACCGCTCGCCCCAGAAGTTCTGCCACACGCCGCCGCCGACCTTGCGATCCGGCGGCGCCGTTGCCTCGAGATGACGCACGTCGACGCCCAGCCAGTCCAACAGCCGGTCCTTGTCCGAATGTCCGACGTGGTCGAACAACCGCTTCATCGTCGGCGGTTCCGCCCAGAAATCCCGCGGCGTCCGATCCGTTGGTTCCCGCTGCAGTGCCGCGAGAACTCTCTCACGTGGGGTCATGTTCACGTTGCGATCCCGTGCTGTCGGACGATCTAGAGCCTCTTCATGTGACCGACGCAGGTCCAAATCAGCGGCGGCACGTCGGCCGGTTGGAAGGGGACTCTTTCGATATGCCCCCATACGGTCCAGCGTTCTCCCAGCTTGGCCGGGTTCTCGGGCGTCTTGATGTCCTTGTAGAGGAAACCGTAGATCACTACGCCGGAGCCGTCGTCCAGGGCGAACATGGCGTTGGTGCGATCGACCACCGTGCCGGTGATGCCGACCAGGTCGCTGCCGTCGGGCCGGAGATTGGCCGCGTCCTTGTTGCTCATCGCCGCGATCCTCGGCGGCCGGGCATCGGCGGCGGGCTCGAAGTCGTAGGTCAAGCTTGTTCCATCGATGCCGAACGTGAACCGATCGAGGTGGCCTTTGAAGCCCCGGTAATCGTTGGCCCAGCGAATTGTCTCCGATTCGAACACGGCCGCGAATTCCTTCCGAGCACCGACCACGAAATTCAAACAGGTGCCCGTGGCGGTGCAAGCCGGCACACCGGCCGGATCGGTCGCGTCGTCCCAGCCGGCGCTTCGCCAGCCGCCGTCGGTGAAACCGGCCGTCGACGTCGGCACGAGCGTCCAGTCGCCGTAAGCCTCGACGACTTCGCTCCATGAAGCAAACTCCTGTGGCGGCTGGCCGGGGCTAAACCACCGCCCGCACATGCAGCCGCCGGGATGGTTGAACTCGACGGCGTCGTAGCGTAGCCACTTCTTGCAGTGCCGGCCGCAGTTCTCGCCGCGGATCTTGAACTTCTGCCAGGGCATGAACCAGAATTGCCGCCGCCGTTTGCCGTCGGGGCTCTGTGCGGTGAGTTGAAGTTGGATCAGTTGCCTGGGGTAAGTCCACCAGAGTTTCCAACTCCTCCAATGGTTCCGATTGGGTGTGCCCACGGGGACGTGGGCGTTGTAGGCGTAGTACTGCATCGCAGTGATCCGCCGCAGCGCCGTGCCGGCCAGCGGGCGGCCGTCGAACGTGTCGAGCCCGAGCCAGGCGGTCGGTGGTGTCGTCTCGCAGTCGAGTCCAATCGCCGCATAGTAGGCACCCTTGCCGAGATCCCGGCCGTCGTGGGCCACAAACGCCTGTTCCCGTTCGTAGACGGCCGGCCCGTGCGCGGCCAGCTCCGCCGTGGCCCCCTGGTTGGTCGCGATCACCCAGCCTTGCATGTTCTCCGGCGAGACCGTAACGACCTCGGCACGTGCCGCTGCCGCCACCGACACAACCTGGGTCAGCAGGATTGCCTTTAGTGGATATCCGGTCATTGCACGGGCCGCCTTTCTTTCTAAGTGCCCGACGGCCCTACGGCCAGCCGGATCGGCCAGCCGGATCGGCCAGCCGGATCGGCCAGCCGGGCGAAGTGGACAGGCTACTCTTCCATTGTCTCCGGCAACAGCCTCGGCCGCCCGGCCGCGGGATGCCGTTCACCGAACTTGGTGTCGATCGCGGCGGCCAATTCGGCAAACTCGTGTTGAAACGCCGCCGCCGTGACCTCGCGGTTGTTTTCGGCCTTGACTTCCGGGTCGGCCTTGAAGCTGAAGCTGTGGGCGAGGTTGCCGCGCACCGTGTTGCCTTTGGCCAGGTTCTTCTTCTGACCCAGCATCACCCAGGGCCGCAGCCGGCCCGGCCAGCGGGTGAAGACCGTGTTGTCCTGAATCGTGCAACCTTGGGCATCGCCTAGAGTGATGCCGTGGTAGTGGTTCACGCAGACCACGTTCTTCTCGACCAGGAAGTTCACCAACGGCCCGTCGAAGCAGCCGATGCCCTGGAGCCCGTTGGGATACGGCAGATCGTCTCGCTCGCGGGCGATGATGATGTTCCCGCGGATCGTGACGTCGCGCACCGTGCCTGTGCCCACGTTGAACAGAAAGACCTGGATCCCGTCGTCGTGGTTCCGGTCGCCGTCCCGGCTGCCGACGAAGATGTTCTTGACGACGTTGTACTGGACGACTTGCCCGTCGCGGGTGGCGCGGATGCCGTCGGCCGAGAAGTTGGCCACGACGTTTCCTTCGCAGAGGCAATCCGGCGCGCAGAGGTTGATGCCGAAGCGGGTGTTCAAGACGTAGTTGTTGCGCGCCACGTGTCCCTTGCCGTGACGGCCCAGCCAGATACCGCTGGGCGGCTTCTCGACCCAGTCTTTGCCCGTCCAGTCGGCCGTGTCGAGCACCGAATAGATGAAGCAGTCTTCGACGACCAGCTCGGCGTTCGCCTGGCCGCCGCGTTCGCCGAGCGTCACTAGGTTGCGCGGCACGCGCTCGAGCGGGCGCGGGGCCAGCGACGGCGAGACCGTAAGCCCTTTGATCACCCATCGGCTGCCTTCGCCGATTTCCACCCAGCCGACTTGCGGCGCGTGTCCCTCGTCCGCGGCGATCGTGATCGGCCGATCGTTAAAGCCTCGCGGGATGCGGATCACCCCGTGCCAGCCGGACCGCAGCAGCAAGGTGTCGCCGGGTTTCACGGGCGCGTCGGCGTTGGAGGGTTTGCCGTCTTGGCCGCAGAGTTGAATCAGCCCGCCGGCGATCACCTCCTCGACCGTCCGCCACGGCCGCCGGCTGCTGCCGTCGCCTTGGGCGCTTCCGGCTGCCGGATCGCAATAGAACGTTGCGCCGTAACCGGAGGCGGTGACCATCGTCGCCAGAAGTACGAACGCGAGGATTCTAACCGTCATGCTCTGTTGCTCCGTACGGGACTCGTCGAGATTCTCCGTGACGAGTTCAGTGTAGCGATTTGCCTGGCCCGCTGCCATGATTCTCGGGGCCGATCGCGCGGCGGTAGTCCTCGGGCAGGTCAATGTCTTCGAGAATGCCGGCGGTTGCGACTTCCAGCTCGAAGACGTCTTCCGGATGCGCCGCAAGGAGTCCGCGCAGCCCGCAACCTTCGTGACGCGTGAGAATCTCGTCGCGATAACACATCGAAAAAAGCAACGGGTGTCCGCGGCGGCCGTTGTAGGTCGGCACCACGATGCCGCGCTCGGTGGCGTGGAAGGATCGGACCAGTTCGGCGGCGACGTCGGCAGTGACGCCCGGTTGGTCGCCCAAGGCCACCATCACGGCGGCCGCTTGCTGCGGCACGGCGGTCAAGCCACATCGCACGGAATGCAGCATCTCGCATTCGGTCTGCGTGTTCTTTACGGCATGCACCGGCCGGCCGGCCAGCGCGTCGAGGATCGGCTGCTCGTCGGCACCGACGACCACGAAGACCCGATCGACGCCACTGCGCAACAGTTCGTCGACGACGTGTGCGATCAGCGGCTTTCCCCGCAGCGGCAAGAGCAGTTTCTGCGTGCCCATGCGGCGGGAGCGGCCGGCGGCGAGAACCATCGCACAGATCATCGGCGGGCTACTCTGTGGGAATTCGCGCGGCCGTGCCCCGACGCCGCACGGCGATCAACTGGGCCACGATCGAGGCGGCGATCTCGGGCACGGTGACGCTGCCGAGATCCAGGCCGATCGGGGCGTAAACGCGGTCGAGCTCTTCGGCGGTGGCGCGGCCGGACTCGACAAAACCCTCGCGCATCATGGCCACCTTTCGCCGGCTGCCGATCATGCCGATGTAGGCCGCCGACTTGCCGAGGCATGCGGCCAGCGCCTCGTCGTCGTGCCGATGGCCGCGCGTGACGATCACGACGTAGGTGTCCTCGGCAAACGGAAAGCAGGCTACTTCCTTTTCGATATCGCCGCAGCGCAGGGTTGTACCGGGAGGAAACAACTCCGGCCGCGTGAACTCCGGACGGTCGTCGATCACCACGACCTCGAACCCCACCGGACCGGCCCCGGCCGCCACGGCCTGGCCGACGTGGCCCCCGCCGAGGACTAACAGCACCGGCCGAGGAATCAACGGCTCGACCAGGACTTCGAGCCTCTGCCCGTCGGCGGTCGGCTCCTTTGCGAAAAGGCGGGGCTGTTCTCGCTGCATGGTGGATTGCACCGCCTGGGTGCCCGGGAAACCGAGACTCGGGGGGAGCGCGTCCTCGGCCAAGCACTCCACCGCCAAGTCGCACGGTGACAGGCCGCGTACCTTGGTGATCAGCGCGCCGCGCCGGCGCTGACGGCACATCGCGGCTGCGGCCGTGAAGGCCACTCGATGCCGAGTCACCGTGGGGTCGACCAGCACGCGCATCGCGCCGCCGCAAATCGGATCGACGTCGGCCAGGGCGCCGCCTTCGAGGTTGAACTCCAACACAACGGGCCGTCCGGCCGCAATGATCTCGGCGGCACGGCGCTGCGTTTGGACCTCGACCGACCCACCGCCGATCGTGCCCGTTACAACACGCTCGGCATCCATAATCGCCTTGGCGCCCGGCTTGCAGGGCGTAGAGCCGTCGGTTTGCAGCACGACGGCCAGCAGGCAATCGCGGCCGGAATCGACGAACTCGGCAATGGTCTGGTGGACGTCGTCGGGAGACTGGCTGGCGTGCATGGCAGATCGGATTTGCTTGGGAGACTCACGCCGACGCCGCGTCGGGCAACCGTAGCGGCATCGAGCGGATCCGCAGGCCCGTCGCGGCAAAGACGGCGTTGGCGATGGCCGGGGCGATCGCGATGATCGGCGTTTCCCCGCCGCCGGCCGACGGGATCTCGGGATTGTCGGCCAAGTGTACGTCGATCTTGGGCATGTCGGCAAACCGTGGCACGCGGTACTTGGCGAAACTGGCATTGAGAATCCTGCCGCCGTCGAACTCCATCGCCTCGCGCAGCGCGGGCCCCATGCCCATCATGATGCAGCCGTGTACCTGCGCCGTCAGATTGGCCGGATTTTGGATCGGCCCGCACTCGAACGCCTCGCACACTTCGCGCACCTCGATCTCGCCTCGTCGGCGATCGATCCCCACTTCCACGCAGGCCGCCACCACCGAGTTCTTCTCGGCCCCGCAAGCCAACCCCACGCCCAACTCCGGGCCGACGCTGCTGCGGCGCCGCGGCCAGTCGAAACGCTTGGCGGCCACCTCCAATACGGTTCGCAGGCGCGCATCGCGAAGCCGGGCCAGCCGGAAGGCCAACGGATCGGCTCCCGCGGCCGCCGCCAATTCGTCCATGAACGACTCGCGGGCGAAGTTGTTGGCCGTGGCCGCAAGACACCGATAGGAACCCTGACGTAGCGGCGAGTCGGAACCCACGGAGAGGATTCGCTTATTGGCGATCTCGTACGGCGTATCGATCGCGGAACCGCCGGCGTTGATGTTCGTGAAGTCCCAGGCAACCAGCGAGCCGCGGTCGTCCAAGCCGCCCTTGCACTCGATCACCGCGGCCGGGCGGCAATAGGCCCAGGTGAACTCCTCGGCCCGGGTCCAGTGTACGGCCACGGGCCGCTTGGCCGCGCGGGCCAAGCGGGCGGCCTCTTCGGCGGCCTCGCCCGTGTGCTTGCCGCCGAATCCCCCGCCCATATCCGGCACGATCACCCGCACGCTGTCGGAAGAAACGCTCAACGCCCGCGACAAGTCGCCGCGGATCCGCTGCGGATAATCGACGCCGGTCCAGACGGTCAGCTTGCCGTCGGTCCACTGGGCCGTGGCCGCCCGGGGCTCCATCGGCGCGTGTTGGACGTAGGCTACTTCGTAGGTCTCGCTGAGGACCTTGCTCGCTTCGGCCAGCGCCTCGGACACCGAACCGGTGGTGCCGGCGCGTCCGGGTCGGGCGTGTTGCTTCAAGTGTGCAAACAACTCGTTGCTCGAGGGTTGTGACACCGTCGCCCACTGCGCCGTCTTTGCAGCCGCGTCGAGTGCCGCCCGGGCGCGCAACGTCGTCGGTGCCGCGAAACCGATGAACTCCCCTTCCCGCACGACGACCACGCCCGGCATCGCCTCCGCCGCCGAGAGGTCGATCGACTCGAGCGTCGCCCCGTAAGACGGCGGGCGGAGCACTTTTCCGTAGAGCATGCCCGGCAACGCGACGTCCGACGGGTAACGGTGGGCCCCGGTGACCATGTCGCGCCCGTTGGGCCGGGCGACCGACGTGCCCAACACCTCCCATCGGCTCACCGGTGTGACGGTGACCTCCGCGGGAATGCTCGTCTTGAAGGCCTCGGCCATGTCGGGCGACTTGGCCAGATCGGCGTAGCGGACGGTCCTGCCCGTCGCGGCGTGCGTGATCGTGCCGCGGTTTACTTGCAGGGAATCGACGTTTACGTTGAAGCGTTTTGCAGCCAGTTCGGTCAAGAGCTCTCGTGCGGCGGCGGCCCCGCGACGCACCGCCGGCACCGTGCTGGAAGTGGTGCGGCTGCCGGCGGTCATCCCGTCGTCGGGCACCGAGGCCGTGTCGGCCATCACCAGATCGATCTGTGCCGCTTCGACGCGCAACTCCTCCGCCGCCGCCTGAGTCAACTGCGCACGCGCACCCTGGCCTTCTTCGACCTTGCCCGTCATGACGGTGATCGCCCCGTCGGGGTTGATGTGCAGCCGCGCCGCGACGTTCTGCGCACCGCGGCTGCCGCGCCGCTGGGCGAAGGAAATCCCCTCGGTCACGGTGATCAGCAGACCCGCACCGAGGGCCTTTACAAAAGAGCGTCTGCTGAGCGCAGCACCGGACGTCGGATGTTCCGTTCGTCCGGCCGATTCCACGTCTGACGTTCTCATCGCGCTTTTCTCGGACAGAGTCTTCTCGGACATGGGCTATTAGCTCCTCATCTTCTCAGCGGCCAGGCGAACCGCATCGACGATCTTCGGATACCCGTTGCAGCGGCAGATGTTGCCGTCCATTCCCGCCACGATCTGTCGGTCGGTCGGATCGGCGCTGCGTTCGAGCAGCGCAACCGCCGCGAGGATCATCCCACCCGTGCAATACCCGCATTGCATCGCACCGGTTTCGAGAAACGCCTCCTGCACCGGATGCAGCACATCGTCGTCGGCCAACCCTTCGATCGTCGTGATCGCCGTCTGATCCACCTTGACCGCCGGCGTGACACAAGAGAGCACGCGCCGGCCGTCGATCAGCACCGAACACGCCCCACATTGCCCTTCTCCACAGGCGTACTTGGCACCCGTTAGGCCGAGGTCTTCCCGCAGCACGTCGAGCAGCGACCGCCGCGAATCGGTCGAGAGCGTGGTCTGTTTGCCGTTCACCTTCAGTTTGATCGTCACGTCCATAGCCGGCCTCCGTCAACATGTGAACCGATGAGATCAGTTTAGGCGGTCTCACCGTCGCGTGCCAGTCGGTACTTGCGAGCCCGTCCCTGGTGAGACGGGACCGGTTGGGCTACTCGGGCAACGCCTTCTCGATCACCTCGGCATACTTTAGCAAAGTCAGGTAGCTTCGCAGCGCGAAACCGTTGTTGCGGAGCCCCTCGGGCGAGTAGTCGTTGGCGTACTTCCGCGGATTTGACGGATGGGTTCCGTCGCGGGAAATCAACGTGGGCACGTCGTAGCCTTGGTATTGGCCGAAATTCTCCATCGCTCCGTCCCAGTCGTTCGGGCGGCGGCGGAGAATCTCCGCGTGGTAATCGGTCAGCGGCACCTTCATCTCCCGGGCGACGCGGCGGACGGCCTCGGCAAAGGTGGCCGCCTTCTCTGCCCGGCCGTGCTTCGGCGGGGCCGTGCTGAGGATCACGACCGTGCCGTTGCCGAGGCATTTCTGGACCACCTCCCGCGTCTTGGCTTCGTACTCCTTCACCTCCAGGGGGCCCAGGTCGTTGGTGCCGTACATGATCAGCGCGACTTCCGGATTGAGGTCCTTCAGCCAGGCATCGACGTTTTCGTGTGCCCAGCGGATGGTCATCCGGCCCTGGTTGCCGTACTTGGGGCCTCGCCGGTCCCAGCAGTCCTCGAGCATGTAGCGGTCGACCAACTCGAAGGCCTCGGTCATCTCGGCCGAAGCGTTCTTTCGCGCGTGTTGCAGCCCGAACCAAAACGCCCGCGACACCGTGATCGAATCGCCAAACAGGGCCAGCGTTCCCCGTTCGCCCGTGAACTTCGCGTTCACCTTCTTCATGGCCGGCACCCAGGCCTTGGCGTCGGGCCCGGCGGAGGGAACTTGCGCACTTGCCGCGTCACAGCACAGAGTCGTCGCCAGGCAAGTCATCGCCAGGCAAGCCGCCACGAAGGTCGTCCAAACCGGCCCGGGCGCTGGCCGCGTCCGGGCACAAAAGCGTGTTCTCGTCATGGTCGTGACTCCCGTCTGCGGGGAAAGTGATTCCTGCCGGGAATGGCGCCCATATTATTGCGTTGTGGCGCTGCGCTCTGCAACCACAAGGGAACCCGAAGACGATCCAGGGGCACGATGATGACTTTCTTGGGCCGTTTCCTTCATCCTGCTGCAATATCCTGCCCCATTCGTCGTTTTGGTTAGATGGCAGCAACAGCGCCGCCGGGCGCGTCGTGGGGCTATAGACTGCGTGGGGCTATAGATTGCCCCTTGGATCGAACTTGCCCCGCACCTATTCGAGTTGTGCGTCGTCGGGCATGAAGGAGCGTATCGTGGCGAAGAAGAGGGAGACGGACACACACGGCGACGATCAACTCGTGTGGGTCAAGCTGCAAATGGCCGCCGCCACCGACCGTCAACTGCGGGCGGTGGCACTTCTGGAAGGCTGCACGCCGGGAGAACTCGTGCAGAAGTTGATCGACGAACACCTGCGGGCTGCCATCGACAGTTCCGCGAAATGACCCCAGCCACCCCAACCATCAGTTAGCAGCCCGTTGAGAAAGTAGGAGTCTGAGAATTCGGGTGCCACTGCTGGCTTGCCCAGCAGTGTCTTTGCGTTAGTTCAACCTCGCATTGCTGGGCAAGCCGGCAGTGGCACCCAGTTTCAACGTTCTTCAACGGGCTGTTAGCCTGTCACGGACGACTACTGTTTTGTTTCAACGGGTTTGGCACAAAACCGTGGTCCAGCTAAGCAACAG
>CAYYNP010000092.1:0-30764 GCA_964472545.1 uncultured Planctomycetaceae bacterium | reverse complement strand
ACTGTTGCTTAGCTGGACCACGGTTTTGTGCCAAACCCGTTGAAACAAAACAACTTGTATGGTATGATGTCCATACATCACCGCAGACAAGGCACAAGTTTCGAGGACGGTGCCAATTTCATTTGCATGCCCGAACCCTCCTCCGTTATCCTCCTGACCACTTGTCTCAGTGTCATCGGGCTATTCGTCTATGGTCGGCGGAAACGGCTGCTGAGCAGATAGGTAATCTGAACACAAATCCTACCACGGACCAATGGAGGCAACATCATGCTTCGCTCTACGACGTTCGTTGCGGCGTTGGCCGTGCTCGCAGGCGCAACCCACGTCTCAGCCGACACCGTCATGCCGACGCCGACGCATCACTATCCGTTCGACGCGGATGCTTCCGACGTAACGGGAACGAATGACGGAACGTTGACCAACGGGGCGGGGATCGTCGCGGACGCCGAGCGGGGAAGCGTCCTCGAACTGGACGGCGTCGACGACTTCGTCAAGCTGCAACGCTCGAACGTGCCCGGCGGGGCGACCGACGTGCCGATCTTCTCGATCGCCGGCTGGGTGAACCTTCCCGCGGGCAACATCCCGGGAACCAAAGTGGGTGGTATCTACGTCGAATGCAATTCCACGTATGGGAATTCGAGGCACTTCCTGGCGCCGGTGACGGGGGGAATCCAATTCGACCAGTACCATCCCAGCGGCGGGACCATTCGCTCAACCGTGGCGATCAACGACGATACATGGCACCACGTGGTCTATGTGCAGAACGAACCGGGGGGCTATCGCCGGCAACTCTACATCGACGGCGAACTGAATGCATTCGACAACTCGCCGGAGAGATACACCGGCACGACGCCAAACTGGTATACGATCGGCGCCCGCTTCGGCCGCACCTGGGGTACCCCTTTCGCCAACTACACCGAAGGCCGCATTGACGATCTCCGCTTCTACAACGTCGCCCTGAACGCCGATCAGGTCGGCGTGCTGGCCGTTCCGGAGCCGAGTTGTGTGGTCCTCTTGGGCATCACCGGCGGCGTTGGGTTGGCGCTGGCATGGCGGCGGAGGGTGCGCGGGTAGGACTGGATTCGCCGAGTAAGGCGTGGACGGGATAACGGGATCTACGGGATTGCGGCCTCGCGGACGGGAGTCGTGATTGGCCTTCGGCCATGCATGAACCCGGCTGTGGTCGCTCGATACGCATCGACTTTCATGAAGAAACTCGTGCTCATGGAAGATCAAGGCGGCGACTTGCCGCCACACTCCGAAGAGTGCCCCCTTCACCGGCTTGGCCGTACGTCCTTCTCCCAGTCGGCCAGCAGGCGCTTCAAGTGGGCCGTGGTCTCGGGCCGGGCGTCGAGCAGGTTGACCTTCTCGCCCGGGTCGCGGCGGAGGTCGAAGAGGTGCTCTTGGATGGTCTCGCCGTCTTGTCGGCTGAGGTACTTCATCGGGCCGTGACGCACCGCGCGCCACGTTCGCTCGCCGCGGCGCTGGCGGAAGTAAAGGGTGCGGGGGATCGGTGGGCTGGCGTCTTCAACGAGCTTCAGCACGTCGATCCCGTCCGGCGGCAGGTCCTCCGGCGGCGCGGCGCCGGCGACGCGGAGGATCGAGACGGTGAAGTCCATCATGATCGCCATCTGACCGCTCACCGTACCGGGACGGATGCGCCCCGGGAAACGCACGATGCACGGCTCGCGGATGCCGCCCTCGAACAGCCCGCCCTTGGTGCCGGAAAACGGGGCGTTGCGGGCGAGCTTGGTGCCGCCGTTGTCGCTGGCGAAGATCACCAGCGTGTTTTGGGCCAGCTTCCGTCGGTCGATCGCCTGCAACACCCGGCCGATGCTGCGGTCGAGCCGCTCGTTCATCAGCACGTAAGTCTCCCGCGCCCCCTGGTTCCAGTTCTCCTGCGTGCGGGCCTCGGGCGGTTTGCGGTCGGGGTGTTGGATCGGCGTGTGAGGGCAGGTATACGGCAGGTAGAGAAAGAATGGCCGGGCCGTGTCGTGGCGGCGGACAAACTCGACCGCGCGGTCGGTGATCAGATCGGTGAGGTAGCCCTCGCGGTGGACCGGCTCTTCGTCGTCAAAGAGCATCGGCGTGCCGTCCCATTCGCAGTGGTAGAAGTAATCGACGCCCCCGCCGGCCGGGCCGAAGAACCGGTCGAAGCCGTGCTTCAGCGGCCCGAACTTCGGCTCGTAGCCGAGATGCCACTTGCCGAATCCCACGACCGTATAGCCGGCCGATTTCAAGCCCGAGACCAGCACGTTCTGCGCCGGCGGCAGACCCAGGTCGTGGTTCTCGGCCAGCCGGACGGCGTCGTCGTAGCGGCCCACGTTGCCGGTGCCGATGGCACACTCCAGCCCGCCGACGCGCTGTTGATAGCGCCCGGTCATCAGCGCGGTCCGCGTGGGGCTGCATTCCGGAGCGTTGGCGTAGTAGTCGGTAAAGCGAACCCCTTCGGCGGCCAAGCGATCGAGCACGGGCGTGTTGGTGTCGGTGCATCCGTAGCAGCCCAGGTCGCCGTAGCCCATATCGTCGGCGAGGATCAGGACGATGTTGGGTGGGCTATTCGACTCGGCTATCGCCGCGTTGGCGCAACCGGCTAGCAGAAACACAACCACAAGAAACAGCGCGCCTTGTGTAGCAACAGGGTGCAGAAGTTGACGCGAAGACCGCCGGCGGCAACCGGTCTTGGCGTAGGCGGTAAGGAACTTGGTCATGTGGATGCTCTCTGGTTGCGGTGCGAGTAGGCGGTTCTTCCCCGGTCGCTCCAAGAGGGCCGTCCGTGCGGCCGCCTTCCGGGCGCGAAAAAGGCCACGGGCGACAATCCGCATCCTGGCTCCTGGCGGCAGGCAGCGGAAGCCGACTCCGCTGCCAGTATCGGCGTTGAGAATCTCCGATGCAACACCCGGCGGCGACCGGCGCCACCGATGAGAGGACGAACGTCATGCGGCAGACAGTGGAAAACGCCGCCAGCCCACGGCTCTGCACGGCATTGGAATCAGACAGATGCCTCGTATATCAACGCAACGTTCCCAGAACCGAGCACTATCAAGTTCTGGATCGGTTCCCTTTGCAGGATGTGGTAGGTCGTTGGGACCCTCCGCCGCGGTGGTCTTCCGGTTTGACGGTGAGGCAGGCTAGAATGAGTTGCCGGCGACGGGCGGCCCGCTCGCGCATTCCCAATGCCCACCCGAGCGTTGACGAACGTGATTTCCTTGCAAGCCAACACGAGGTTCGACGGTTTCGGTGCGAGTGTGTGGGCGTCGGCTTTTCGGCCCCGCACGACGACGATGCCTCTGGCCGGCGGTAACGCGGCCACGCGGCGCACGTTACGCCGGCAATGTCCGAGCACACCGGGCGTCTACGGGATGATCGACGCTGCGGACGAACTGATCTACGTCGGACAGTCGAAGAGCCTGCAAGACCGACTGCTAAGCTACTTCACGGGCACGCCGGCCTCGGCCAAGGTCCGCCGGATCGCCGAAGAGGCCAGAAGCCTCGTCTGGGAAAGCGTGGGACACGAACTAACGGCCTGGCTGCGCGAATTGGAGTTGATCCGTCGCTGGCAGCCGCGGCTGAACGTGCGGGGGAATCCCGACAGGATTCGGCGCGGCTACGTCTGTATCGGCGGCGGCTCCGCGCCACGGGCGTACGTATCGGTGAAGCCTGCCGCGACGGGCGGCCGGACGTTCGGGCCGGTTCCCGCCAACCGCCAGTTTCGCCGCAGCGTGCGCCGGCTGAACGATTGTTTTGCCCTACGCGACTGCCGGCGGAATACCGACGTTCCGTTTTCCGATCAACTGGATTTGTTTCCCCAGGATCGCCAGGCGCAGTGCATTCGTGGGGTCGTGGGCACGTGCCTGGCACCCTGTGCGTCGGCCTGCTCGCGGCAGGAGTACGGCGATCGGACTGAAGCGGCGGCCGACTTCCTGGCCGGCCGCGACGACGCCGTGTTGCGCCGCCTGCAAAAGGCGATGACGCATGTGTCCGACGGCCGGCGGTTTGAGTTGGCGGCCCGGCTGCGCGACGCCCACGAAGACCTGTCGCGGCTATCCGCGTACCTGCAACGTCTGCGCGAAGCCTACGGCCGCAGCTTCGTCTATCCGGCCCGCGTCGGGCGCGGCAAGGAGAACTGGTACCTGATCCGAGAGGGGCGCATCATGGCCGTCCGGCGCGGCCCGAACGGCCGGCAAGCGTCGACGCGTTGCCTGGCGGCGCTCGACGCCGCGTTTCCCCGCGATGACCGATCGCCGGGGCTGATCGCCCCGGAAGACCTCGACGCGTCCCTGCTCGTCGCCCGTTGGTTTCGCGAACGTCCCGAGGAACTTGACAGGGTCCTTCCACCGGAAACGGCACGAGAGCGATGTGCCCGGCGGTGAGCGTCGATGCTCCGCTTGGCGACCGTTCCCCATGACTTTCGGGCTTGCGCGGCAGAAGCGCTGGGTGCCACTGCTGGCTTGCCCAGCAGTGTTCTTGCGTTGATCTCAACTTTGCACTGCTGGGCAAGCCAGCAGTGGCACCCGAATTCACCGGGAGCGGAGAAATCGATGACCGGCGCTTGACTCGTGCGCCCGTGTTAGCGGAACATGAAGAAGACCTGAGTTCACGGGTCACCGATCGCGGGCCGGGCGAGTCGGGCGTTTCCTCCAACCATGTCCGGAGGTTTCTCATGCTTGGTCCACGCCGTGCGTTTACACTGGTCGAGTTGCTGGTGGTGGTGATCGTTCTCGCGGTCCTGATTGGCTTGCTGCTACCGGCGGTGCAGTCGGTACGAGAATCGGCAAGTAAATCCGAATGGTGCAGTTCGGAGCGCCCTGACGAGAAGGCGCAGGCCGTGCAAATCGAAGAGTCGGCGGAGCCGGCTGCCGAAGTGCCTTTGGCTCGGGTGCGAAGCTTCACGGCAGAGGTCGCACTCACGCCGCGGCTAAGCGTGGGCACGGTCTCGCCGGAATCGATCTACGAGGCGCGGTTCACCGGCAAGATCCAGGCGGAGCATCCCGGGCAGGAAGCCGGCGAATGCGAAATCGAACTGCCCTTGCCCCCGCGAATCATCTCCCTGGCGGAACTGTCGGTCATCGTGGCCGATCAGTCGAGCGAGGAGGTCGTGCTGCGCGACGGCAAGCTGGTATGGCGCGGCGAGTTGCCGACCGAGCCGACCTCGCTCGACGTGACTTACGCCGCCGTGGGCAAGGGCTTGTACGAGTTGTCGGTCCCGCCGGCCGCCATTCTCGACCAGTTCCAGGTTTCGCTGACCGCCAACGGATCGGACGTGCGGCTGTTGGAGCTCTCCCTGCAGCCCACCAGCGTCGACCGCTCGGCCAGCGCCAGTACGTATCGGTGGGACTACCAGCGGCTGTTGTTCGGACAGCCGGTCCGCCTCGATGTGCTGGGGATCGCGCCCATCGACCGCCTGGGAGAGCTGACCTGGCTGGGTCCGATCAGCGTGATCGTCTTCGGCATTCTCGTAGGGCTGGTGGTCCAGGCGGCGTCGGCGCCCCGATTCGATCGATGGATGCTGCTGCTGACGGTGGGTACCTTCGCCGGTGCCTATCCCCTGATGTACTTCGCCCAGGAGTACTTGTCCTTGGGGCCGGCGATCGCCGCCTCCGCCGGCGTCGCGATTGCCGTCATCGGAGTCCGCGCCCTTACGCTGATGCCGGTCTTGCCCGCACTGGCGGGCATTGTCCTTCCTGCCGGAGCGATTATGGCGCTGACACTCGTCGCGACCGTTTGGACGCGGATGCAGGGCATTCTGCTCACGGTCGAAGGGCTGGGCTTCTTCATCGCCGCTATGACGCTGATCCCCAAGGTCAATCGTGCGTCGCAAGGCTTCTGGGGAATCGGCCAGAACGAGGCCCCCGCTGCCGGATCGGAGAAGCCGGAGGAGGCGAGTCAGTCGGCGGAAGCAGAGAAGCCGGCAACTTCCAGCGAGACAAACCGGGCGACGGACGACGTCGATCGCTAAACGCCCGCTATCCCGCGCCCTGCCCGCGCTGGGCGGCCTCTTGATCCCGCTGGTAGACGGCCAACACCGACTCGAAGGTGCCGCTGGAGACCTGCCAGACGGGCCGCTCGTCGCTGTGGGCGTTGCAGTGCGTGGTCAGCAGCCGGTACATGAACTTGAACAGATGCCGCGGCACCCGCAGCGTGGCAAAGGCCTCGACCAGCCGCCGGTCGTCGACCGAGTCGTCGAAGAAATCGCCCACCGCCGGCGACTTGCCGTCGGCCGCACAGGCCGCCACCCGGGCGTTGGATACATCGAACAGCGACTCGCCGGTCCAGGCCAGCGACTGGATCAGGTTCTGTTTATCGAGCCGGGCTCGTTGGTGGAAATCGCGGTCTTCGCGCTCGACCGCCGGCTGCAATTCGGCCGGCAGCAACAGCTTGGCACCCATGCCGGGATGCTTCAGCAGCTTGTTGTCCAACATCGGCCAGAGCAGGGCCTTCATCAGGTCGGCGGCGCCGTTGATCAGATACGGCTCGTCGATACGGTCGACCAGCACCACCAGGCCGTCGAACTGTAGCGACTTGAGCACGCCTTGCAGCTTCGAGAGCAACTCGTAGCGGTCGTCGGTCCGCCGCCGGTCGGGCAGCGGCTGGCCTACGATCTGCGCGCCGGTGAAATTCAGCAGGATCTTGCGCAGCAGGTTCGTATTGCGGCTGAGCGAACGCGTGTTGCGCGCCACCCGCCGGGCCTTGAAGAACCCCGTCACCACCCGCCACGCCCGCGGCGCCCAACCGGCGGCCGCGATCAGATACGGCCAGATCGTTGCGAGCCAACTCCACTGGCCGGCCGACACGATCACAATCAACGTGACCAGCGTCACCGCAATGCCCACGGCCCAGTCCCATTTGGTCCGCCAGATCGAGAGCCCTAGCTTCTTTCGCAGACCGTGCCAGCGCTGTTCGACGTTTTCGGCGGTCGACTGATCGTAACAGGCCGCCAACAGCAGTACGTCGCGAACTTGCGACGCGTCGAGCGCGGCGGGGTCCAGCGGCTCGTCGCGGGCGGCCGGATGCCGGGCCTGCCGCACGCCGAGGATCCGGTCGACCAATTGCGTTACGGCCAGCGAGAGGACGGCGTCCATGTGGTCCCAGAGCCGCCACTGGCCCAACACGCGCGGCGGACGACGGCGGCGACCCGAAAATCGCTCGCGAAAACGGTCCAAGAACGGATTGAAATCGTCGTATTGGACCACGAACACCTGGTGCTCGGGATGGTCGGCGTTGTAGTCGGTCAGGTGCCGGGCGATTTGCAGCCGGATGGCCGTCTTGCCGGAACCCTTCTCCCCGAAGACGACCGACGTGGCCGGCTCCGACGGATCGCCGTAGATCTTGTCCCACGCCGGATGGAACGTGTTTTGGATGCAGTGGCCCTTGAAGACCAGATCGGTCTGGGCGTCCTCGTCGGCGAAGGGGTTGGCCGCGATCCCGTGGTGCTCGAGGAACTGCTGGATCTTCATGTCCGGCCTTATGCGGCGAAGGGATGGTGTAGCTCGGGGGAAGGCCTCAAGGCAAACGGCTGTAGCCGAATTCGCCAGAATTTGGCCGACTCGGCCGGTTCGTCGAAAACCTGGGGAGTTGGACTACGAGGGCGGTCCAAAGTCTGGCGACTTCGGCTACCGGGGCGGCCGTCCCATTCCTGGGGCACCGCTGCGCTCTGCCCCAGCCACCCCTTGGCCTCGGCGGCGTCGGAATTGCCGGTGAGCACGATCAGGAACACCACGGCCAACGCGATCACCGCCAGCACCAGCACCGTGATCACGATCGCCTGGGTCTTGTTCGAACGCCGGCGCGGCCGCGCGAAACCGGTGCTGCCGGTGCCGGCCAATCCGGTCGAGTTGCTCGTCACGGTCGCCGGCGGGATGTCGCCGAAGGGCGACGGCGGCCCATCGGCCTTAAGCTGTGGGAAGACGTCGGCGGCCTCCTGCCAGTCTTTCCAACCCTCGCGCCACACGAGCGAATCGGGGCTGACGCGGCCCTCGCCAATCCACGACCGCATCACGTCGGCGCCGGCCGGCCCGAATTGGCCGCCGGAAGCCGGACGCACGTACCACACCGCGTCGCCCGCCTCGGCCAGCGGATCGGCCGGTGCTTGGGGACTCTCGGGGGTGGACGTCTGCGCGGCCGCATCGGCGGGTGGTGAATCGGTCGAATCGGCCGTCCCACCCACGTCGGGAAGCGGTACGCCCGTTGGAGCCGAGCCCGGTGCTGCTGAGGGTGGACGGTCTGCCGCGCCCGCATCCGCCTGGGGAGCCGACACCGGCATCACGAGTTGCGACTCGGCCGAGGCGACCGACGACATCGGCGTCTCGATCGACGGACCTCCGGGCGCAGGCGCCTGTCCGGGGGCCGTGGCTACGGTGGAGCCTGAAGGCGAGGCAACTTGTCCCGCGGCGCGGCGCTCCGCCCGCTCCTGCTTAGAACTCTTGCGCGTGCTCTCCATCGGGATTTCGATCTTCGCACCGCAATACGGGCAGATCCCTTTGCGGCCTGCCTGAAATTCCTTGACGTTGAGCTTGTGTCCCTGGGGACAATAGAACCTGATGCCCATTGCGTCGAATACTCCCTCTCCCTTGCCCTAACCGCACACCTTGCCGATCCAAACCTGAACCCGCCTTCACCATTATACAACCACCCGACACGCCGGGAAGCCATTGGTCCGGGCCGATGGGGGGGAATTTGCGGCGTATGGGGGGAATGCGGGCTGTGTGGTGGTCTCTTGCGGCCTATGGCGAGGTGACTTCCACGGTCAGGCTGCCAGCGTTATCGTGCATCTCGGCGGCCGAGTCGTTGATCCGCAGGTAAAGCGTGCCGTGGTGCTCGGGTGTGAGCGTGGTTTCCAGCCCAACGACGATCGGTTTCACCAAGCCCGACGGGTCTCCGTCCTCCCAATCGTCGGGCCGTACGGCCGCCAGCAGGATGCCCAGCGGCCGCCCTTGATAGTAGCGGATCGAGACGCCGCCCGGCTCGCACCACCAGATCTTTGGCCGGTCGGCCACCTGATACCTTCCCGACGCCTGCAGCCGGTACTCTTTGCCGGCCGTCAGCCGCAGCTTGCTGCTCTGCCAACCCCGCTCCGCCAAGACGCTCACGTTCGCACCGTCCGCCGGCAAGTCGGCCCCGGGCGTGAACTCGATCGCCGTGCGTGCCGGATCGATGCCGTATTCGATCGCCTCCGAAAAGACCTGCCACTGTTCGCCCAACTCGTTGAGATCCTCTCCCATCAACCGATAGAACCGCTCGTTGAAGTCGGGCTCGACCACGAATTTCTGAAGCTGCCGGAAGCGGTCGCGGTATCGCGGATCGCGATCCATCAACACCGCCAGCGCCCAACACCAGGCGTACGGCTCGGCATTGATGTGGGCATGGGGCGGGTACTGCACGACCTGCCAAAGCTGCAGCGGCTGGCCTCTCCCGATGGCGTCCTTGATCAGCTTCACGCGACCCCAATACGGCACCTCGTCGCGGTCGGCCGGCACGACGTTCAGCGTCAGTTGCCCGTCGGCCCAGCGATGCGTGCTCAGCAGTTCGGCGACGCCCTCCATGTACCACGGCGGGCCACAAGCCCCCAACAGCGTGTTCATCAAGCCGTGCGTGCCTTCGTGCAGGAACAGATGGCGGCGGTAGTAGTCGCTCGGCTGGTCGTAGAGCCAGAGTTCGTGGTTTCGCGAAAAGCCGTGCTGAAAGTCCGGCAACTCCTTGGGCACAAGGCCGGCCGCAGTGAACTTCGGCCGGACGTCTTTGCTCGAGATCAAGAAGCCGGTCATCTTCCAGTCGGCGTGTTTGGCCGGATCGAGGCTGAAGTATTCACACCATTGCGGAAAGGCCAGGTCGAAGATCGCCGGGAGCCGGTCGATCTCGTCGCTCTTCGGCAGATCGGTATAGAGCGTGATCCGTTTGCCCACCACCTTGCGGATCCCGGCCGCGGCAGTCCGCTGCTCGTCGACGACCATCCGGGGCAGATTCGGTATCCAGCGCGCGGCGGAATCGACCGGGCCTTCCAGCAGGCTCGCCAGCAAGGGCCCTCGCGGCGGCTTGAAGATGCCGGGGCGCTGCTCGGGCGGCTCGTCGGGAGAGTTCGGCGTCTGCGGTGCGTTGGGATTGGCGGTCGGGAACGCGGCGGGCGTCTTCGAGGTGGTGGCCGTCGACCGACTCGGCCGCGACGCTTGCTTCGTCTGCGCGTGGCTGGCCGACGCCTGCTTCGATTTCTTCGGCGCATTGCCCGACGGCGGCGGATTGCCGCATCCGGCCAACAGGCAGCCAAACAGCGCCAGGGCGATCAGGCCGAAAACGGTGCGCTTTCTCGAAATCCAATTCTCGGGTGGCCGGTGGCAGAGCGCAGCGGTGCCCCGGAATCCCGGCGACTCGGCCACCTGCACCTCTGGGGCACCGCTGCGCTTTGCCCCAGCCACCCTTCTGCAATAGCGAGTCTTCCCGCAAGACCTACGATGCATCGGACCCGATCTCCGCTTTGAGCTTGCCGATCTGGTCTTCGAGTTCTTCGATCTTCTGCCAATGCTCCGGGTTGGCCCGATGCAGGGCGATGTAGCCGTCGGTGCCGGTGCAGTGCTCCGGCAGCGCGTTCTTCAGTGCGTCGAGCTGCGCTTCGAGCCGCTCGACTTGTGCCGGCTTCGATTCCGGTGTTTCGCTCATGGTGACCTCAACTCCTGGTCGTGTTTTGCCCAGCCCATCATCATGCTATCGGAGAATGCGGGAGGTTGTCAACGATCAAACTGGCGATGGGTGGCTGGGGGCTCGCTCCGAAGTGCTACCGAAACCGAAATACGTATCGCCCGGCCCCTTCAATCGTGAGCTTTCGCCCGCTTTGACGCCTAACCGTACCTGCCGCCGCCGCGACGTCGATTCGTTTGCCCATGCATACCGCCGGTAGAACCACATCGGCCGACGTTTCGCCGGGGATGGACACGTCGAGTCGCCATTGCTGGGGATCCCAGCAGACGTAGACCAGCCCCCGCGGCGTGTTCGTGTGGCCGGCCACGTACGGCAAGCCACCGGTCTGCGGAGCAATCCGCAGCCGGCCGCCGCCGGGCTCGACGATCTGCACACCCAGCAACGTCTCGTGAAACCACAACAACGGCAACGCCGCCCAGCCGTGCGAGCCGGTCTCGTCGCGGGGTTGGGCCGGATTCAATTCGCCCGGCGAGAGGCCCAGGTCCTCGCGGCTGGTCCAATACTCCGGAAACGGCCCGCCGTAAGGCCCCTGAAGTTCAAGCGGCACCAGATTCCGCGGATGGCCGGGCAGATACGGCGCGTAGCGTTCCAGCAGATGTGCCACGGCCCGCTCCGTCAAACCGGCCTTCGACAACGCCCGCAGCGCACGATAGCCGTAGGTGGGGTTGTTCCAGCGAGTCACCCCCGGCGGAGGCGAGCCATCGGGAGCCGCGAATGCGTAGTTCAAATCGGCCCGCGCCTCCGCCGCAGTCAACAATCCGCAGCTTACGGCCACGGTCTGCCCAGCCTGGCTATAGCCGCGCGTGAGCGTGGAGTCTTCCGGATCGAACCGATCGGCCACGTGCGCCGGCACCTTGCCATCGGCCGGTAACAGGTGATGCTTGCGAAAGCCCCGGGCCATCCGCTCGGCTGCCGCCCGCCACGCGGCGGCCTGTTGACGCTCGCCGATCGCCTCGGCCATCTCCACCGACCAACGGAGACGTTGGATGAACCACGGCGACGAGATGCCGCTCGACTGCCCGTCGTGCTGGCAGTGCAGCCCTACGCGGATATCGGCGAAGACGTGCTTCGTGCGGAAGATCCCCTCGTCGTCGACCCGCCGCAGCACGTTCTCCCAGTAACGACAGAGCGGCTCCCAATGGCGGCGGATGCGTGCCGCGTCGCCGGTCCACACGTAATCGTCGTAGAGCGTGGCCACCCATTGCACACTCCAATCGAAGGCCGCCGGATAGGCCGGGTAGTTGCTCGGGGCGAAGGAGTGCAGCAGCCCGTCTTCGCGCTGGCCCTCGGCTTGCGTGCGGAGGTAAAACTCTCGCAGCTTCGTGTCGCCGAACCAGCGGGCAGCCAACAACGCCCGGGGGCGGTCGTCTTCGAGCCACTGCCCGTCCTCTCGGCCGGGCGTGTCGACGTAAGCGTCGGTCATCGTCACCTCGGCGTGGATCAGGCAGAGCTTGACGAGTTGATCGATCCGCTCGTCGCCGCACGAAAAACTCCCCACCGGCCGGATCGGATACTGCGACTTCACCAGCCCTACGTCGTCGATTATCACACAGCCGTCGCGGGGGAAGTGGACGTGCAGCGTAAGCCAGCGGGCCGTGCGTTCGTCGGGCAACTCGACCTGCTGGCGTCCGCCGCGGGTGATGTACCGATCGGCATAGCCGGGCCCTACCACGCCCTCCGTGTTGAGCCACCCGTCGGTGCGGACGTGCCAGCGGCCGTCGTATTGCGAGCGGGCGATCTCGCCGTAACCGAAGTCGATTCGCACGCCCGGCGAGGCCTCGGCCAGGCGGAGAAGCGGATAGCCGTGTACCGGGCGGAAGAAATCGAATGTGATATAGTACGACTCGCCGGCGCGGCCGACGATCGTCGTCGCGCGGCCGTCGATCAATCCGGCCGCCAGTTCTTTCGCGTCGTCGTCCGGCCGGCACGTCGCCGTGCGGATGCCGGCAGCCATCGAGAGCGGGTCGTCGGAAAGCGGCCGCGCCCGTTGAAGCTCGCCCGCGGCCAACACGGACATCGGCCGCACGACGTGTTCCCGCTGCCCGGGCGTCTCGACGTCGCTTGGCACGTCCGGCCACGGCCCGTCTTCAATCACCCGGGCCGACGGCCAATCGGCGTCGTCGAACGCCGGGTCGTGAACGGCCGGTCCGATCATCTTCCGGCCGTCGACGATCTGCGGATAGCGAATCCGCTCATCCCCGATCACGCCCACCACCTGCTTGCCGTGGCGGGCGAACTCCGGTGCGGCCGCCGCCTTCCACGTGCCGTCGCTCTTCAGCCACGCGGCGTCGACGTACAGTCCCGGCATCCGGTTGCCGGTCCGCTGAAACGTGATGATGTTGCCCCAGTTGTGATGCAGCACCACCACGACGTTGCGGCCGGTGCGCAGATACGGCCCCGCGTTGACCACTTCGGCGGTGATCTTCTCCAGGTGATACCGCGCCACTTTCCGCCGCACGAGCCGCCCGTTGATCCACAGCCGCGCGTTGCTGTCGGCGGCGAAGCGCAACGTGGCGTCGTCCGGCAGGGCGTCCAATGTCACGACCTTGCGGAAGTAGGTAAATCGATTTCGCGAAGTGTCCTCACCGTCCTCATCGTTAGCGGCAGCGATGCCCGGCGGCCCGATCCAGCACGCCGTGGCGTTTGCCTCCGCAACGGCCTTGTCGGCCGCCCCAATCCAACAGGCGACGGCCACCACGCCAATAGAGATACGCGTTGTACGATTCATCCCATCGATCCTACGTGCGAGAACCATGTTGCGTCGGTGTCATGTGCTGATACGGCTGGACGTTACTCACCGTATCCTATACGTTGATCGATTGGAAGGCCGTTGTCTCAGGTGTGTCGATGGATGCTGCCATGCCGGATCCGAAGCAACTCAAAGTGGGTGACAGAGTCCGTTTTGTCAGTTTGCCTGACGAATGGGAGGATCCGGAATCCACGATCTTGCCCGACAGCATCGAGTTCATGAATGTGATGATCGCACGACTTTGGCCTTCTCGCGTCTACGAAGTTGACGAATGTGGCACGCCGTGGATTGCCGCCCAGATTCGGCAGGGGGATCAGATCGAACACCACCGGTGGGGCATCACTGAGGAGAGCGGCTGGCGGCTTGTCAAACCGCGAAAGTGAACGTGGTCGGCTTGCTCCACATCGGATACTCCTCGCTCGGGTGCCACCGCTGCGCATTCGGCGTCTGCTTAATGCATCCCTCATTACTTGCCCCACACCACCCGGAGTGCTATCATTCTCCCTGGGAAACCGGCATCGTTGCCCGGTTCGATTCTCTTGATGTTGCCAACTGTGGAGGAGTGTTTCCGATGATGCGATTCAGTCTGTGTGTTGTGGTGGTGTTGGCCGTGGCGGCTTCGGCGGCGGCTCAGGACGTGGAGGCGGTGCCGAAGGAGGCCGCACAGAAGATCGGGGCGTTGTTGACCAAGGCGGCGGCGGATATCGAAAAGCCGCAAGTGAAAATCACCGGCGACCCGGCCCAGTCGGTTGCCGTGGCCGTGCGGGGCGTCGAAGGCGGGATTCTGCTGGCGCCGCAGAAAGGTCTGGACGAAGACAACACGCCCGACATGACCGTCGCGAAAGGCGTGCCGCTGGGCCTGCTCTTCTCTTCGGCCACGCTACGGCCGGTGATCGACGGCAAGCTGGTCGACCGCGACAAGCTGTACGGCCTGACCATCGACGACGGGCGCGGCAAGACCGAGGTCAACTGCATCTTGCTTACGGTCAGAAAACTGGCGGACGACGACTACCGCCTCTACGGATTCGGCAAGGCCGCCAAGCCGCTGATCGACGCCAGATTCTCCGGCGGCGAAGGCCCCGGCGATGAACCCGTGGCGTTGGAGATCGAGGACGGCGAGCCCGCCTCGGTCGTGATCACGGTCTTCAACAAGTACCAGGCCAAGTTCGCCGGCGGCGTGGCGGAGTAGACGAACGCTCTGTTCCGCGTCAGAACGCGCAGGGAAACCGGGGTGGCATGCCCACGCTTGCGTGGGCATGTTGCCGTAGGCCTTGGCCACGAAACGCCGCGTCGGGGATGACGTTGTTATTTCCCCGGCGGCCTCCACTTTCTCTTGTGCTTGTTGGCTTGATCGGGAACTCGCACAGACAGCGTCATTCGTGTACGGGTCTGGCGCGCTTTGACACTTCCAGAATTGTATCCAACACATGAACGACCTCGGGATCAATCTGGTCTTCTTGAACGTAGCCTGCCAGCACGTGGTAGTGCGTCTTCCGGAGCAGATTCGGGAGGTTCAGGTCTGTGAAGAACTTGTTGAAAAGCGGGTCAAGAAAGTCGTCAGTGACTTTTGCGTCGTCCGACCAGGGCGATCCTTTGCCCAGCGTATCCATAGCCGCTTCGACTTCTGAAATGGTCCTCTCCATTAGCCCAACCGATTGGCTTGCGAACAGAGGCCCGCCTGCGTCCTTGGCTCCTGCGTCACGTGCCCAGGCCAAGAGAACCTCTCGCTTGCACAAGTAGTTTTCGACCTCGCGTCGCGACCACATCGTTTCTATCAAGTCAGCTTGATCGTGCAACGATTGATCGAGACGGTCGAAGATCGCGATTCCGACCAAGTCTGGCTTGGCTTCACGCAATCCGCGGAAGTGACTTCGGGCATTGGGGGGGTGGTTCGCCACGTACCTTACGAACGGCCGATCCAGCACGTCGAGAACGTCGTGATTCAAGGTCTCTGCAAATGCGCGAAGTATCGCCAGATCGGTTGATCCCTCAAGGTAGAGGACCCATCCCGTTTGCTCGGCTTGATAGAACTGGTCGTAGCCGATTTCTCTCAGCGACTTGAGTACTTGTTGCCCACGATCATTGATTCGGTGCGGCTTTCCGACAAATGCGACCACGACGTCCCGGTCGGCGGCCTCGTTCAGGACCACCTCGGAATGGCTGGCGGCGATAATCTGGGATCCACTGCTGCGCGCTACTTGAGACATCAGTTCGTAGATCTGTCGCTGCCGCAGGATTTCCAAGTGCGCGTCTGGTTCGTCGATCAGAATAACGGCACCGGGATTGGTCGTAAGGTGCGCCAGGAGTAGGAGAGTCTGCTGCAACCCGCGTCCTGCGGAAGACAGATCCAGACGCGTCTTGTTACGGTCAACGTACGACATCGTAATCTCGCCCCGTTCCGCGACGTATCTTGGCTCGTCCAGTTTGACTCCAAACAGACTGTCAATCTGTTGGCACACTTCAGCCCACTGCCCGCCTCCGTCGGACTCAGAAGAGTGAATCTGGTAGCAGAGGTTCCTTAGGACTTCGGCCGTTCTGCCTTCTCCAAGACAGACACTCACCGCGCCCGGGTCAAGACGCGTCTCGCTCGCAGCCAACCCCGACATCGGTGGAAGAAACGCCACATCTACCTTGGCGGCTTCATCGGGAATCGTCATCCGCTCTGGGTTCTTGCCGTTGGAAAGACGCAACGGGCGGCAATAGAACGACTCCTCGTTCGCATAGTAGAATTCCAGCCCACATTTCCACTCTTTTCCGTCGGTCACTCCCTGGACCGTGATGTCGATAAAGACGGGTTGGGTCTGCTGTTTCCCGTCGATCTTGCGCACGTCCCGCACGTGAAGGTCTCTCCACAGAAGATTGGCACTTGGAACGGGAACGGCGATCAGATCACGTCGGTTGATCGTCACGCCCGGACGCTTCTCTGGCGCCTTCTTGCCGGCGCGCTTCTCGTTCCACCGCTTCACGCCCACGTTCCACACGGCAAGTGCTTGCAGAGCAGTCGTCTTTCCGGAGTCGTTCGGTCCGATGAAGATAACCGGGTTTCCTAAATCAATCTCCGCTGAGCCAAAACGCTTGAAGTTGTGAGTGCTTAGTTTCGTCAGCATTGTCTCCTCCAGACCCCTCCACTCCTCGCGGAACGTCGACCTTCCCAACTCCAGTAACCGCCCACATCCTATCTTTGCCGCCCCCCCACACTGCGGAGTTCGACCGTCGACGAACACCGGGAACCACGTTCCATGAGAAAGGGAATTCTCCTCCGCGTCAAGCAGGACTAGATGCCCGGAGTTCGGGCGGAATTCAGGGCGATGCTCCCGACGTATGTAACGAGGCGATTGCCGAGAGGTAGTCGACGAATTCAACCTCGGCGGAACCAAGCCCCCCGGGTTGTCGTCTAAGAGGATGTACCCTGGCCTCAACCCGGAGAAAATCCCATGAAATCCGCCCGTCTTCTCTGCCTGGCCCTGGTGGGCCTAGTTGCGTTTTTTGCCGGTACGGCAGTTTCACAGGCCACCGACGACAAAATCACCGAAGGCCGGCTCGACGCCATCGGGGCCGACGGCAGGCCGCTGGGGTCCTGCCCGCTGAAGCATACCGAGGTGACCGTCGACGTGGCCGGGTTTATCGCCCGGGTGACCGTCAAGCAGCAATTCCACAACCCGTTCGAGGACAAGATCGAGGCGATCTACGTCTTCCCGCTCTCGCAGAACGCGGCCGTCGACCGGATGACGATGACCGTGGGCGAGCGGATCATCGACGGCGAGATCAAGGAACGCGGCGAAGCCCGGGCGATCTACGAGGCGGCCAAGGCCCAAGGCCAGGTGGCCAGCCTGCTGGATCAGGAGCGGCCGAACATCTTCACGCAGTCGGTGGCGAACATCGAGCCGGGAGAGAAGGTCGATATCACGATCGCTTATAGCGAAACGCTCGACTGGAAGGACGGCGAATACTCGTTCGACTTCCCGATGGTCGTCGGACCACGATACATGCCCGGCAACCCGACCGGCGATGCCGGCACCGGCATCGCTCCACCCACCACCGAAGTGCCCGACGCCAACCGCATCTCACCGCCGGTAACGCCCGAGGGCACGCGGGCGGGACACGATATCTCGGTCACCGTGAATCTCGACGCCGGGCTGCCGATCCGCCGGCTCGACTCGAAGCAGCACGCCGTAGACGTCGACTTCGTCAACAACCAGCGTACCCAAGCGGTCATCAAGCTGAAGCAAAGCCGCACGATCCCCAACAAGGACTTCGTGCTCATCTACGAGACCTCTAGCGACAAGATCGAAGACACCGTGCTCACGCACACCGACGAGCGCGGCAAGTTCTTCACCGTCGTCTTGCAGCCGCCGAAGCGCGTGCGCAGCGAACTGATCGTGCCCAAGGAGATCATCTTCGTGATCGACAAGAGCGGCTCGATGAGCGGTTTCCCGATCGAAACGGCCAAGCAGGCAATGCGGCTCTGCATCCAAGGCCTGCACGAGAACGACACGTTCAATCTGATGACCTTCGCCGGCGGCGTGGGATTCTGTTTCTCCGAGCCGGTGGCCAATACGGACGAAAACCGCGCGAAGGCCCTGAGCTACCTGGGCAACCTGCAAGGCAGCGGCGGGACCGAGATGATGAAGGCGATCCACGCCTGCCTGGCCGACCAGCACGATCCGGAACGCGTGCGGATCGTCTGCTTCATGACCGACGGCTACGTGGGCAACGATATGGCGATCATCGACGCGGTGGGCAAGAACGCCGGCACCGCGAGGGTCTTCTCCTTCGGCATCGGCCGTAGCGTAAACCGCTTCCTGCTCGACGGCATGGCCCGGGCCGGACGCGGCGAGGTACATTACATTCTCGACGATCGTCAGGCGGTCGGCGCGGCCGAGCGCTTTTATGAGCGGGTGCGTACGCCCGTGCTGACCGACGTCGTGCTCGACTTCGGCGATCTGAAGGTCGAAGAAGTCTTCCCCGCCCGCGTGCCCGATCTGTTCAGTTCCACGCCGGTGGTGGTCAAGGGCCGATACACCACGGGCGGACGCGGCACGATCACGCTTCGCGGCCGAACGGGCGAGGGAGACTTCGAGCGGAAGATCGACGTCACGTTGCCCGACGATCAAGACGCGAACGAGGTGCTGGCGCCGCTTTGGGCTCGGGCGAAGGTCGACGACTTGATGAACTCCGATCTGGCAGCCATCCAGCAAAACAACCCCAATCCGGCCGTTAAGGAAGAGGTTCTCGGCCTGGGGCTGCGGTATCAACTGCTCACGCAATTCACCAGCTTCGTGGCGGTGGAGAAGCTGCGGATCACCGAAGGCGGCCAGTCGCGGACCGTTGCCGTGCCGGTCGAAATGCCCGAGGGCGTCAGCTACGAGGGCGTGTTCGGTGGGCGAGGCAGGGGCGCCACCCTGATGCGGCGCAGCAGCCGCGCCTACTTCGGCAAGGCGGGTTCGTTGTCGGCCGCGAAGGCCCCCGCGGCGGCTGCCATGCCGAGCCCGCTGGCTCCCTCCCGCCCCGCAAGCGGCCCCGGGCGGACGGAAAAAGCCGAAGACGAGGCTCGCGGCGACCGCCCGGCCGATCCGTCGGCCCACGTCAACAAGCTCGAGGCCCAACTCCGCGGTCTGGCCGACAAGCTGGCCAAAGAAGGCACGAATGGGAACTTGACCGTCGGCAAGCTGGTCGTCAAGAACGGCCGCATCGAGATCCGCGTGCAACTCGCGTCGCTGACCGACGAAGCCGTGGCAAAGCTCACCGAGCTCGGCTTCAAGGAACTCGCGCGGGCCAAATCGGTCAAGCTGCTGATCGGCACGATCGACGTGAAGCAACTCGAGGCCTTGGCAAAGCTGCCCGAGATTCGCGCGGTGACGGCGTCGTTGTAGCAACGTCTTACCATTCGACGTGCGGGCGCCAAGATCCGGCCTCAAACGTGCCGGTTCGTTCGGCGCCCGCGCCTGGCCGAAGGCCATATTCACCGTAGCCTGGGGCAATGCCCCTCGTTGCTCGACGGATCTTCGCTCGCAGCGCGCTTGGAGGCTCACGACGCTGGGACCGGCACCAGCGGCTAGCGCAGTAGGTTTGACGATCTGCTTCTGCCTGGTGATTGTGAACGGCGGTCCGAAAGTGCAGCGCCGGGCGGTCCGCTTGGGGCGGTTCGGGGCCCAAATCGCCGTTGTCAGCGACCACGCGTCAGGGCGACCCGCCGTCGGGCGAGTCGATTAGCTCCTCGGCCTCTATCAATAGGACGTTGGTTGCCAGCCAGTCGAGAACCTGTTCATCGACTGGGCCGGCGGCGGCGAGAGCCTTCTTCTTGTCAATGGACTGCCGGGCTTCGTCCAGCCATTGTCGGGCCTGTTGCTTGTCGCCGGCGTGGTAGTCGGCTAGCGCCAGGGCGAGGTGGTTCTGAGCCGGCTGCCAATCGCCGGCCAGAGAATCTCGCAGCCTGCTCCGGGCTGCGTCGTAGTCGCCGGCGCGAAGCAGCGCCAAACCGAGAGCGTGGACTTTCCAGTGATCCCGGCTATCAATAAGCGACTGCTCCCCCCAGCCGACCGCCTGTTGGGCCAGGTCTCGGTCCTGCGGCACCATGCTGATCGTTCGAGCCAGGACGAAAGCGGCGAAGCCGCCGGGTGCCTCGCCGGCCCGGTCGCGAAGCCGGGCCAAGGTCTCCCGGTAGCCGGCCCGGTCGCCGGCCAACAGCCGCGCGCAGGCAACTTCCAGCCAGATCTCGCTGTTGTCGGGAGGAGTTTCTTCGTAGCGGGCAAAGGCGGCGGCGGACTCCGGCCAGCGGCTTTCCAGCGCCAGGTTTCGTGCACGTCCCAGCCAGAGGCCCGAATCCTCGGGCAAACATTGTACCAGCGCATCAAAGAGCGCGTCGTGCCGGCCGAGTTCCCGGAGCAACTTGCCCCGCTCCGATTTCCATTCTGCCTGCTGCTCGAGGGCGCCGAGAACGACGGCGTAGTCTTCGGCGGCGCGGTCCCAGCGCTCGAGATCGAAGTTGAGGTCGGCACGCATACGGATCAGTTCGTGATTATCGGGATGGGTCTCCAGCGCCCGGCCGAGGAGTTCGAACAATGCCTCGCCGGAATCACGGGTTCCGAGCGTCACTTGAACGGCTCCGCGGTCCAGCGTGTTGCGGCAGTGGACGGCCAGCGTGTTGCGTCCCGGCTCGAGCGTGGCGGCGGCCGCGTCGTTGCACGAGACGCGTTGATACTCGTTGAAGCCGACAAAGCCGGCCCGAGCCGCCTCGACGCCGTTGAGGAAGACGGTCACGTCGTCGTCGGCGTAGACGAGGAAGCAGGGCGCGCCGCTGAAATCGTCCGGCAACAGCAACTCCCTGCGGAGCCAGATCTGGTCTTTCGGCCAGTCGCGGCCCATACCCGGCGCTTCAAACCTCGGCCCGCCGCTCTGCCATCTCGTCTCGTCATAATCGGGGTCCTGCCAGCCGTCGTTCGGTTGCTCCACCGTGTATCGCCAGGGTTGCACCGGCGGCCGGGAGCGCTGGGAAAGAGGCTGCCATAAAGCGATTTCCCTGAGCAGGTTCCAACGTGCGCGGTCCGAGGAATCGGTGATCTCCAGCGCCATCCGGTAGTCGGCCAGCGCTTCGGCGTGCCGATCGAGGCGGAGGTACACCAGGCCTCGGCTTGCCAGGAGATCGGCTCTGGGCTCGCAGCGGATTGCCTCGGTCAAGTCGGACAGCGCCGGTTCCCACAGACTTCGCTGCTCGTGGACTGCCGCCCGGCGGGCCCAGTACCAGACGTCGTCGTGTACTTCGCGCTCGGTTGCGGCCGGCCAGAGGCGGGTTTCTCCATCCTCGCTGATCGACGCCACGGTCCGTCCGTCACGAGAGAATGCCAACGCGGTGACACACATTGGATGGCCGGACAGCACGGTTCGCTGGTGCCCGTGCGCGATATCCCAGAGACGGACCGTGCCGTCGTCGCCCCCGGACGCCAAGAGTGATCCGTCGTGGGAGAACGCCAGCGACCAGACCGGGCCGGCGTGCCCGCGAAACACGCCCAATGTCTCACCGCTGGTGGTGTCGTGCAGACGGACGTCGTTATTCCAGTGGGCAACGGCCAGACGCGATCCATTCGGAGAGAAGCGAACGTCGCGCGAGCCCCCAAGCCCAGGGTGAGTATGCCGCAGAAGAGGTCGCTCGCCAGCGGTATCCCAGACTTGAACGTCCCACGGTCGCTGCGCGGCCACCAATGAGCCGTCAAGAGAAACGTCCAGATCACTTACGTGTTCACCGGCCGCCCAGTGCTTCCGGAGGCCGGTAGCGACGTCGTACAGAGTGAGGCTCGAACCACCAGACCAGACGATGGTGGACCCATCGCCAGAGACGGCAATGTGGGGCGGGGGCCATTGCACAGATTCCTGGGGTATAGTGCATTCGGCCTCCAACTCCGGCTCGCGGGAGGTCGTTCTCCAGACGCGTGCGCTGACGCCGTCGCGGCGCGTGAGCGTCAGCAAGAGATCACCGCTATTGGACAAGACGGCATGGGATTCGTCGCCTGCAAGATCGAGACTCGCAAGGGTTGCACGGTTCGCAGTATCCCAGCGGGAAACGGGGCCGGCCGCCGCGGAATGCCACAGCGTGCGACGGTCCGCACCAAAAGCAAGGCGCTGCCCTCGGTCACCATCGCCAGAGGTAGGTGGCAGCCGCCGAAACGGCTCGCCGTGGGAGAGGTCCCAGGCCTTGAGGTAGCGGTCTTCGCTACTCGACCAGAGGGTCTCACCGCCGTCGACGAAAGCCGCCCCCCATACGGCCCGCGAATGCCCTTTGATGGTGCTGACGGATCGTCCCGAGTCCGTTTCCCAGACGTGCAAGGTATTGTTGCGGCCGGTGCCGGCGACCAGCCTGGCTCCGTCGGATGAGAACGCCAGCGAGAGGATAGGCCCCCCGGCGGAGAATTGTTGCAGCCTCTCGAAGGATGCTCCGTCCCACAAGCAGACACTGCCGTCCCAACTCCCGGTGGCGATCAGATCGCGGTCGGCACCTCCGGTCCAGGCGACTCGGATCACGCCGCGCCGGAGGCGTTTGAGGTGTCTCTCGGTCGGCCGGTCGGAAACGTCCCAGACGTCTGCCCCAAACTCCGGGGCGTGGCCCGGCTCTCCGCTCGCAGTGAGCAGACGACTTCCGTCGGGCGAGAAGGCCAGGCCGCTGGTTGCCCGGCCGGTCTGAAGCACGGCACCTTCCGGGCGCCAGCGCTCGGTGTTCCAAAAGGTAATCTGTCCCTGCGCGTCGCACGCCGCCAGCAGGCCGGCCGAGGAAAAGGCCACGGCGCGGACCGGGCCATCGTGTTCGAGGCTCGGCAAGGCCGACCAATCGCTTGTCTGCCACAGTTGCACCCGATGATCGGCACGCGCGGCCGCGAGAAACTGTCCGTCGTGGGAGAATGCCAGTTCAACTCCCATGGGGTCATAGAATCCGGCCGTAAGCGTCGCGACCACCCGCATGGTTTGGATATCGTATACGACCACACTCCGCCGCCACACCTTGACGGCCGCCCATTTCCGGTCTGGAGAAACCGCCAACGCACTGCGCGGACCGGCCGACTGTATTCGCTTCACGTCGAGATGGGCGGCCTGCCACCAATAGTACCACTCGAAGCCGCGCAGATCGGGTGGGTCTTCCAGCGGGATGTACTTGTCGAGCAATTCCTGGACCCGGTCGATGGTGCCGTCCTGATACGCCTGCCGCACCTGCGACATGTCGGCGATGTACAACTCGCGGCGAAGCACACGGTGTGCCTCGACGGCCTCGTTTCGCGACGCGACGGCCTCGTCGCGCTGGGTCGAATTCTGATCGGCCAGATCGGCATTGGCCCCTGCCAGCTCACCGTTCCGGTCGGCAAGACGCTGGTTGCGGCCGGCCAGGTTTTGGAAGTAACCGGCCGTCGCCGTCGACGCGACGGCTACGGCCAGAAGCAACGCCGCGGTTACGGCCAACGAGGCGGCCAAGGGCCGGTTCCGCCGAGCCCAGCGGATCAAGCGCTCGGTGCGGCCGATCGGCCGGGCAAGAATGGGGCGATCCTCCAGAAAGCGGTGCAAATCCTCCCGCAGTTCCTCGGCCGATTGATACCGTTGCCTGGCGTCCTTCTCCATCGCCTTGAGGATGACGGTCTCCAGGTCCCGGGGGACATGGGGATCGAGCGCCCGGGGTCTGGGCGGCTCGCGGCTGGCGATCTGCTCTATCAACGTCAGCCGGTCGTGGGAATTGAACGCCGCGCGAAGCGTCAGCATCTCGTAGAGGGTTACCCCCGCTCCGTAGACGTCGGCCCGCGCGTCGCAATGCCCTTTGAACCGTTCCGGCGACATGTAGCGGATCGTCCCCAGCATATCGCCCGTCCGGGTCAGGCCGTCGTCCTCTGTTTTGGCCAGTCCGAAGTCGGTTACCCAGACCACGCCGGCGGCGTCCAACAGAAGGTTGGACGGTTTGACGTCGCGGTGGATCACGCCGCGGGTGTGCGCATAGGAGAGCGCCTCGGCGACTTGATGTCCCACTCTGGCAACGCTGTGGAAATAGTGGCGATAGTCTGACTCGACCGTCGAAAGGTCGTGTTGGCCGGGCAGCACCGCCGAACTCGTGTCTTCGCTGGTGGGACGGTCAGACGAGCCCCCTGCCCCGGCAACATGATCGTACTTGGCGTCGGCTGTGCCGCTGGCTGGCGCCGGCGCGTTTCGGTCGCCGGAGAAGACGGTTACTTCGCCGAAATTCAAGGGGGCGAATTCCTCACGCCAAAGCGACAAGGCCACGCTGTTGATTGGCAGAGGAGCGTGGTCTTGCTTGGTGAGATCGCTCGTCTTCAACTCGGCCAGTTCGCCGATTACCTCGTCCAGCGGTTGCCCTTGAATGAACTGCATGGCGTAGAAGCAGGCGTCGCCGTCCTGCCCCACGTCGAACACCGGTACGATATTCGTGTGGTGCAATCGTGCAGCGGCCCGGGCCTCGCGGCGAAAACGCTCCGATGCCCGTTGGTCCTTGGACACCTGGGTAGGAAGAAGCTTCAACGCCACGCGGCGCGAGAGCGACTGCTGTTCCGCTTCGTAAACGACGCCCATCCCGCCTCGCCCGATCTCGCGGAGGATGCGGTAGTCACCGATCTGCCGCGGCAGCAGACGCTCGGTAGTCGTCTCTTGCTTGCGGGGCCCGATGGTCTCGTCCGGGTCTGACGATCCCGCGTCGCTGGGTGCCACTTGCTCCATCACCGCCAAGGTGGGAAACAGGTCGTGGATCTCTTCGGCCAGCTTCGGGTGCTGATTGGCGTAGTCCTCCAACGCAGGCCGCTCGCCACGGCGGAGCCGCTCGAGAAACTCGTCGGCCAACTGATCGAGGAGATTGCCTTCCGATTCCGGGCTTATCATGCGATGGCTCCTGCCGTGTTCTGCGATCACTCACCTGGAGGAAGCTCCGTGTTCCCTAGTTCTCAAACAATTCGGGATAGCTCGCCAAGACCTTCTTCAGCCGCCGGACCGCGCGGAAGTACCGGCTGCTCGCGGCCGTCTTGCTGACCCCCAGGACTTGGGCCGATTCGGCACCGTCAAGCTGCTCGAAGTGCCGCAGGACCAAGACTTCGCGGTCCATCGGCTCCAGGCTTTCGAGCGCCTCCTGGACGCGAACTCGCATTTCCGCCTTGACGACCGCCTGAGAAGGCGACGTGAGACGCCCCAACAACTGCGCGGCCAGAGCCGCCGTGGTGGCTGCCGGCATCGGCCCGCGGCAAATCGACACCTCCCGGCCGGCGTCCCGCATCCGGGCACCCAGGTGCCGGCGGTGGGCGTCGATGAGCTTCTCGCCGGTAATCTGCCTCAGCCAGAGGTAGAAGGGGGCATCCAGCTCCTCCCGATATGCCTTAAGCCGTTTGCTGGCTTCGAGATAAGCCTCTTGGACGATGTCCGACTCATCGACCCGGCCCTGAAGCTGCCGATTCAAGCGGAGCCGGACCATTCGTTTGAGCCGCCCGCGAAACGTGTGAAAGAGTTCCCCTAGCGCATGTTCGTCCCCCTCCGCTGCACGCCGCAGCAGATCGTCATTGCAATCAGAAGGATGTGCCCTGAGAGTTCCCATAAGAACCTAAGCGTACTGACCCGCAATAGCGCGCGGACAAACTGCAAATTACATGAGAAACTCCGGCCAGCTTGCCCAAATGGTTGGCAGGATGGCCGGCGGACGCCTAAGCGGGAGTGGATAATGTCTGCACCGTGCATAGTAGGCGTCTCGCTCCGCGAGACAGCCACATCTCGCGGAGCGAGATGGCTACTGTACAAGCACTATACTCTCCCGCTTCGTCGCCATTCTCGATGGCCCAGGGGCTTGGGCGATGTTATCGATCGAACAACTCCCCCCGAACTGCTCCGATCCCCCTGAACTGCTCCGACGCCAGGAATTATAGATCCGTGGGCAAGGCGTCTCGAAGTAGCAGCCAGATCAGGCGCCCAACTCCGCTAAGCGTTGCCTTGACGGCGCGTACTGCCTATGCCTTCTTTGGGGGGGCACGCGACTGCGTCAGATTGCCCGCGGCGACATCGTCCATCGATCCTCGTTCGAGGTCGCGGTGAACGCCTCGGCGCCGATGATTCGCCTATGAGAGATCCCTGCCATGTCTCGACAGGCTCTAGTTTTTCGGCCGACCTCCGGACGGTACGCGGTCGCGGCTTCATGGGAAACGGATTGCCCGTCGGGGGTCGGTGCCGGCGGCGCGTTCCTCTTCGTCGGTGTAGCCGTCGCCGTCGTCGTCCCGGTCGGCGTTGTCGCCGATACCGTCGCCGTCGGTGTCGCGAGTTTCGTCCGGATCGTGGGGGAATGCGTCCCAGGGCAGTGTCGACGCGGTGGGCACGCCGTCGCCGTCCGGATCGGCAGCGTGCTTATCCGGCGTGCCGTCGCCGTCGCGGTCGTCGGCCACGCCGTTGGCGTCGAGGTCGGCATCCATGTTGTCGCCGATCCGATCGCCGTCGTCGTCGGCCCATTCCTCCCGCTCCAACGGCCAGGCATCCTCGACATCGGCAACACCGTCGTTGTCGTCGTCGGCGTCGCGATGGTTCGGCTTCCCGTCGCCGTCGCGGTCCGGCGCGCCGCGGTCGGTGACCAGCAATGCCAGGTCGATCTCGAACGGCGGCGCCGTCAGCGTCTGCTTGCCCGAGGTCACCTCGATCTCAGCCAGCACGTGCCCGTCGGCCGGCCGATACCAGTAAGCGGTGCCGACGTCGGGAGCGTCGACCGTCACTTGCAGCCCCTTCACTTCGCCACGACGATGGTCCCAGCGATGTTCGGCCGAAGCGCCTGGTCGCTCGGCTTTGCGGCACTGTTGGCAAGCGCGATGGTGCAGATAGACTGCCGCACAGTCTTTCGAACAAAGTCCGTAGGCTCCGACGTCGGCGGCTGCCGGTCCCGCCAGCCGTACCTCGACGATCTCCACGTCGCGGTCGAGCCGTGCGGCAAAATCTTGCATCGCGCGAAGGTACTGCCGCTCCTCCGGCCCGATCCAGATATTCCGTACGTGGCCGTCTTTGGCGTAGGAGGTCTCCCAGAAGATGAACACGACTTCGGTGAACATGGCGGTCCAGCTCCGCACGCGCATCCGCCTGGCCGAGCCGGGGTCCCACACGCCGCCGACCCCTCGGCCCGACTGGTCCTCCCGCCCCCGATAGTTGCCTTGCTCGCCGTAGACCACCGGCTTGCGGAACTTCTTCGCACGCTCGGCCCGGCCGGCGGTCACCCGGTCGGACGTCAGTTCGCCTTCGTTGCCGTACCAGTGCGGCGCGTTGATCTCGATGCCGGGCAACTCGGGACGCTCCCAACTCGTGGCCACCGGGTGCCCGTAAGGATCGATCGCTTTCAAGTACGGAACGGTGACTTCGTACCAGCCGGTGGCGGCGTGTTGCTCGTTGAGCAGTTCCCAGAAATCGACGTACGCCCCCCAACGGTCGACACTATACTTGATGATCCGCTTCACTCGGGCCATGGCCTCGGCGTCGTCGGGGCGGTCGTTTTCCGCCTTGGTGAAGCCGAAGATGCCGTAGAAGTTCCGCATGCCGTACTTCCGCGCCATCAGCAGCGTCTCGTCGACCATGCGGGCTTCTTCCCAGCGGACGTGATCCAGCGTGGCCTGCCGGGCGTTTTGCGGATCGGCAAAGACCTTGATCGAGAAGTTGTTGGGGGAAAACCGCCAGAGGTTGAATCCGGCCCGGGCATGACGCCGGAAATCGACGTCGCCGTTGATCGGGCCTGCCCCGGGGCCTCGCGCGAACAGGGCTCCCGGCGGAGGCGTCGGCCGGCGGCCTTCGGGATCGAGGCGAAACGGCCCCTCGACGGTTCTGGCGTCCATCACCGAGCCGTCGTGGTTGTTGTCGAAGATCCCGTCCTGAAAGCCGATCGGGAAGTAAGGACTGCCGTCGTCGAAGACAAAGCGGAAGGGATTCTGTGGATGGATCCGCACAAAGCCCTGCTGGTGGACCCTGCCCGACACCACGTCGAACGCCCCCTCGCCTGTCGCACTTTCACCCGCATCGTTACGGAAGACGTAGCGGAACCGCCAGCGGCCGGTCCGTTGCGGCGCAAAACGGGCCTTCCAGAGATCGGCCGGATGGCACGGCCAAACGACCGTCGAGCCCTCGCGGCCGCCACCAACCGGGCGTACGATCGGCTGCCGTGGTTTGGATGAGCCGTAGAAGAACCCGCCCACCTCGTACGTCTTCCCATTCGGTGACGTGAAGGTCACGTCGATCGATACGTCCCAGGTCGGATCGTCGTATCGGCCGTCGTGTTGGAACGTCAATTCGAACACCTGATAGGGCATCATTCGATCGGTGTTCTGCGTCGTCTCGACTTCCAACGCGCCGACCGGCGTTGCCGCAGCGAGAACCGTTGCGACGAACACCGGCGACAAGCTCAACGCGTGTTTGGGAACATGAAACGTGTGCATCGCCACTCCTCCCTTATTGGCCTGATTGGGTTGGCCTGGCATCTCACGACTTCGTGAGCATCAGCGGGCGTCGGCCCGGGACGCCGGCACGATGGTAAGCGTGATTCTCGCACGTTCGACCGCTGCGGGCAAATCGATCCCCAGACGCGTGGGAGTGCGGCCGCCACGGACGTCCTCGCGAATCGTCTCCGAGCGGATCGTCACCTCGCCGGGTTCGGCGGCAATATCGACGTGAACTGCGCCGCCGCCCTCGCCGATCCGCAGACGGTTTGGCGCGAGTTGTTCCCATTTTCCGAAAGTGATCAGCGCCGTGCCGAACTCGCTGGGCTTAGCGAATTCGGCTTCGTCGGTCACCGTGAGGCTGCCTACCCCGTCTCGTGAGTAGACGAACGTCCGTCGGAGCGTCTTCAGCCCCTCGACGTCGTAGGCCGCCCGAAGGTCCATCACCACGGTATCACCGGCGTCGTCGAACCGCGTTTCGAGCATCCTTGCAGCCGCCGCACGGCCGGTCCGCTGGAGCTTGCCGGCAACCCGGGGAACCGGATGGCCGAACGAGTTGAGAACGCCGCTTTGGTACCGTCGGGAACTGAACGTTCGGGCGGTGTAGACCTCCGCGCCGGGATCGACTAGCGGGACGGCCTTGCCGACGACAACCAGATACGTGCCCACGTCGTTGTGGTTGTGGTGTTCGGCGTTGTGACCGCCCTTGAGTGCCACGGCCATCGCACGTGGAGCATCCGTCGCCGGGCGGCAGATCAGCACACGCGCATCGGGGAACCAATCGCGCAGCGGCTGCTGCGGCGAGGCTGCGGCCGCGCGCACGGTGGTCGCCGAGTTTGCGAATCCGTAGATCCCCAACTGGAACAAGGCCGTGCTGGGCCCTACGCCCAGTAGCAGCCCGTCGCGTTCCACGTCTCGCATGCCCCAGCCGTAGCGTCGGCTCAGAAAGGCCAGCAGCGGTTCGTAAGGCTGCGAGCCGACCGAACAGTCGGCGAACGCCGGAAAGATGTCCGGGGCAATCTCCATGCGGCGGCCGAAGCGGGCAATCCGCTGGATCTTCTCCGGGGCCAACATGTCCATCTTCCCGTCGGTCGCCTGCTTGACCGTTTCGGCCAGCATGACGTAATGGCCAAAGCCGTAGTTCCAATAGCCGATGCCTTCGGAGCAGTATCCATCGGGCGTGAAGCCGCGGAGGAAGTTCTGCACGTGCTTCTCCGCGGCGGCGATGAAGAACGCCCGGCGCTGCGGCGATTCGATCGTTGCCAGCGCTGCGCCGGTCACCCCGGCCAGACAGACCGCGTTCCAATTGTTCGTGCCGGTGAGCCACCACAATCGCGGCTGGCCTTTGATGACCGAATTCGTAAACGGCGTGAAGGTTCGCCGTTCGAGTTCATCGGCAATGCGTTTTCGCGTTGTCGCGCTGAGCTTATCGCCCAGCCAGTAGCGGACGGTGGCCAGGTTCCAGGACTGGCCGGCCACGGCCAGGTCGATCTCGTTGACCGTACCGCGGAAGTTGCGCAGGCCGCCGTCGTGAGCCGGCAGCACCCAAGTCTTCTCGTCCAAGACGGCGTCGATCGCCTTCTCGATTGCCGGCAAGAATCGCCCGCGGTTCTCGATGCACTCAGCCAGCACGAGTTGCGACACGCGGCCGTGACGCGCGCTGAGTACCTTCTGGCATCGCGTGCGGTTGCCCGTGCGGGAATAGTCGAGGAACAACTCGTCCGTCAATTCCGGGATTGGCCGATCGAGCAGCGTGTCGGCCTCTTCGACGACGTTGCGAAACAGCGGCGACGCCGCCACGGCCTGCCACGCCGCCCGATCGTCGATCGTCGGCCCCACCCCACGTGGAGCCGTCGGCAGCCGCCGGGCAAGTTGCTCGACGCGCGCCGGATCGGGGAGGTTCGAGTCGGCGGCGTGCGTCGGGGCAAACGTGGCGAATACGAGAGCCGCGCAGAGTGCCGACCGGAGATACGTGCAAAGAGCATGCTGCCGGTGCATGGCGGTTCCTCCGAGACGATGGTTGGCGTCGCCGCGACGGCAACAGCGAGACCGAAGGGGCGCGGAACGTACCTAGGCCGGATCGTAGCCCAGATTGTGGGGCGATGTCAACTGCTTGGGCTAGCGGCCCAGGAGATACTCAACGAAGAGGCGTCGGGCGCGTGCTTCGCCGCGTCCACTTGCTGAAGGATCGCGTCAAGGGCTCGTGAGCACAACCGTCCGGTCGTCGACGATCAGGGCTCGGATACCCGGATGAGTGAAGATGCCGTAGCACGTCGGAACCGACAATAATCCGCAAGATTCGGGAACGGGAGACCGACACCGATGTCAAATACGGGCCGCGCTCGTGTATAAAGGGGGTTCATCTCAGAACCGGATCCCTGGGCATTGAGGGGGGATGGACACGCTGCTCT
>CAYYNP010000091.1:0-31282 GCA_964472545.1 uncultured Planctomycetaceae bacterium | reverse complement strand
CAAGAAAGCCGAGTCGATTAAGTCGACAAGCCCTGAATGCGGTCACTACGAACGGCTCTTGACGGGTTCGGTGAATGAGTACGTTATCCAGTTACGCCACGCGCTCGACTTTGCCGGTCGATTTCTGTGGATCGTCGGAAGCTGGATCGTCGGAAGCTGGCTCGTCGTCTGACGGCCCGTCGGGCGATGCCGATGCGGCCGAGGCCTCGGCGGCGCACTCAGCCTGTTTGCGGCGGTGGCGACGCCAGAAATAGAGCCCTGCGACGATCACCGCCAGCACCACGACCACCGTGGCGGCCCGCTCGGCGTGGAAGATCCATTTAGTGATCTCCTCACCGAAGAAGTAGCTCACGGAGAAGAACAGCGCGATCACGGTCGTCGCACAGAGCAGGTCGAAAAGCACAAACCGCTTGAACGGCAGCCGCAGGATGCCGGCCGAAAGGTAGATCGGCGAACGTACGCCGACGAGAAATCGGGCCACAAACAGGACTTTGAGGCCGTGCTGGTGGAGCAATTGCTCCATCTTCGCCTCGCGCTCAGGCGTAACGCAGTGGGCCCACCAGCGGTGTTCTCGGACCACGGCCCGGCCGAAGTGGTGGCCGACCCAATACATCACGCAATCGCCCACCAGCCCGCCGGCCAGCAGGGCCCCGAACGCCAGCCACGGATAGTGCAACTGGTCGTGGGCACAAAGCACGCCGGCAGCGATGATGGCCACTTCTTCCGGCAGCGGCAGCCCGGCCCCGGTCAGCACCATGAAGACGAAGATGCCGAAATAGGAGCCGTGGCTGATGAAGAAATCGGCCATATCGGCAAGGGGAAGGTCCATGTTCGTGCCGTCGCAAAGGGGCTATCGCCTGAGGATCGAAACCAATTCTAACGTCATCCGCGCGGTGCCGTCCACAGACCCTCATTGGTTAGGCGAGATTAGGGCCGCACTACAACACCCGAAGTTCACCCTCGGCCAGCCCGAAACTCTGCACGTCCACCCCTCCACCGTGGCGTGTCGAACACGCCATCACGGCGGCCAGATCGGGCCGATCGCGGCAGTAGTCCTCCACCGCGGCCGGTCCCATCACAAAAAAGGCGGTCGACAGGGCGTCGGCCAACGTGGCCGTCGGCGCGATGGCGGTGGCCGACAGCACGCCTTCGGCCGGCCGGCCGGTCTGCGGGTCGATGATGTGTCCGTATCGGCGGCCACGATGCACGAACGACTGAGCCCAGGAGCCGGACGTGGCCAACGCCCGATCGACCAGCCATATTTCGGCCAGCCGCCGGTTGGGCCGCAACGGATGGAGGATGCCGACCTGCCATCCGATGTTTGCCGCCACGGAGCCACGTGCCAAAACGCTGCTATTGCCGCCGTGGATCAGGAAGTCGCCGATCCCCTCTTCGGCCAGCAGTTCCCCGCAGCGGTCCAGGGCGTATCCCTTGCCGATGGCCCCGAGATTCAGCCGCACGCCGGGCTTGCGGAAGCGGACGGTCGATCGCTCCGCGTCGAACTCGACCAGTTCGCTGCCGACCAGCCGCAGGGCCTCGGCCAGATCTTCTTCGCGCGGGATCGCTCCCTCGCGTCGAGCGAATCCCCAGACTTCCCACAGCACGGCGGACGTCAGATCGAAGGCCCCGCCGGTCTCGCCGTGGAGTTGTTGGGCCAGGCAAAGCAACGCGAACAGCCCCGGCTCGACTTCCACCGGTCCCTCGGCAGCGGTGCGGTTGATCTGCGAGATCTCGCTGGTCTCGCGGAAGACCGACATCTGCTCCTCCGCCGCGTCGACCAGGTCGAGGGCCCGAAAGGCGGTTTCGGTGCCCTCGGGATAGCGCGCCGCGTGAAAGCGGATCTCGAATTCGCAGCCCATCGCCCGCCGGCTGACGTGGAGCAGACGTGGCGGTGGTGCAGTTTCACCGGTTGGCCCCGGGCTGTCGGGCAACGCATCGCCGAGGGCATCGGCCACGACGTCGCCGGCGGCACGTCCGCGCAGGAAATCTCGGCGGCTGCTTCTGCGTTTCGACACTTCTCTTTGCAGTGGTTGTGTAGCCGAAGTCGCCAGACTTTGGCCCCAATCGGTCGAATATCCCGACCGGCCGAATTGCCAAACTCTGGCGAATTCGGCTACGGGGCGCTCGCCTCCTCCGTCTCCATGTCAAACGGCACCACGATCCAAGTGTGCGGATCGCCCGGCTCGTCGAGGCTGAAGCCGCGTACGGCAACTTCGGCACGGCCCCTTTCGGGACGGTATTCCTGCACCGCGTAGCGCCGGCCGGTCAAGGGGTTGATCTCGTAGTCGGGCGTCGGGCGTCCGGTGGCGGCTGCCAGGGCCAACGCCCAGGCCTCCCAGTTCGCCCGATCCTGGGCGATCGTGGCGTGCGCCTCGTGGATGTCGGGCAGCAACAGCCGCGCGGCCACCAGCGGGAAGTCCGACGCGTTGCGCCGTTCCTGCAGGTCGGCGTTGATCTCCTCGAAGATCTCCTCGCGGAGGTAGTAAGGCCGGTCGCAGCCCTCAATGATCTTGCGCATCGCGCGGACGTAGTATAGTTCGTCCCGGTCGACGTTTTGTCTGGCCGCTTCGGGAAAGTCGTCCAGAATACCTTCCTCGCGGAAACGTGTCACGTCCTCTTCGGTCATCAACTCTCGGGCAAGATCGTGGTGGACCATCTCGTAGGCGTGCAACCCCAGCGCCCGTTCGCCGATCCAGGCGTCGGCGTCGGGTGGCCACGAATCGAGTTCGGTGCGGACCAGTTGCTCGAGCAGTTCGAGGTGTTCCCGTTCGATCGACTCGTGCTTGACGATCGCCTGCAACACGACGAACGCCTTGGTGCGTACGTAGGCACCCTCGAGCCGGGCCACCGGATGCTTCTCGGCCGCCATGCAGGCCGCCAGCCGGAGCATGTGCCAGAGCGCTTCGACCGCGTCGTCCGGTTGCGGCTCTTCACCGAACAGCGCCTCGGCCGCCCGAAAGGCCTCCATGTTGGCACACACGTGGACCACGTCGACGAACTTCAGCTCGGCCGTGCAGCCGGCCATGAACTGGATGCCGAAGTCGCATTGCGGCCGCTCCAGCGCAGCCCGGGCCTCCTTGAATTGCTCCTCGTATCGCTTGCGAAAGGCGGCCACGCGGCGCAACTGGACCGGGTTGAAGACGAACTGCCCGGCCGGAAAGGCCACTTCCGCCCGTTCGCGAATCGCCGAGACTTTGTGGTTGGCGTACAGCGCCAGCAACTGCACTGCCGCGTTGTCCTCCGGCTGAACGTCCGACTCATTGAGCAACTCCGGCGTGCCGCGGTCGCGTTGGATTCGGACCAACTCGTCGCGCAATTCGGCGGAGGTCGTCTCCAACTGCCGGGTCAAAAGGCCGAACTCCTCGGCCCCGCTCTCTCCAGACCCGCAGCCTCCGGCCGCCAAAGTGCCGATCAGCGTCATCAAAGCGAGGTATCGCATCACACCACCAAACCGCCCCACCTTCGCCTCCCCGCGTCATGCCGTGCCGTCTCGCAACGGCCCCAGCGGATTTCGGGCCGGGATCGTACACGAAGCGGGGGTTGAGGTCGATTGCAGTTGCGTCGAATCTGGTCGTTCACTGCTGTAGCGACCGCACCTGGACAGACACTAGAACACCAGGCGCGAGACTATGCACAATGCAACGCCTGCCCCCCTTCAACGCAGGGCAGCCGTACCCACTGAATGAGGCTACCGAGTGTGTGAAACGCATCACAGCATCTTCGTACGGCCGCTGACGGCAAGTGTCTCGAACGGGAACACGGTCAGAGGTTGGCGTTTTTTCGGGCGGCCGTCCGATGATCTCTAGTAGCATCACTCCTGAGCATCTTCGATCTTTCCAATGATCAGGTTCTCGCCCTGGTTTGAGATTCTCCACATTCCTCTTCCGATGTTCTCAACGTAACCATACTTGCGTTTTGCGTCGTAGATCGCGACTGCCATTTGAGCGGGCTTCTGGAATCCACACATCGTGAACCACCCGTCGATCTCCTTGGGGGCAAACGACTGTTTGCCTTCAATCTTGTTAGCGTAGTAACCGACTGCCGCGATTCGCTCCGCAGAATTGCTCAGCGACAATGATCGGGCAAACTGACGCAGTGTTCCCGGAGATGTCCGTGTGGCTGAACGGTTTTGGGGACCTCCATCTGGCAAGTTGCCAGAAGCCTGGGCTTCCGCTTCGGTGGCCTTTTCCGTATTCTTACCGGCGGTGATGATCTGGATCTGTGTTATATCTGGAGCCAATTCGCGCGCCGCCTGAAGCACACTGATGAGTTCAGGACCGTCTCCTTCGATTACGAGCCGTCCTGCCGCAACGTCGATAACGACCTTCATTTTCCGCACCTCCAACAACAGAAACCTGGAAATATGATATAATATGTCCAGCATGTCAGTCAAGGGTGAATCTGGGTTTTTCCGGCACGGATTCTGGAATTATCCGATGTTGCGGCCGCGAGAGAATGCCCATAAGTCTATTGACATTCCAAAGTTAAGTGTTCTATCCTTGTCTTACTGAGGGGTTCGGCATGGCTCGTTGGCAAGTGACTTTCGACGCGATCGACCCGAGGGCCCCAGATAAGCACTGGCAAACCGGCATCCCAGAACGGCTTGTGCGGCACATACGGAATCACGGTCACGAAAAGGCCCTCGCAAGGCTGCTGCTTGTGAAGGAGGTCCTTGAGGGGGGTACGATTGCGATATATGAAGGGTGGTCTCGTCCAGACAAGGAAGACTGCTTCGTCTACGTGGGAGCCCCAAGTCGAGATCGCAGGAGCTTGACTATCGATACACCGGCTCCAAAGAGCATGGGGTTCCTCGTCTTCGTCTTGCCAGACGGGACGATTGACGAATGGACTTGGCGGCGATTGGACGAGGAAGGAGAATACCGACCCAATGGCGTTACGGGAGAATTGATATGGTCTCTGAATCCGAGTTGATGCGGTTCTTGAGGGAGAACCCACCAGCCAGCAAATTCGTGCCTTACTGCTACCTAAGCGAACAGGCCGATACCCTGACGGTGTATTTCGAGGGCGATGCCGACTACTCGAAGAGGCTGTGCGACCATGTTACGCTGTATCTTTCACTGGAAACGCACGAGATTGTCGGCTGTCGCATCAAGGGCATCTGTGGTCTGCTCGAGGACTTGCCCAACTACATTCAGGTTGAGCACGGCAAAGTGCAACTGTCGATCGTTTTCTTGGCTTTCCGAGGCGCCGCACAGGACGACGAGGCATCCAAGGCCATGAACGACCTTGCCCGCGAAGCATCCAGTCGCCAGTTGGTTCTAGAAGCTAGCATTTGACCGCCGGTTGGTGTCGTTAGCATCAACGATCTAGGAAGGCGGCCAGTTTCTCGTAGTAATCCGGTGGCTGTGGATCGTTGTGATCCAGATTGGCAAAGCTAATGAACTGCTTCGGCTCGTTGGCGGCCTCGAATAGCTTTTGCCCGAACTCGATGGGCACGATCGTGTCGGACTCGCCATGGCTTTGCAGCAGCGGGCCGTGAAAATTAGCGATCTTCTCGGCCGAGTTCAGGCGCGTGCGCATCACCAGCTTCACCGGCAGCCAGGGATAGTGCCGGGCGGCTACGTCGGGCATGGAGTTGAAGGTGCTCTCGAGCACCAGCGCCCGGGCGCCGTCGGCGGCGGCCAAGTCGACCGCGACGCCGCCGCCCAGCGAACGGCCCATCATGACGATGTCGGTCTCGGCCACGCCGGCCCGCTCGGCCAGCCACGCCCTGGCCGCCCGGGCGTCGGCCAGGATGCCCTCTTCGTTCGGTTTGCCCTCGCTACGGCCGTAGCCGCGATAGTCGAAGATCATCACCGACACGCCCACGCGTTCGTGTAGCGTGCTCAGTACGTCGGCCCGATGGCTGAGGTTGCCGGCGTTGCCGTGACAGAAGAGCACCACGGCCGTCGGCTCTTGGTGCGGCATGTACCAGCCGTGCAGCTTGGTGCCGTCGGCAGCGGTGAATTCGGCGTCCTGGAACTCGAGCCCCGGCGGCTTCCAGTTGCCGTCGGGATACCGGCTGGGGAAGAAGATGAACGATTCCTCGAAGATCATCATCAACACCGTTACGGCCAGATAGCAGATCACCACGATCCGCAAGACGCGCCAGGCGGTCTGGAAAGCAGGATGTGCGGTGATGCTCATCAGACGAAAACGCCCGGACGCCACCTCGCAACGGCGTCCGGGCTTGGGGACTGCAATGGTCGGTTACACGGCCGGCGTCAGAAGCCGTAGTTGGGATTCTCGACGTCGAAATCGGCGTCGGTGAATCCGACGTTGAGTTTCAAATTCGCGTAGGTGTATTCCTCGATCAATCGCGGCGGGCCGCCTTCCTCTTCGGGCCAGTCGTGGGCCTCGTAGCGGATCGGCATGTTGTATTCGTCGTCGACGAAGATCCTCGCCATGTGGAACATGAAGTTGCGCCGCGGCACCGGATGGACGACCTGGATGCACGTGCACTTGCGTTTGTTGATCTCGGCGCCTTTGAAATACTGCACGTCGCACTCGCCGTACTTGCAGTCCTTCTCGGCGACTTCGATCAGCCGGCGGACCAGGTTGAGGATACCCAACTCGGTCAGCGGATAGCGCTGTCCGTCCATGGCGATGCGTCCGTCCGGGGCCAGCGAAAGCGTGCCGAAGATCTTCTGCGCGCCGACGCCGTGGGCCCACATCTTGCCTTCGTTCTTGCCTTCGACGTAGATCACCTCGCGGCCCTTGAGTTTGTCCGGGGCGAGGAAGTACATGTAGACGCTGAACGGCTCGTGGCGGACCTTGACGAACATGTATTGATATTCGCCGACCTCGCCGCCGACCCGCTCCCGCTTGATCACCACGGCCGAATAGTCGCGGATCTTCTCGACGCTCTTCAACCCCTCCTTGGCCCAAATCAGCGCCGGCTCGAGGGGGTGTTTGACCGTTTGGGCCGCATCGACGGCCGGCGCCGCGGCGGCATCCTGGGCGGGGGGCTGCGCGGCGCCGCAGGGTTGAGCCGTCGCCGCCAAGAGAATCGCTCCGGCCGTAAGCAACGCCGGAACCCAGAAGCGACCAAGTGATTTGCCTGAGACCATCGGGACCTCCCTGTTGTGGTTCAACGCGCGACTGGCATGGCGGGTAGTCGGCCGGTAACGAGCATCGGCACGGTACGCGGCCAACGGCCCCGAGACCATCGGTCCCGACGGCAATCGCTGCTTCCTCGTCGTTATCGGTTATCGCGTATTTTCCACAACGGGATTACAATACCTTGGTGACGGAGGGCCGCTTGCCCAACCGGTGCGACGCGGTCGTCCGACGCCGCACCGGCAACCCATTCATCTTACCCAGTCAGCAACCCCGTTTGGAGACCCGTTGGTGAAGCACCCCGAGATCCAGGTCGCCGAGATTGTCTCGATGCCGTTCGGCGAGAACACGTTCGTGGTTCGGCTGCCAGACCGGTCCGATTGTGTGGTGATCGACCCCGGATTGGAGCCGGACGCCATCGTCGCACACCTTCAGACGCACGAACTCACGCCGGCGGCCATTCTCAATACGCACGGTCACGTCGACCACATCGGCGGCAACGCGACGCTCAAGCAGCAGTGGCCCGACTGCCCGCTGGTGATCGGCACCTTGGAAGTGGCGAAACTCTCCGATACGGTGGCCAATCTCTCGCAGATGCTCGGCGAGACGATCATCAGCCCGGAGGCCGACGTGACCGTCGACGAGGGCGACACCCACTCGGCGGCCGGCCTCGATTTTCGCGTGCTGCACGTCCCCGGCCATTCGTCGGGCCACGTGGTCTACCTCTGGGAGGGAGGTGGCCCGCTGGTGGCGTTCGTCGGCGACGTGATCTTCGCCGGCAGCGTCGGGCGGACCGACTTCCCCGGCGGCAGTTTCACCCAACTCCGCGACGGCATCCACAACAAGCTCTTCGCGCTGCCGGACGACACGATCCTGCTCTCCGGCCACGGCCCGGAGACGACCGTCGACAGAGAGAAGCGAACCAATCCGCTCGTCGGCCTATAAAGCCGCGGCTTTGTGGTCGCGGCGTTCGATCTGCGGTATTCTGGCACCGGTAGACGAACTCGATTCTCTTGGGAGGTCACGCCGTGAACGCGCTCGATCGCCGTCGATTCCTCAAACACGCGGCCGCCGTAGGCGTTGGCGCCGTGGGGCTTTCCGCCTTCGGACGGCCGGCCGTCGCCGCCGAACCGAAACGCAAATTCACCTTAGATCTGGCCTGCGGCGCGATCGGCGTTCGGGCCGACCAGCGCGAAGCGATCCGACTGGCGGCGGAGCACGGCTTCGAGTCGGTCGGGCCGTCGGCCGGCTTCCTCGCCGGGCTGTCTGCCGGCGAACTCGACGAACTGGCGATGGACATGAAGGCCAAGGGACTCGCCTGGGGGGCCGCCGGATTATCGGTGAACTTCCGCGGCGGCGACGACGCATTTCGCGCCGGCATGCAACGGTTACCCGATTTGGCCGCCGGGCTGCGCCGCGCCGGTGTGACTCGCGTCGGTACGTGGCTCACGCCCTGCCATCGCGACATGACCTACATGGCCAACTTCCGTCAGCACGCCCGCCGGCTGCGCGAGGTGGCCAAGGCGCTCGGCGATCACGGTCAGCGGTTGGGGCTCGAGTACGTCGGCCCCAAAACGTCCTGGACCGCCACGCAACACCCGTTCGTGCATACGATGGCCGAGACCAAGGACCTGATCGCTGAGATCGGTTGCGACAACGTGGGTATCACGCTCGACGCCTGGCACTGGTACAACGCCCGGGAGAGCGAGGCCGATCTGCTCACGCTGGAAAACGACGACGTGGTTGCCTGCGACCTCAACGACGCCCCGGCAGGCGTGCCGCTGGACGAGCAGGTCGACCTGCGCCGCGAGCTGCCGGCGGCCACCGGCGTGATCGACCTGAAGGTATTCCTCGGCGCACTGGTCAAGATCGGCTACGACGGCCCGATCCGCGCCGAGCCGTTCAACCAAGCCCTGCGCGAGATGCCCGCCGAGCAAGCCGTCGCCGCCACCGCCGCGGCGATGAAGAAGGCGTTTGCCCTGGTGAAATAAAGCCGCGACCGGTGGTCGCGCCCCGAACCTCCTGCAGAAGCCGCCGTGCCGGCGGCTGCTAAACCACGATATCTACGCCTGCCCTGCTTCGATGCTCTTCAATTTGCAATTTGCAATTCTCGATTTGCAATTCTCAATTTGCAATTTGCAATCTACATCCCCCCTCTTCTACTCGAGTTGCTCCCGCAGCCATCCCGGCCGATCGGTGGTGATCGAGTCGACGCCACAATCGCGCAGCCGTCGGGCTTCTTCGGCCGAGTTGACGGTCCACACGTGAAGCTGCAAGCCGGCGTCGTGAACCTGCCGGACAAACTCGGGGCTCAGCGCACTCTCGCGCGAGAAGCTCAGGCCGTCCAAGCCGCCGCGGCGGCACTGCTCGATCCGCTCGGCCAGCGTCACCAGCACCTTGCCGGTCTGCTCGTCGCGTTTGGGGGTCGTGCCCAGCAGCCACATCACACACAATTGCGGCAGGGCCTTCTTGGCGGCAGTGACCACGGCGAAGTCGAAGGAGATCACGGCCGTTTGGGCGGGCTGCTTGCCCGCAGCCGCCAGCACGCGCTTCAACTCCGGCACGATTTCCGGCCCGCATTTGATCTCGATCAGCAGCCGTTTTCCGTTGGGGATGGTCGCCAGGACTTCTTCGAGCGTGGGGATTCTCTCGCCGGCAAACTGCGGCCCTCGATAGCGCCCCACGTCGAGCGTCTTCAGCTCTGCCAGCGTCATTCGGTTCACCTGCCGATCGACGCCGGCAGTCCGTTTCGTGTCCTTGTCGTGGATCACGACGATCCGACGGTCGCGGCTCAGATAGACGTCGATCTCGACGGCGTCTGCCCCGCGTCGCCAGCCCAGGTTCACTGCCGCCAGCGTATTCTCCGGCGCCGAGTACGATGCCCCACGATGGGCCACGATTTCCACGCCGTCGGCCATCGCCAAGGCTCCCGAAACGACGGTCAGAAAGGCAAGCACGCCCAGGCCGCCAAGCGGCCGGGCAGACGAGCGTCGAGATCGGCTCATACTACACTCCGGAAGTTCACCAGAACTCCCCACCGGAACCCATCCGGCCCGATGCGGTGAACGGCATCACCATTGGAAGGGCCGGGGGCGACCGTGTCAACCGAGAACGGCAAGCGCCGGTGGGCCAGATGCGGCTCATCGTTTCAGGCGGTCATCGTCTTTGGGCAGGCACCGTTTTGGGCGGCACCGCCGCACTACGGCCAGTACGCGGTGAGGACCTCGTCGATCGCTTGTTGGACCGGCTCGTCGTTGGAGGAGCCGGTGGAGGTGAAGGCACTCTCGAACTGGTAGAGCCATGCCAGCCGAGACGCGTTGCCGGGGTCGTTCAACGCGGCGTCGTAGAGCATCGCCGTATCGGTTCCGCCGCGGTCGGCGTGGGCGTGGACGTTCTCGAAGTACTTCACACGGTTGTAAAAGCCGTCGCCGGCCAGCGAGCTGAACTGGCCCGTGCCGACGTAGGTGTCGTCCGTAGACGCGTCGTACAGGTAGGCGTCGTCGACTCCGCCGGCGGTGGCGTATCCGTGGACGCTCTCGAACTGCTTGGCCCGATTGTAGAATCCCTGGCCCTGCAAGACACCCTGCGCGGGCGAACCGTCGAAGCGATCGTTGCCGGCGGAATCGAACATCTTGGCCACGTCGTAGCCGCCGGCCGTGGCGTAGGCGTGTACGCCCTCGAACCGCTCCGCCCGGTTGTTGAAGTCGTCGCCGGTCAGCGCTCCGAAGACCGGCGTGGAGACGAACAGGTCGTTGTCCGGCGAATCGAACAACTTGGCCACGTCGTACCCGCCGGCCGTGGCGTAAGCCTCGACCTGATCGAATTGATTGACCCGGTTGAAGAAGCCGTCGCCGTAGAGGGCCGCCATGATCGGCGTGGCGACCAGTTTGTCTTTGCCGGGCGAGTCGTGCAGTCGTGCTTCGTCGTAGCCGCCGGCGTTGCCGGAGGCGATGACCTCCTCGAAGTGTTTGGCCCGATTGTAGAAGCCGTCGCCGTAGAACGCGGCCTGGGTGGGGTTGGCGTCGAAGAGGTCGTCGCCGGTGGAACCGTTCATGGTGGCCACGTCGTGGCCCGCGGAGGCATAGGCGTGGACCTGGGTGAACCCCTTGGCCCGGTTGTAATAGCCCGGGCCGAACAGTTCGCCTTGCAGGTCCGAGCTACGGAAGGTGTCGTCCTGGGCCGAATCGAACATCTTGGCTACGTTGAATCCGCCGCGAGTGGCGAAGGCGTGAACTTGATCGAACCCGCCGGCCACGGCGGTCAACCCATTGCCCGAGAGCCGCGCGTAGCCGGGCAGCGCGATCAGCGTATCCCGGCCGGTCGAGTCGAACAGCTTGGCGGTGTCTTCTCCACCAACGTTGGAATGGGCGGTGACCGTCTCGAAGCCGTTGGCGGTGTGGGTGCCCTCGAGCAGGACCATCACGGCCGAGCCGGGGTTGTTGAGGAACAGATCGTCGCCCGCGGAGTCGTAGAGCGTGGCGGTGTCGTTGCCGCCCAGCGCGTCGACGGTGACCGACTCGACGTCGCTGATGGTGACCGTGAAACCGCTGCCGCGGAAGATCCCGTCGTTGGCCCACAACTCGAGCGAGTCGTCGGCGTCGGTGCCGGTCAGCAACACCGCGTCGTGAGCGTTCCAGCCGTGGTATTCGATCATCTCGATCTGCGGATCGACGAAGTACTCGGTCCCGTTGAGCGTCACGGTGCGCTCGTTGGGCGAATCGCCGAGGTTGAACTCGAAGACGTTGTCGCCGGGGCGGCCCTCCAACACCAGCGCGGTCTGGACAACGCCCTCGGGGTTGACCACCAGGCGCTCCACCGGTGGGTCCAAGAGGCGGGCGAAAATATCGGTGTAGAAGAAATCGTCGTCGCTATTGGGCCCGACCCACACCACGGCGTAGTCGCCGCTGATGGTGTCGCGGGCGATGGTCGGCGTGACCTGATCGCCCTGGGTGGTGGCGTTGACTTGGAACTCGCCCAGCGGCAGTAGCGTATCTTCGTCGAGGAAGTCGGTGCCGTCGGCCATGTACATCCGCGCGAAGATGCCGTCGTCGCGCAGGTCTTCGTCGTCCTGGTTGAAGGTGGTCCAGGCGATCGAGAAGTCGCCGGCCTTCGACACGCCCACCACCGGATCCGATTGCCAGAGTTCGGTCGTTTCGTTGACGCGGAACTCGCCGTCGCCCAGCGAGTTGCCCGCGGCGTCGTAGCGTCGGGCGTAAACGCCGTAGCCGCTGCCGTCCTGCAGGAAGCTGGCCCAGGTGGCCACGAAGCTGCCGTCCGGGGCCATGTCGACGTCCGCCGCGAGCTGCTTGTCGTTGGTGTAGGAGTTCACGCGGAACTCGTCGCCCACCGCGGTGCCGGTGTCGTCGTAAAGCTGACCGAAAACGCCCAGCGAGTTGCCGTCTTGGCTGTCGCTCTCCCAGATGACCACGAAGTCGCCGTCGGCGTCCATAGCCGCGGCCGACTCGTCCTGACGATGAGGGGTGAAGGTGTTCACCTGGAACTCGTCGCCTTGGGCCACGCCGAAGGAATTGTAGCGCCGGGCAAAGACGCCGTCGAGATCGCCGTCCTGGCCGAAGCTGGTCCAGGTGACCACGAAGTTGCCGGTGTCGTCCATTGCCACGCCGGGGGCGTCTTGGTTGCTGTCGCGGTATTGATTGACGCGGAGTTGCGCGCCCAACGGCCGGGCAAACTGGTCGAACCGCCGGATGAATACCCCCGAGTCGTCGATGTCGCCCTGACCCGACCAGGCGACCACAAAATTGCCTTCGTCGTCCATCGCGATGGCCGGCTCGATCTGCGGCCCGACCTCGTAAGTGTTGACGATAAACTCCGGACCGATCGCCTCGCCCAAGCTGCTGAACCGTTGGCCGATGATCTCGCTTTCCTCGAAGATCGTCGGGTTGACGTTGACCCAAACGACCATATAGGTCCCGTCGGCGCTGATGGCCACAGCCGGGTCGTTCTGGTCGCCCACTTGGGTGACGTTGATCGGGTCGTCTTCGGCCTCCTCATCCGGGGCCCCGGGGGCGCCCGGGCCGATGCCGATGACCACCGAGAAGCTGCGCGCGTAGTCGGTGCCGCCGGGTTGGAATCCGGTGTGGTTCAGCGGATTGCGCGACTTGTCGCGGACACCGCTCTGGCCTTGGCTGGTCGACGAGGCCGGGATGGGATGCTTCACTTGGATCGTGTAGGTACCGACCGGCAGCGGCTCCAACTCCGCCGTAAAGGCGTCGGCGTCGAAGGTGATCACCGCCTCCCATTTGTTGGTGGGGATCGGATTCAGCCCGTATTCAACCGCCAGGTCGGCCGCCTTGTTCATGCCGAACTGGATCTCCGAGATCACGCCGCCCAGCAGCGTGGTGCCGCGCAACAGGGAGTAGTTGTTCGGATTGGTCACGCTGTCGGAGTAGTTCCGCGAGAGCTGGCTGATCAGGGCGTCGGAGGCGTCTTCCGGGGCGATGCCCATCGCGGCCAGTTGTGTCTCGACGTCCGCCACCACGAGCATCTCTTCGTCGAACGTCAAGACCAGGTGCTGCAGGCCGTCGGTCGTGGGGAAGCGGCCACCGTCGACGGTCCGCGTGCCGTCCGGGGCAACCAAGTCGGCCACCCGGGGGCCGGCCGTGTCGGTGTCTTCCTCAAACCGGCGATAGAAGATCTCGTTGTCGCCGAAGAGCGTCGTCTCTTGGGTCCAGGCGACCACAAAATCGCCGTCCGGCTCCATCCCGATCGAGGCCCCGGTCTGGACGGTGCCCTCGTCGGCCATGGTGTGCTCGAAGAACAGCGGATCGGCCGGCTCGGGCTCGTCGCCCTTGGTCGTTTCGGAGGAGACGATATTGCCGAGCAATAAGACGTCGCCGTCGGCTGCGCTGTGGTCGTTGGCCGTGGCCAGGGTGATCGCAGGGTGGTCTTCGCCGGCGCTATCGCCAGCAAACGTGACCACAAACGTGTCCGGGGGGCCGGCCGCATCGTAGGCCACCTGGACGCCGTCGAAACCGGCGTCTTCCAGTTGGTTCCCGATGGCGGCGGCCGTGGTGCCCAGATTGGCGGCGTCGTAGAGGATGTCCTCGGTCTCTTCCTTGCCGACCTTCAGCGCGAACCAGCCCGGCGTGGCGACCGAGGCCGTCAGGGTTTGGACCTCGGGGACCGGCGGCAGCGTCAAGCCGTTGGCCCCGAGCCAAATCGTCATCATCGTGTCGTGGACCTCGCCCTGGAAGGTCACCTCGTAGACGACCTCCTCCAGTGGGTCGATCCCGAGGGCCAGGATGTCCCAGTCGGTCCCTTCGCGGGCCTGGAGTTCCGCGAGTCTTACCTCGCGGACGTCGACCGGCCCTTCGTTCAACGGTGGCGGCCAATTCACGCCGGTGCGAACGGCGCCCTGCAAGGCGGACTTGATGCTCTCGCCCGTGTCGAAACGGTTCAGCACGCCGTTGTTCGACACGATCGCGGCAGAGACTTGCTCCGACCCGGGAACGTACATGTGAGCAACATTGATGCCGATCGTCCCGCCGTCGACTTCCGAATCGAAGGCGATCAGGTAGCGTTCGTTGGTGCCGTCGCGGAAGGAGTTGACGACCACGTCGCTGGCGACGATGTTCTCCGGCCCGTAGGTCGGCTCGGCGTCGAACTGGGAGTACATGATCCCGTAAGCCTCGCCGCGCATTTGCCCCGCTACGCTGTCGAGGATCGCCCGCAGCCGCCCCAGTTGCTCCTCGTTGATGCCGGGAGTGCTCACCTGGAACAGGTTCACCGGCGGGGCCACCGCAAAGGCGAAATCGATATCGAACGCGTAGGGATCGACGCCGGACGCCACGGCCACCGTGACGCCCACGTAATCGGCCGAAAGGGCCGCGACGGCGGCTTGGATGTTGGCGGCCGTGCCAAACGCGTTGGCGCTGTCGAATTGGATCGGCGCGGTCTGCAGCGGCGGGGTGAAGAAACCGGTCGGCATCTCCAACTGGAACTCGCCGGTCAGCGGGTCCACGCCGCCACCGTCGATGGTGAGGGTCTGGAAGTCGGGCAGGCCGGTGACGGTGATCGTGGCGTCCAGCGGCGTACCGGTGGTGGCCGGGCCGGCGTCGATCAGGATCTCCTCGATCACTCCGGTGACCGACCAGTTGCTGCCCGGGAAACCGAGTACGTCGGCCGGCAGGAACCCGTCGAAATAGGGCAACAGGTCGGCGTTCTTGTCGGCGTTGATCAACTCGTCGAAGTAAGTGCCGAACAGCATGACGTTTTCCGAGATGTCCGGCGCGAAGCCCTCGTAGCTGATCGTCACGTCGCCGTCGGCGTCGACGGAAACCTGGTTGCCGAACTGCAACAGTGGCCAGGCGGCCGGTTCGGGATTGCCGGCGTTGAGCGTGGCGCTGTTGGCGCGGAACTCGTTGCGGATCGGCGTGGCGGTGTCGCCGATACCCGCGTCTTGCGTGGTGGTCACCGTGGCCGTAGCCGCCAGCGAGCCGTTGACGAAGACCATCTCGGGCTGGTTGGCCCCGGGCCGGTCGCCGCGGAAGGTGATCTGATAGGCGAAGTCGTCGGGCGTCGACGGGCTCACCTCCACTTGCACTTCCGTGAAACCCAACCCGGTCATTGCTTTCTGGATCTCTCCGACCGCCGCCGCGGGATCGATGGCCTGGAACAGGATCGAACTGCTCACTTCGCCGCCGACGTCTAACTGGAAGTAGCCCTCGATATCGGCCCCGGGCACGTCGGGCGTAATCGTCAACTCCTGGATCTCGTCGATGTAGAGTTGGTGCATTCGGGAGTAGGAGCCCAGCGAGGTGATGCCGATGTTGTCGGTGTCGCGTCCCTGGTCCCAGCCCATCAGGAAGTTGTTGGCCATGTCGAACGCGGCCGTGGGGCCCGATGCGCCCGTGGTGGCGGTGAACTGCTCGATCAGCACCAGGCCTTGGGGGTTGTAGATTTCGCCCTGGATCGCGCCCCGGCCCGGCAACGGATCCAAGACCCAGGTGATCATGAAGTGCCCGTCGTGGCTCAGCGCGACGAACGGGTCGACGTGGATCTCGGTGTCTTCCACGTTGACCAGCCATTCGATGCCGATCGGTGCACCGTCGCGGTCGAACCGCCGGGCCAAGATGCCGTTGAAGAAACTGATCGGCTGGCCGGTGCTGGCCCAGGTGACGATGAAGTCGCCGTCGTCGTCCATCGCCACGTGCGGCGTCGTCTGCGCGTTGGCCGTCATCGTGTTCACGCGGAACGTGAAATTGCCCGGGTCGCTACGCTCCAGATTGTCGTCGTCCGGCGCCTCCAACGGCTTGACGCTTTGAATCGGGTCGGCCGTGCCGTCGAGGTCCGTGTCGGTCCAGAAGGCCACTTCGGCCTCGTCGACGACCCCCACCGGAGAGAACCGCCTGGCGAAGATGTCCGTCACGCTGCCGAAGTTCTCCGAGTTGGGCACTTCGCTCTGCCAGGTAATGATGAAGTCGCCGTCGGCGTCCATCGCCACCGCCGGATTCGACTGGTCGTAGACGTCCGGCAGGATCGTAAACGGATCGTCCGGCTCCTCGGGGTTGACGCGGAACTCGGGCGACGACTGCTTCATCGTCTGCACGACGTCGATCGGCAGCACCAGCGGGTCGGCCGCGTCGTCGACCGCCGCCACGAGCAACTCCGGATGGTCGAGTTTGCCCAGGTTGCCCGTCGTCGTCGACTTGCCCGAGTCGCTGGTGAACGTAATATCAAACGTCCGCAGCCCGTCCGGGTCGTCCGCCGTACGAACCGACGCCACCGACACGCGCGGCAGTATCGAACGGGTGACTTCCGGCATGACGGCGTTGCCGGCCGGTGGGGGGACATCGAAACTGTCGAACGTATAGAACTCGAACGCCTCGGTGATCCGATCGGCCGTGGCTTTGGCATTGTTGGTGTAGACCGGGATATTGGGAATCTCCACCGGCACGCGGGTGGTGGTGACGAACACCGCGGGCAGGTAGGCAAATCCGGCCGCCGTCAGGCCGGTGGCCTCCATCATGGCCGCCGGATCGGGAATCAAGTCCGGCTGGTCGATGCCTTCCTGGCCCACGAATTCCACCGAGTAATCGTACGGATTCAACGCCGTCACCGTGACGTTGCTCAGGGCGTCTCCCGGTGCCAACGAGAGGGCCTGCAACGCGTCCTGCATCGCCAAGGCGTTATCTGCCGCGTCGCCAAACTCGCTGAAGGCGATCAAGGCCGTCGTCTCGCCGACGTCGATCGTACCGCTGCCGTCGAGGTCGAAACTCAAGGCGTAGTCGCCAAAAAGCGTGCCCTCGCTAAACCAACCCGACAACATGAAGTCGGCCGGATAGGTCGTCGAGAAGTTGACCTTCTGCACCTCGTTGCCGCCGTAGGTCAGGGCAACCCGGGCCACCGTCGTCGGATCGTTGTCGCTGTCTATCAATACCTCTTCGGGCAAGGTGATCCGTTGGACTTCGTCGGTCAGATACTTCGCGTAGATGTTCGTGTCCGTCAGCGCGAAACCGGTTTCCGGGTCGATATAGGGATTGTTCAGCGGGTCCAACGGCACCTCGTCGGAGCGCGTCCAAACGACGACGAAGTCTCCGTCGTGGTCGGTGGCCACCGATTGTGCGGTAATCGTGGTCTGGGCACCGGCCGGCGGTGTGCTCACCAGCACATCGAACATGTCCGTCGGCGACACGCTCAACAACCGCCGCGCTTCGAGCGGATCCAGTTGCAAAGAACGGTACCGTGCAGCAACCAAGTTTCGGCAACGCCGGCCAAAAAGACGGGCACGGGCGGTCCGAAGGTTCGACGCGAGACGTTGCAGCTTCGGCATTGCGAACAGTGACATGGTCGTCATTCCTTAATATGAATCCAAACCAGGGGGGAGCGTTTCTCCCACACGCATCGGCCAACCGGCAACACCCCTGCCGGCCGTGCGGCGATGGACGTTTCTCTTCTCTTGGTACCAAGAACAAAGAGCACAACGGACACGTGGCTCCACCACCGGTGCTCCACTACCGGTCGCCGCTCTCCCTTACCCAGGAAACGGCCCTTCGCGCTCACCGATGGCCGCAAACCACGCCGCCCAACTCGGTCTACGGAGGAAGCGGATTCCCCCCATACGACGAATTGAGACGGGACGGCGCCCTTTATCCCTATTCATATGAACGGGTTTTCGACTTTGTGTCAAACACATTCTTATTTTGCGGTGGCACTAACGCGACAGCATTCCCTTCCTGCCTGTTCGATATGGGCTGTGTACGCTGCTCATTTTACCATAACTGAGGCGAGGTTTGGGCAAGAAACAGCGCGATCTGCGCATGGCGGAGGATTTGGGGCCCGGCTGCAAGGATGCCTGGTGTGGAACCGGACCGCTCTAACGTGGGCCAGGCTGTCCGAGGACTACCGCACCACACTCGATCTGTCGCGGGTTGTTCGTGCCGGCAACTACCGCCCGAGGATCTGGCGGTTCATCCCACACAGGAAGTGGATTGAACCAGAACGCCGTACGGACCACACAAAAGCGGTGCGCATAAAAGTGGCCTCCACAGGCGGGGCAGGGACCTGCGGAGGCCGAACCGCCGGGCCGTCGCCCGGGGATATCTTTAGTATCCCAAAAATCGTGACGAAGGCAAGCCCCTTACCGGGAAAATTCGGCGAAATCCAAAAAAAGACAACTCCTCACTCCGCCGTGGAAGTGGCGACCCGCTACCGATTCCACTCCTCAATCAACTTCTCGATCCGGTCATAGTCGTAGTTTTCTGGAGCCGTATAGTCTTGATCTGCCTTGAGTTGCGCCAAAGTGGGCCGCTGCGACGGCACGCCGTTTTCGGGTACGTCGATCCCGGCGATCCACACAATTCCGTTGAGAACAACTTTTCGAAAATCGTCGCTGGCCCAACTCCAATGCCAATGGCCACCGGTAAAACCAAAGCCTCGGCCCCCGTCCGGCCGCTGGCGGACCCAACAAACGTGCTCCGCCATGCCTTTGCGCGCCCGAACGGTCGGGTTGTTGCTGTGGGCTCCGTCGGGACGCTCCCGCGTGCTGTCCGGTGGTGTGGCTGAGAGGATCGGCGTCACCCCTTCCATATTCTCCATGAATCGCATGTGGTAGTACCACTCGTCGTCCATGAAGAACGGTTTCAGGCCGTTGGCCGCCGGGTGGTCGGGAAACTTCTCGAAACGGCCGACCCAGTGTGGGTTGACCGACCAATGGACCTCGAAATAGCCGCCGGTCCATTCCTTCAGGGCGTCGCCCGCCTCGCCTTTGGGGACTTCAACACCATAGTGCAGGCAACCCAGCCCCACGCCCCGCTTCATCAGTTCGCCGACCTCCTCCAGATGAGGGATCACCACGTGCCGCCCTCCACCGTCGCAGAAGATCACGACCGCGGCGGCGCCCTTTAGCGCATCGTCTTCCTTCGGCCAGCCGTCGCAGCAGACCGCCTCAATGCCCAGCTCGCTTTCGTTGAGCCACTGGGTCAGCAGCAGGCAACCGGCGCGATGCTCGTGGCTACCGTAGCCGTGACTCTTAGGGCCGGCGATCAGTACGATCTTTTTTTTTTCGGCCGATTTCGGCGCATCGGCCTGCTTGGCTTCCTTCAGGCGGATGTTGCGAAACTGGATCTTCATCGGCGGGCCGGCGTGAAGCTGCAGCGCGATCAGGCCGTCGCTACGTCGCATCTCGACGTCTTCGTCGACGCACTCGACCATCGGCTGTCCGTTGATCGAATGGGTCAGCTTGTTGCCTTTGGCAATGATGTGATACTCGTTCCAATCGGCCCGCTTGATCTTCTTGAGCAACTCGTCCGTATCGCCCACCTTGCCGACGACCTTCGGCTTGTGGTCGGCCCCGATGACCGTCTTGTCGCCGCGGAAACAGAGGATGCCGCGAAATCGCTCGCCGTAGAGCAGCCCGTCGAATCGCTCGACGTCGGCAATGTCGGCCTGGTATCCGCCGATGACCCACTTCTGGTCGGGCACCTCGAAGCTACGGAACTGGATGCCCGAGTTGTGATTTCGCAGCCGGTACTCGAGTTTCAGCTCAAAATCTCCCGGCGACCCTCCCCGCCAGATCATGAAGGTGTTGCCCTTGGTGGGGTTTTCGGCGGTCGTTTCGCCGGTGATGGCCCCGTCCTCGACCCGCCAGAAATCGGGGTTGCCGTCCCATCCTTCGAGCGTTTTCCCGTCAAAAATAGGTTGGAAACCGTCCTCGGCCGCGGCAACGCCGACGAGCACTGCGGAGGCCAGCGCGGCCAAACATACCAACTTGCCCATGCGAATCATGATCTCTCTCCTAATCTGGGACACGGGAATGCTGGAGTCTCAAACAGCCCGTTTGGGCAACCCCAACTGCAATCGGCGCATTGTAGCCGCGCCGATTACCGTTGGTCAAACGCGGGCCTAGCCGTGCGATTCCGCGGGCCAAGCCGTGGCCGGACGGCAGATCGCCTCTCGGCGAAAACGCTCGACGACTGGGACGTGACGGCCGAGACGTGACGGCCGGGACACGACGATCCTCTGCGGCGGCTACTTGATCTCGGCCACGATAAGCGTCTTGTCGTCCATTGGCGAGCCATGCTGGTACTCGGAGATACGATCGAGAATGCGGTCGGCCGCGTCGAACAGGTCGACCGACATCGCCTCGACGCCGATTTCGCTGAGTCCTTCCGTTCCCAGACAGCGCCCCTCGGCGTCGGCCGTTTCGGTCAAGCCGTCGGTGTAGAACAACAGACGGTCGCCCGGCTCGAGCGTGGCGGTCTGCTCCGGGTGCTCGCTCAGGCAGTCGGCCGTCACACCGATCATCGCGTTCTGGCTGTCGAGCCGCACGACCTCGGCCCCGCTGCTGTGGATTAGCAGCGGGCAAGGATGGCCGGCCCCACACCAGGTGATCCGCCGCCGATGCAGATCGATCTGCGACACCATGAACGTCAGATACAGATCGGTCCGTTCAAAGTGCTCGCAGATGAACCGGTTGAGCGACTCGACGATGTCGCGCGGGCGGCGGCCGTAGAGAATCGCATGCCGAACCTCATCGCTGACTCGGGTGGCCATCAGCGCCGCGGGGATGCCGTGGCCGGTCACGTCGCACATCGTTACGTAGCAGGTGTCGCGGTCGGAAAACGCCACCTGGCAATAGTCGCCGCCGACTTCTTCGACCGGAAGATAGCGGACATCGACCGAGATCCGCCCACCACGGACCGGCTTCGGCAGCAGGCTCCGATGGACAATGGCCGCCAATTGCAACTGGTCGGCCAGACGGGTTGTTCGATTTTCCAGTGCGCGCTCAAGCTCCGCCACGCGGCGGCGGAGACTCTCCATGTCGTCGTCGATGTCTGCCGACAACGCCGTACTTCCATCGTCCCACATCGATCTCCTCCAGTCCGGGGCCCCTAGCCGCCGAGTTGCTCGCAAGTTGTCTCATGGAGTCGTCTATCATTCGGGCGCCTGCATGCTCCGGTGCGGAGTAACTCGTCGTAGTTTCATTGCACGAATCGTGCCGATGAAGCCGCCGCCGGCATACGTCCTTTGCTGACAAGGAGTTAGAGCAAATATCGGCAAAACACGGCCGTCAACGTTATTGCGTTGACGAGCCCGGCCGCAACGAAATCTCGTGGAAACGGTCGCACTTTGGCAACGCAAACCACGTCATCCCCCAAATCGTTGTCTTACTGGGAGCCTCCGTATATACTGAAAGTGTTCATGTGGCCTGCCGGACCCCAAAAATCCACACCATTGGGGGTGCTTGCAGGCCGCCGGAAACACCGTCCACCTTCCACCCCCGGCTGTCAGGCCTGCAAGCCCCCGTTTGTGTGCCGCGGCCGGCTTTTCCACACTTGTCGGGCTTACTTCGGGCTTTGGGCCGCGGCTTGGTTTCCCCCGTTTTTCGGTGGGGGCCAAAACGGCTTGGCCGCCCAGCGCGGGCTCGGCATGAACTGAACCGAGAAGATGCGCCGCCGTGGTCAGCCGGCGGCGACGCCGTAGACTCACTCCCATGCAGATCCCGCTTCGAGAATCCGGTAGACCTTTGCGGCGGCTGGTTATCGAGCCGCTGGAAGATCGCCGCCTGCTTTCCGGCGTGGCCACGACGTTCGAGTTCAACCCGATCGACTTCTTCGACTTCCGGCCCTACGCTGAGGGATTCGGCAGCGACGGTGGCCTGTTGCGGCTGCATGAAACCGGAGGGTTTTCCGGTGCGGCCGTTCACGACTCGTGGACCGCCGGCGGGTGGGCCCTGCTGGACGGCTTGCGGAACAGCCTGGGCGACGGCGAGGGCATCGGATACATCCAGGCTTACGTGCTGAAGAGCCCGAATCCGGCCGATAGCGTGTCGCTCTGGGGGCAGTCGCTGACGGCCGATCCCGACGAGGCCCCCAGCGGCACGGCGCCGGACGGCTGGCAACCGTTGGGCGTTAACGACGGCGGCGCCGGTTGGGTCTATCAGTGGGAGGCGAACTCACCCGACGATTACATCCGGCCGGGTAACGACCTGGGCAGCTTCACGTTCACCTTCGTGCCCAACGAAACGGTCCTTGCGGGCAGTAGCCACACCTTCTGGTTCGGCGGCGACAATTACCCCGACTTCACGCCGGGGATCGACTTCGACACCTTCCCCGGCGGCTTTGCGGCCGATAGGCCCGATGATCGTATCGGCACGGCCTACGAAGCCACCCTGCAAGCGACGGCCGTTACGGGCGAATCGGCGTCGGTCGTCGGCCGGCACCTCTTCTACAACAACTCGGCCTTCGACGGGCGGGACCCGGCCGCCGACGCCCGCGACGACGCGGCGGTGGCCGTCGACAAACATGCCCTACTGCCGGGCGCGACGGCCAACTTCAGCCAATACACCAGCTACAGCCGTGGTATCAACGGCGTGATGGTCGACGTAGAGAACTTGCCGCCGGACGGTACCATCACGGCCGCCGATTTCGAGTTCCGCGTCGGCAACGACGGCGATCCGGCGGGTTGGGCCGTGGCCGCCGCGCCGATCGGCGTGAGCGTTCGCCGTGGAGCGGGCGTCGGGGGATCGGATCGCGTCTCACTGATTTGGGCCGACAACGCCGTACGGCAGCAATGGCTCGAGGTCCGCGTCAAGGCCACGCCGCAAACCGGCCTGGCCGACGACGACGTCTTCTACTTCGGCAACGCGATCGGGGAGACCGGCAACTCGCCGACCGACGCGAGGGTCAACGCCACCGATCAGATCGCGACCCGCAACAACCCCCGCTTCCACTCCGATCCGGCCGCCGTCGACGACCGCTACGACCACAACCGCGACACGATGGTCAACGTCCTCGATCAACTCTTCGCCCGCAACCATCCCACGTTCTTTCTCAACGCACTTCAGTTGATCACCGTACCGGACCCGGCCGAATCGTCGACCCACCTGGCCACGGCGGCGGTGGATGTGTTGTTGGCGACGCTGGCGGTGGAGAGTTCGTAGCCGAGTGTCGTCGACCGCGCATGCCCCCTTTTCGGGCGGGGGCACCGGGACGCGTGGAGACGGGGACAGGCATCGAGCCGACAACGTCCGGCTCGGATTAGGGGGCACTTGCTGCGCCGTGTGACGTTCGCATAAAATGCTCGGTTTTGCACGTCACGCCAAAGATCGCCAATATCCGTGTTCTCGGAGTTCGGGCGGGCCTGGCATATTTCCTGTGTGGACGGCGCGTCCCGCAATAGCAGAGAAGAGTCATGTATGACCATCGGTTCGAGAGGACGTGAGGGCCTGTCTAGTTCTATTACCGACGCAGTTTTCGACGTTGTGCGTCGTACGATTCCCGAGGGGCTGAATCCCGAGATTACTCCAGATACTTCGCTCTCTGAGGTCGGCCTCGATTCGCTCGCCAGAATGGACGTGGTGAATCGCCTGGAAGAGGCGTTCCACGTGCGATTCACGGAAGAATCGCTCTACGACATGGAAACCTGCAGCGACCTGGTCGAGTATATCGAGGCGACCATAACCGGCGAGGCTCCCGCTCGATCGCGGCCCAACTCGACGGCACCCCAGCGGCCGGCATCCGGAGAGATCCGCCCCGAACGATACGATCCCGAGCTGTTTCCCGAGTGCGTGGCGTTCGACCAGCGGCTAGCCGATACCGCGGCGGCCGGGCTCGACAACCCGTTCTTCCGCGTCAACCAGCAGGCCAACGCCGAAACCGCGACCATCGACGGCCGCGACGTGGTCTGCTTTGCCAGCTTCAACTACCTCGGCATGTCGGGCAACCGGAAGGTCGCCGAAGCGGCCAAGCAGGCGATCGATCGGTTCGGCACCAGTGCCGGGGCGAGCCGATTGGTGGGCGGCGACAACACCGTGCTGCGGGAACTCGACGCCCAGATCGCCCGCTTCCTCGGCACCGAAGACGCGATGGTCTTTCCCAGCGGACACGGCACCAACGAATCGGTCCTCGGCCACCTCTTCAGCCCCGACGATCTGATCCTCTACGACGACCTGGCCCACAACAGCATCGTGCAGGGCGCGTTGATGTCGCAGGCCAAGCGGCGGCCGTTTCCCCACAACGACTTCGAGTTCGTCGACCGGCTGTTGAGCGATACCCGCAACAACCATCGCCGCGTGGTGATCGCCATTGAGGGCGTCTACAGCATGGACGGCGATTTCCCCGACCTGCCCAACTTCATCGACGTCAAGCGGCGGCATCGGGCGTTGTTGTACGTCGACGAGGCGCACTCGATGGCCGTGATGGGCGACACCGGCCGCGGCATCGGCGAGCATTTCGGCGTCGACGCCGGCGACGTCGACGTCTGGATGGGCACCATCAGCAAGGCGCTGGGCAGCGGCGGCGGCTACATCGCCGGCCGCAACAAGCTGATCCAGTATCTCAAATACACCGCGCCCGCGTTCGTCTTCGCCACCGGCCCCTCGCCGGCCAACACGGCCGCCGGCTTGGCCGCTTTGCAGGTGCTGCAAGCAGAGCCCGAACGCGTGGCCCGGCTGCGCGAACGTTCTCGGCTGTTCCTGAAGCTGGTCAAGGACTGCGGCCTGAACACCGGCCACAGCGGCGGCACGCCGATCATCCCGGTGATCCTCGGCAACTCGGCGTTGTGTGTGAAGATCTCGGCGGCGCTGCTCGCCGAAGGCATCGACGCCCGCCCGATCCTCTACCCGGCCGTGCCGGAGAGCGCGTCGCGGGTGCGGTTCCTCGTGCATGCCGATCATACCGAAGAGCAGATTGTGCGGACGGTGGAGTTGTTGGCGAAGTATGTTGCGGAGTTTCGGGAGACGGCCGGCGCAGGCGTGTAGGGTGTGTCGCGACGCACCGCCTCCGCTACGGTATCTCCAGTCAACTTACAGTTCGTTGCCCCTTCCGGACGAGTGATCGCTGGCGGCAAGGGCATCGTGAAGCAGGCCAGCCAGCCAGATCGCCTCTTCCTTCGTTCGGCCGACGCTGACGCGAAACTGGTCTGCCGGCCAGACTTCCCCGGAGTAATCTTTGGACGCCGTGTGGTGAACCACTTGGACCGGATTGCCTCTCGGCTTGCCTATCAGTAGAAGAAGGCTCCAGCAACGCACGACGGGATGCAATTCATAGCATACGATCGTCCCAAAAAACTGCTCTGTGGTAACGTGGCAACTCGACCTGCTAGGGATAGTACGATGGACTTCCACGACACCGTCGCCCAGCCGCAACACGGAGCTACTTGCCGCGGCTTGGCGAGACGCCCGCAAGAAGTAGATCGCAACGGGGAGGAGGATCGGGGAAGGAAGGCACGAGCCCACAACACCCCAGATCAAATCGGAGGTCCCACGTTGCTGGATGATGACACAAGTGACGACGCTCGCCGGCAGGCTAATTGCGAAGAGAACGCTGGAAACACCCACTGCGAGGAGCCACTTGGCAGCGCGACTTCGACGGAGGCCGGGCGCATGAACGGTGACAACGGCGCAAGGCCCCTCCTCGGTGACCGTGATTGGCGGCCCCCAACCCGGCTCAGGCGGTGATGGAATTGCGGGCGGCATTGCAGTGAGGCAAACAATCCTGTAAATCGTGTAGCGCGCGTTGAGACGAACAGGACGACTCGCACGGACACGTCGGTCCGTCATTCACCCCTCGCTTCTCCACCATACGGACGCGATGTCCCGACTGCCGTGAACGACACGCGCCAATTCGATGCCCGCCTGCGTGGGGCGATACAGCACAACGTAGCTCCCGATCGAGAATTGACGAACGCCGAGGCCGGGACGCAGTTCGCCCATTTCGGGTTGTGTAGCGTAGAGTTGAACTCTTTGCACGATGGAATCGACGAACCTAAGTGCCACGGCCCGGCTCTGGCTTTCCCGGGCGATGTGTCGGGCGATCTACTTGAGATCGCTTCTCGCAAGCGGTGAACGCCTAACACGAGCCATTACCTGTCCTGGCCCTGTTCATCCAACTCGTCGATCAGCTCCTGCTTGATAGCATCCGCATCGAGAGGCTCCGACAGCCCTTCGTCGCATTGCCTCAGGCCGGCCTGAACATCCGCCTTGAGCAATTCGTGACGCTCCTCCATTTCGCGGTACACGCGCACTGTTTCCGCAGTGAAGTCCTCCGGAGAAGCGAATTGCCCACTCGCTACCTTCTGGTGAATGTACGCCGCAAGATCGGGTGAGAGGCTTGCCATTTCGTATCCTCCTTCTCCACGAGGCTACCCATATCATACCACGGACGCAGCCTCCCGGCTAACCACCCAACTCCCGCCCCAGCCGCCGCATTCCTTCTTCCATGGTGATCTCCGCCTCGTAGCCGAAATCCTCCTTCGCCCGGTTGATGTCGAAGTAATGCGACGTGGCCAGTTGGGCGGCGAGAAAGCGGGTCATCGGCGGTTCAGACTTCAGACGCAACGTCTTGTAGATCAACTCGAACACGGCGCCGATCTTCCAGGCGGCGGAGAAGGGGATCGTCTTCCGCAGCGGCGGCAGGCCGGCTAAGGCGAGGATCTCGTTGATCCAGCCCCAGCAGTTGACCGGCTCGCCTTGAGTGATGAAGTAGGCACGGCCGGCCGCGGGGCTTTCGGGCAAGAGGGCGTCGGCGGCTTGCAGGTGGGCCGCGGCGGCGTTCTCGACGTAGACCGTGTCGACGAGGTTCTTGCCCTCGCCCACCCGCCGCAACCGGCCGCTGCGGGCGCGGGCCAACAGCCGTGGGATCAGATGCCGGTCGCGGGGGCCCCAGATCAGATGCGGACGCAAGGCGCACGTCGCCAGGCCGTCGCCGTTGGCGGCCAGTACGTGTTGTTCGGCCAGGGCTTTGGTTTGTGGATAATGGCAGAGCCACTTGGTCGGATACGGGGCCGATTCGTCGATGCCGCATTGGTCGGCCGCGTCGAAGGTCACGCTGGGGCTGCTGGTGTAGACCAACCGCCCCACGCCATGGCGCCGGCAACCCGCGACCACGTGCTGGGTGCCTTCGACGTTGATCCCGTAGAACCGTTTCCAGTCGAAAGCGATGCCCGCCAGCGCGGCGACGTGGAACACGCAATCGATCCCTTCGCACGCCGCCACGACGGCGTCACGATCCTGCAGATCGCCCCGGATCGTCTCGACGCCCAACGCGTCGAGTTGTGGATAATTCCCTCGGCAGAGCGCCCGCACGCGATCGCCCCGGGCGACGAGCTGTTCGACAATATACAGGCCGAGAAAACCCCCGGCCCCGGTAACCAGCGTGTTCACGACGTCAGATCGATCGGCACAAGGGGTCAGGAATCGTCTTCCTCTTTGCGGTCTGGAGGAGGATTCACGGCGGGGCCGAATGGTTCTTCCAGGTTCGGATTGGGCGGAGGAGGACCTATGGCGGGATCAAACGGTCTTTCCTCGTTCGGGTCGGGAGGCGGCGGCATGACCGGATCGAACGGCTGCTCCTCGTTCGGATCGGGAGGGGGCGGCATGACGGGATCGAACGGCCGGTCCGGCGGCCCGTCGGGCGGGACAACGGGGCCGGGCATGACCGGGTCGGGGCCGGGCATGACCGGGTCGATGCGGGTGTCGTGAACCTCCCCGATCCAGTCCGCCGGTATCTCGAATCGCAACGTGCCCTGGCCGCCAAAGGCCTCCGCCGGCAACTCCAACCGCACGTACTTCAGCTTCTCGTCGATCTCCGGCGCGCGGAAGGCCAACAGATCTTCGATCGACTCGGCCGGCGCGATCGAACCCTCTTGGATCTGGCCGTTGACCGTGGCTTCGCCGGGCGGCGACCACTGAGCGTACTGTCGGCTGCGATTGTCGGTGGTCCTCAGCGTGGCACCGAGCGTACACCAACCCTGGTAGCTCTTGGCCTTCTCGGGATGCGCGTTCTCGATTTCGACGGTGATCTGCAAGTTGTCCGACGAACTACGGGCCGTGCGGCCCGTCGGCTGCGTACACTGCACGCGGCCGAGCCGGGCCGAGAGGATCTTCACACGCACGTCGTCGCGGGTGATCGTCTCCGTCGAGGCGTCGTACCACTTCGTGTCGGCCACCGGCGGCGGGTCGCCGCCCGGGTCGGTCGGCGGCGCGGGCGGCGCGGGGCCGGGCGTCTTGCCGGTGGTCTTGGTGGTCGCCATGGCGGCCGTCTTTTCCTCCAACTGTGCCGAGGGCTTGTCCGAGCCGTCCCCCACCATCGACATCACGATCGGGATGCAGCCCAAACCAGCAATCACCAGCAGCAGCACGAGGACGACTACCACGTTCTGCTTCTTCTTCCGCTTTCGGGCATCCGGTACCTGCGGACCCTCGGGACCGTAGCCGGCCGCGGCCGCCGTGCGCGACTCGGCGACAATACCCAACGGATTGGCGTTCGGCGACGCCCCGCCCGACGCCCCGCCCGACACGCTGCCCGACGCCCGCGCCGGGGCGGCCGGAGGTGCGGCGGCGGCTTGGGCTCGGGGGACCTTCGCCACAGGCTGAGCAACCGGCACGGCCGCCGGCTTCGCGGCCGGGCGACGCGTCGGCTTCGGCTTGGGGGCCGCCTTGGCGGGCGGCTTTTTGGCCGGTGGCTTGGTTTCGGGAGCCGGAATCACACCCATCGGTTCCGGCAGATCGGTCGAGTCGGTCAGGCCGGTCGGCGCGCCGTCTTCGGTAAACAGCCCTTTGACGCGGCTGGCCGCAACCCAGGAGCCGTCGGCTCCGCGGCGAACCTGATCGTCCGGCGCAAGACGCCCGCTGGCCGCCATCGTCCGAATCTGCTTCGACGACAGCGGGCCGAACTGCTTGCCCGTTATGATGCAAAACCACTCGGTGGCCATCGCTACGTTCCGTAAATCACCCCAGGGGCCACTGCCCGAATCCACCCTCCTAGTGTAACGACGTAAGGCCGCCGCTTCCAGCAGGTTTCCGGCACATTGCGCCGATTGAGTCGACGCCGCATCCAGTGGGTCTCTAGCTAGCGGACACGCCCGGCCGCCCAGCGGGCCAGCTTCTCGCGGAAGATCTTGGCGTTGTGGCGGATGTCGACCGGAAACGGCGACTTGATCAGGAAATCGCGGATATGCTCGGTCAACGGATTGGCCTTGGCAAGCTGACGCATGTGGCCGGTCAGGGCGCGACGATCCTGCGAACTGTGCGGCATCCACTCCGACTCCGGTTCCAGCACGATCACCGGACGCTGCCCGCCGGCCGGCCCCACGCCGACCAACGCGCTGCGGAATACGTGCGGATGCTGATTGAAGATCGCCTCGCAGCGGACCGGATACATCGGCCCGTCGTCGGTCAACACGCGATGGGCCACGCGGCCGCAAAACCAGAACCGCTCGGCGTCGTCGAGGTAGCCCGAGTCGCCCATCCGGTGCCAGACGCTGTCGCCTTCGGCGATCTTCGCCAGAGGATTCGCGTTGCGCCGCGTGGCGTATTCCCGGGTGACGACGGCGCCGCGGACGATCAACTCGCCGATCTTGCCGCGTGGCAGGGGCTCGACGTCGTCGATCGAACCGATCGGGCCGTCGACAATTCGGATCACCCGCCACTCAATGCCCGAGAACCGCCGCCCCACGCAGACACCGGCCCCCTGCCGCGTCTTGGCGGCCGTTTCGCCGAGCACTTCCGTGGCCGAGATCGAGGCCACCGGCAACGACTCGGTGGCGCCGTAGGGCGTGTGGACGTCGCCGTCGTCGTGGATGGCGTCTTTCATTCGCCTAAGCACGTCGGCCGGCACCGGCGCCCCGGCAGAGAGGACGCGGCGGACGCTGGGAATCTTCACGCCGTGTTCTTCGCAGTAACGGCCCACGCGGTTGAAGATCGCCGGCGAGCCGAACGTCTGCGTGACTTGCCAATCGTCGATCGCCTCGAGGAACTTTCTCGGATCGACCCGGGCGGGATGCGAGGGGTCCATGTCGGGAATCACCGCCGTGGCACCCATCGCGCAGTTGAACAGCCCGAACAGCGGGAAGCCGGGCAGGTCGATCTCGCCCGGCTCGATCCGGTAGAACTCGCGGATCTGGTCGACCTGGGCGTCGAAGTTGCCGTGGCGATACAACACGCCCTTGGGCGGGCCGGTGCTGCCGGTGGTAAAGATGATCGCGGCCGGGTCGTCGGCCCTCGTGGCGGCCAGCTCGGGACCGGTCCACGGACCGCCGCGAAGTTGATCCAACGTGGGTCCGCCCCAGAACCATCGCCGCCCGACGGTCACGTTCAGCCGCGCGTTGCGAAAGCGCCGCCGGAGCAGCGTGCGCACCGCGTGGACCGGCGAGATCGCCACGAACCCCTTCGGCTCGGCGTCGCAAAGACACTTGATCAGGTTGCGGCGGCCCATGCCCGGGTCGATCAGGATCGTTACGGCCGCTGCCTTGAACAGCCCGAAGACTAGCGAGATGAAGTCGATGCCCGGCCGCACCAGCAAGGCCAGCCGCGTGCCGGGGCTGACCTCCATTTCTCGCAACCCACGGGCGATCCGATCGCTGTCTTGGTCGAGTTCGCGGAAACTCACTTGGCGATATCGCCGCTTGCCGTCCGGCCCGTAATCCAACGGCTCGACCACGGCCGGCGCATCCGGCAGGGCGTCGGCCATCGTCGCTAATCGGGCGGCAACGTTGACGGTGGGATGAGAGTTATCGACCATGGTCTGAATCATCATCCTTCTCCGGCGATAAAGCAAGCATCCCGAGTCACCAACACCCCCTAGCCGGGGGCGGAAGCCCCCGGAGGGTTTCCAGCCGTCTGGAGCCTGCGAGTTCGAGATTCCCCGTCGCATGCAAGCATATGCGAATCCGGGCCATACTGGTTTTAGAGAGCGAGTTTCAGAAAACGCGGCTCTTCCGTTTTCAGGTGCAGAACGCTAGGAATACGGCCTTCAGGCCGGCG
>CAYYNP010000090.1:0-31289 GCA_964472545.1 uncultured Planctomycetaceae bacterium | reverse complement strand
CCACCACGATGCCGCCCATCCGCTCTCGGAGGTCCTTCAGGTCGCTGAAGATCGAGAGGATGGCCATCACTTCGCTGGAGACGGCGATGCCGAACTTGCTCTGCATCATGTAGCCGTCCATCTTCCCGCCGATGCCGATATTGATATTGCGCAAGGCCTGGGCACAAAAGTCCAGCACCCAGCCCATCTCGACGTTCGTGGGGTTGACGTCCAGCCGCTTCAGGCCGATCTTCGCCAGCCGCGCGTCGCTGTAGTTCCGCTCGTGCTGCATCCGCGCGGTCAGAGCCACCATCGCCAGGTTGTGGGCGTTCATGATGGCGTTGATGTCGCCGGTCAGGCCCAGGGAGAATTCGGTCAGCGGGATGCACTGGGCCAGTCCGCCGCCCGCGGCCGAGCCCTTGATGTTCATCGTCGGTCCGCCGGACGGCTGACGAATACAGGCGACGACCTTCTTTCCGCGCTTGCCCATCCCCTGCAAGAGCCCCATCGTCGTGGTCGACTTACCCTCTCCCAGCGGAGTGGGAGTAACCGCCGTCACTTCAATGAACTTGCCGTCCGGCTTGTCTTTCAGCCGGTCGAGCACCTTCATGTAGTCCACCTTGGCGATGTGGTGGCCGTGCGGCAGCAATTCGTCTTTGGTCAGTCCCAACTCCTCGGCGAGTTGGTAACAAGTCTTCATCCGGGATTCCGCCTCTTCGGCGATTTCCCAATCCGCATGTTTCGTCGGGTCAAGAGTCAACGATCGTCCTCCTCGTGGGATGTTGGTGATTTTAGGAAAGGCAGGACGCTGAGGCAAAATAGGCCTCTGGCTGCCATCCCGGAATTCTCATAAACCTGGCTGAGACGTCTCAGATAGCTTTCGCTGACGTGCCCCAACGCTGCCCTGGGAGTATCCTTACTATACCGGGTGGCATTGGGCGTGCAAGGTGTCCGGCTACTGCCGGCTTCGCCGGGGGCAATTACCCTGCCATCGTGTGGACACTTGGCGCCCGCCGGTGCCTATTTCATAAAACCGCGACCGTTGGTCGCGCCAGCCCCGAGAACCGCCCCGTGAAATCCCTCAACATCATCGGCTGCGGCAGTCTGGCCAGGGCACTGGCTCGGCTGTGGACCCAATCCGGGCTCCTCGAAGTCCGCTGCATACTCAACCGTTCGCCCGCCAGCGCCCGGCGGGCCGTCGAATTCATCGGCAGCGGTAGCGTGGTAGCCACCTATGATCGGCTGGAACCGGCCGACTTGATGATGATTTCCACGTCCGATGAGTCGATCGAGACCTGTTGCCGGCAATTGTGCCAAACCGATCTGTTGCGGCCGGGCGTCGTCGTGTTCCATTGCAGCGGCTCGTTGCCCTCGACGATCCTGAAGCCGGCCGCCGATCGAGGCGCCGCCGTCGCCAGCCTCCACCCGGTCAAGAGTTTTGCCGACCCGGCCAGCGCCGCCGAAACGTTCGCCGGGACGTTTTGTGCCTTGGAAGGCGACCCGCAAGCCCGTGACGTCCTCAGGCAACTCATCGTCGATTGCCGGGCCAAAACGTTTCGCATCCGGCCGGACCAGAAGACCGTCTATCACGCCGCCACCGTGATCGTCTGCAACTACCTGACGGCTTTGATAGAGACCGGGCTGCGATGTTTCGAGCAGGCGGGCGTCGACCGAGCGACCGCCATGCAGATCATCGAACCGATTGCCACCGGCACCCTCGACAACGTGCTACGGCTCGGCCCAGTCCGCGCACTGACCGGACCGATCGCCCGCGGCGAGGCGTCCGTCGTCCAACGCCAACTCGACGCCCTCGGGCAAGCCGACCCGACGATCCGGGAGATCTATCGCAGTCTGGGCCGAATGGCCGTCGAGTTGGCCACGGCCCAAGGCAACGCGGAACCCGACGCGCTGGATACCATTGTGGCGATGCTTCGCGAGAAATGCGCAGGCGCTTAGCTTGGGGCTTGTCCGGAAACAACTTCGCCCGCTTCATGGTAGCCATCACACTCCGTGTGATGATTCGCCCGAAAAACTGCGAAGTTGTTTCCGGGCAGGCCCTTGGTGCGTGTGAGGGCCTCCCCGGCAGGCCGTGCGTGGGCGTTTTGCCTTTCTCCAACGGACCGTGTAGAATCGCGACATCTTGCGAGAGTAAGCTGCTTGCGATACAGCCCGCACACGCAATCTCAGATAGTGCAAGTCGCGAGGCCGCAAGGGAAGAAGGACGACTACCACAGAGGACACCGAGACCACAGAGTGAGAATGGAGCAAGCCAATGACATCCCCGGTTTCGGGACGTGAGAAGTGCTTCTGCTGGCTTTCTCTGTGTTCTCGGTGCCCTCTGTGGTAGTGTTCCCGCTTTTGCAGGACAGCGGTTACACCATTCCGCCAGATGACCTTGAAGAAAGGACGATTCTCATGTATCGCTCGATGGTCTTTCGTCATATGTGGCTTGCGTTGTCACTGCTGTGTATTGTGAGCGATTGCGCTCGCGGCGCCTTCGACGTAACCCGCGGCGTCAACATCAGCCACTGGCTCTCTCAAAGCGGGCGGCGAGCAGAACAGCGGCGGGAGTTCTTCACCGAGCGGGACGTGAGATTCATCGCCGGCTTGGGCTACGACCATATCCGGCTGCCGGTCGACGAGGAGCAGCTTTGGGACGAAGAGGGAAACTGGCACGCCGAGGCCTTTGGCCTCTTGAACAACGGTATCGCTTGGGCCAAGAAGCACGACCTGCGGGTCGTGGTCGATCTGCACATCTTGCGGTCGCACCACTTCAACGCCAAAGACAAGCCGCTTTGGACCGACCCCAAGGCCCAGGATCGATTCCTGCGTCTGTGGCAGGATCTTTCGGCCGAATTGAAACAGTACCCTGTCGATTTGATCGCCTATGAACTGATGAACGAGCCGGTGGCCGACGACCCGGAAGATTGGAATCGGCTGGTGGCGAAGCTGGTGCGGGCGATCCGCGAGACGGAACCGACCCGGAAGATCGTGATCGGATCGAACCGATGGCAATCGGTACACACGTTCGACAAACTGCGGATTCCCGAGGGCGACCGGAACATCATCCTCAGCTTCCACTTCTATACGCCGATGCTGATCACGCATCATCAGGCGTCCTGGACCGGCGTGGGCCGATACAAGGGGCCGGTCGGTTATCCCGGGCGATTGGTCGAGCAGGAGGAAATCGACAAGCTGCCCGAGGATATCGCCCGAATGGTCAAGGGCAGCAATGGCGTCTATGATCGAGAAGCCCTTGCACGGCTGCTGGCGAAGCCGTTGGCGGCGGCCAAAAAGTACGACCTGCCGCTGTATTGCGGGGAATGGGGATGCATCAAGGCCACGCCCGAGAAGGCCCGCTTGGCCTGGTATGACGACGTGCGCTCGATTCTCGAACAACACGGCATCGCCTGGGCCAACTGGGACTACAAGGGCGGCTTCGGCATCGTTGAGCGCGACGGGCGTCCGGATGAGAAACTGATCGGAACGTTGATTCCGCAGGACGATTAGGGCGCGATGACAACTAGGACTGTAGCTGGACTCGCAAGAATTCAGCCATGCCGCGGTGAATACGACGCTGCCTGAACAGAGCCGCCTGAACAGAGCCGCCTGAACAGAGCTGCCTGAACAGAGCCGCCTGTACAGAGCCGCCTGTACAGAGCAGAACGGGAATTCGGAGAGTAGCGCGTCAGTGCTCCGGGGGCTGACACGCGATTCTCCACGATACCTCTGTGTTCGCGGGCGTGGTCGTCTCCGCTTCCCAGAAACGTCGCCGGCCAACGGCGGCCTCGCAGCAAGACAGTGAAACCGCTACCTGCTGCCCACTGCTCACTGCCTACTGCATACTGCCTACTGCGTACTACCCACTACTTCGCCGGCGCCGTGATCTTCAAGTTCCGGTAAGCCACCGCCCCGTGATTGCCTTGCAGCATCAACGGCCCCTCGGGCACCTCCTTGCCGTACAAATCGCCGCCGGTCTTGCCGCGGACCTCGACATCGTCGTGAATCACCTGGCCGTTGAGCGTGACCTTGGTGAAGCGGGCGTTGGCCACTTTCTTGTCGCCCTCGAATCGGGGCGCCACGAACTCGATCACCATCTTCTGCCATTCGCCCGGTGCCTTCGCGGCGTTGACGTCGGCGGGCTTGGTGCCGTAGAGGCCGCCGAGATCGCCCGGGCCGATGCGGGTCTTGCCGAAACTGTCGAGCACCTGGATCTCGTACTCGCCCATCAGGTAGACACCCGAGTTCGATCCCTTGGGGACCATCAACTCGATCTCGACCGTGCAGTCGGCGAACTTCTCCCTGGTGTAGATGTCGGCGCCGTGACCGGTGGCGGTGATCAACTCGGGCGTGCGGTCGCCGGCCGGCTCGACCACGAGTGCCCGCTCGTTGTCCGGATCGACTTTGGCCACGCCGACGGTCCACTTGCTGGCTTCCAGCGAGCCTTTGGCCTCCCAGGCGTCGAGGTTGTTGCCGATCGGGGTGACGACGCGTTGCTTTTCGGCGGCCGACACCGTGCCGACGTTCAGCAACAGTGACACGAGCAAGAGGACGGCCGCCACGGCGAGGGCTTTTCTAGTGTGGGCGTTCACGGGGATCTCCTTTGTCGGTTGGGGAAATGGGGCTTCGTGGTGGGCCCCAACAGTATACGGCGCCGGTTCTTCGTACGCCAACATAACGCGGAGAACCGGGTAGTAGCTGAATTCGCAAGAATTCAGTAGAATTCTCGCACCGGGGCAACTGCGGGTTGTCCGACTGAATTCTTGCGAATCCAGCTACCGCTTCTGAAAACCACCAACGGAGCGAACCATGCGACGCTGCCTGCCTACGTGCCTTTGTCTTGCGGTCCTGCTGCTGTCCGATTCAATGACGGCGGCCGAAACAAAGCTGCTTTGGCAGATCGGCAAGGCGGACAACAATACGGCCGAACTGGCCAAGGGACCCGGCGGATTTGCCCGGCTCGAACTGGGCACGGAGCCACTCTACGTCGTGGGGGCGTCCGACGCGTCGAGCGACTGGCCCTACGCCCATCCCGGCCCGGGCGATTCCTGGGCTGCCGACCGGCAGCACACGTACACGATCGTCTTCACCATCCGCAAGCCGCCCACCTCGGGCGATTGCCGGCTGCTGTTCGATCTGGTCGACACGCACCACCTCCAGCCGCCGAAGATCGAGATTTCCGTCAACGGCCGCAAGCTGCTCACGGCCGCCATGCCCGCCGGCGGGCCGGACGCCTCGATCATGGGCGAGCCGGCCCAGGGCAAGCAACATCGCTTCGAGGTCGACGTGCCCCGCGGCGTGCTCAAAGCCGGGGCTAACGAGGTTGCCATCCGCACGCTCTCCGGCTGCTGGATGCTCTACGACTGGATCGGCTTTCAGACGCCCGCCGAAGTGGAGTCGACGCCGTCGGAGCCGGTCACGTTGGTCCGCTCGGCCGACAGCCCGGCCACGTTGGTCCGCCGCAACGGCAACCTGATGCAGACGGTCCGGCTGACGCTGCTGCACGTTGGCGAGGTTGCCCGTGCCACGATCAAGCTCGGCGATGGCGAAGCGGTCAACACGCCGCTGAAGCCGGGAGCCCAGGTGGTCGAATTGCCGGTCGAGGCGGTTGAGACGGAAACACCGATTCGCGTCAGCGTCACGGCCGGCGGCCGAACGATCGCCCAGCGGCAGATCGTCTTGCGGCCGGTTCGCAAGTGGACGGTCTATCTGCTACCGCACTCCCACGTCGACATCGGCTACACCCAGTTGCAGACGAAGATCGAGCAAGACCATTGGCGGTTCTACGAACAGGCCATCGAAGCCGCCCGGCGCACGGCCGACTATCCGCCCGGGGCGCAATACAAGTGGAACGTCGAGGTCCTCTGGGCCACCGAAAGCTACCTGAAGCAGGCCACGCCGGAGAAGCGGGCCGAGTTCATCGAAGCGGTCCGCAAGGGCCAGATCGGGCTCGATGCGCTCTACGGCAACCAACTGACCGCGCTTTGCCGACCGGAAGAACTCCTGCGGCTGATGGAATACTCGCAGATCCTCAGCAAAGAGTGCGGCGTGAAGATCGATTCGGCGATGATCACCGACGTGCCCGGCTGCACCTGGGGACTGGTTACCGCGCTGGCCGAAGCCGGCGTGAAGTACATCTCGATGGGTCCCAACAGCGGCGCCCGGATCGGCCTGACGCACGAGGTCTGGGACGAGAAGCCGTTCTATTGGGTCAGCCCCTGCGGCCGGCATCGGGTACTCGTCTGGATTCCCGAGAAGGGCTACTATCGCGTCTTCACCAGCGGGGCCGAGTTGCTGCTGCGGCTGCAAGGCCTGGCCGACGGCGACTATCCGTACAACGTCGTGCAACTCCGATACTGCCTCGGCGACAACCACGGCCCGTCGTTCGAACTCTGTGAGATCGTCAAGGAGTGGAACACGAAGTACGCCTATCCGAAGCTGGTAATCGGGACGACTTCCGAGATGATGCGCGACCTCGAACGCCGACACGGCGACGCGATCCCCAAGTTCCGTGGCGATTTCACGCCCTACTGGGAAGACGGCGCCGGTTCGTCGGCCCGCGAGACGGCGATCAATCGGGCGGCGGCAGAGCGGTTGTTGCAGGCGGAGGCGGCTTGGGCCATGCGGAATGAGTCGAAGTATCCGGATCCTCACTTTCCCTATCCCGCAAAAGCGTTCTATACGGCGTGGCGTAATGTGCTGCTGTACGACGAACACACGTGGGGTGCGCACAACAGCATTAGCGAGCCGGACAGCGACTTCGCCAGGGGTCAGTGGAAGATCAAGCAGGCGTTCGCGCTTGATGCGGACCGACAATCGCGGGCGTTGCTGAAGAGTGCGAAAGGCTTGCTGTATCGGATCAAGCTGTCGACGGCCTACATTCCGGTTATCGGCGTAGACGTTCAGAACACATCATCATGGCCGCGCACCGGCGTCATCTTCCTACCGGCCGCAGAGCCCGAAGACGAGACGCAACTGTCAGTCGGTATCACTATGGACGGGAAAGTCCTCCCCTCGCGCGACATTGGAATTGCGGGGGCAGATGGCAAACCCGTTGCATCACAACGGCTTACTGATGGCAGCCTTGCATTCGTAGCCACCGATGTCCCGCCGTTCGGCGCGAAGACGTACTATGTAAGCAAGCCACTGAAGACGGGCTCCGCCAAAGCCGTAGGGAACACTCTCGAAAACGCCCTTCTCTCTCTCGTCATCGACAAACAGACGGGCGCGATTGCCAGTCTGCGGCGAAAGGGCATCGATGCCGACCTGGTCGATCGCACCAGCGGCATGGGCCTGAACGACTACCTCTACGTCCCCGGCACCGATCCGGCGGCTGCCACGCGATGCGGCCCAGTAACGATCCGCGTGAAGGAGCCGGGCCCGCTGGTCGCCTCGCTGCTGATCAAGTGCGATGCGCCGGGGTGCCGCAAACTGACCCGTGAAATCCGGGTGATCGACGGGCTGGATCACGTCGAGATCATCAACATCGTCGACAAGACGCCGATCCGCAACAAGGAGGGCGTGCATTTCGCCTTCCCGTTTGCCGTGCCGGAGGGCCGAATGCGGATGGATATCCCTTGGGCGGTGGCCGAAGTGGAGAAGGACCAGTTGCCCGGGGCGTGCAGGAACTGGTTTACCGTGCAGCGTTGGGTCGACACGTCGAATGATGAGTTCGGCATCACTTGGACTACGCGCGACGCCCCGCTGGTCGAAGTCGGCAAAATCACCGCCGAGTTGCCGTGGATCGATACACTCGAGCCGTCGCAGACGCTCTACTCCTACGTGATGAACAACTACTGGTTCACCAACTACAAGGCCGACCAGGAAGGGCCGACCGTGTTCCGATACGCGGTGCGTCCGCACGCCGGCGGCTACGACGCCGTGGCCGCCACGCGATTCGGCATCGAGCAGAGCCAGCCGTTGCTCGTGGTGCCCGCTTGTCGAAATACACCGGTGGCCGCGTCGCGATTGACGGTCGATTCGCCCAAAGTGATCGTCTCGACGCTCAAGCCCAGCCGCGACGGCCGGGCGGTGATCGTGCGGCTGTTCGGCCTCGGCGAGCAGACGGTCGGCACCCGCCTCACCTTCAGCGATCCGCAGCCGGAGAGTCTTTGGCTGAGTGACCTCTCCGAGGAACCGCGGAAGCGAGTCAGCGGTCCGATCGAGGTGCCGCCGCTGGGGCTAGTGACCGTACGAGCGGAATTCGGCGAGTGAACCGCGACATCGTTTCGATAGACGGCCGCGCGCAACTCGATCGCCGATAGCCGGGGGCGGAAGCCTCCGGACGGTTTGCGGTCGCGACGTTCGCAAAAACAGACACGGTCCGTGGGCTTCCGCCCTCGGCTAGGTCCGATACGTCAGCAACTAACCCCCGTACGTCGCCAACAGCAGGTCGACGGCTTCGGCCACTTCGGCGGACTCCTCCGATGCGGGGCCGGCATGAGCGACCAACTCCAACGCCGTAAGAAACGACGTCTGGTTGTTGCGTGCCAGCAAAACGTCGGTCGTATTCACTCGCCCGTCGCGGTTGTAGTCCATGGCGAAGTCAACGCCGGCCGGGTCGAGGAAGTTGCGGGGGTTGTTGCGTGCCAAGAGCACGTCGGTCGTGGTCACCTGCGAATTCTCGGCCAGGTTGCCCGCCTCGCCGACGGCGTTGCCGAAATAGAAGACGTCGTCCTCGGGCAGATGCGTGCCTTCGCCGGCCAGCAGGGTCACCTCGAGCCAGCCGTTGCGGATCGCGTAGTCCGGCCAGACGACGGATACCCGATCGGAGCCGTCGACTCCATCGCCCCGCCGCACGGTGATCGCGGATGTAGCGGGCGCGTCGGTCCAATTGCCAAAACTCACCCCGTCGCCAACGCGGAAACGAAAATCGTCGGCCGTCGGCGTGCGGTCCTGGGGCAGGCCGTCGACGTCGATCATCACGCCGTTGATGCCCAGAGCGAAACTGGTGTAGTTGGCGAAACCGGCCTTCTCGCCCGGCAGCAGGGCCGCCTTATCGGTGGCAACGGCCGCGTCGTCGGCGTCACTTGCGGCCGGGTCGTCGCCGTCGAACGCGGAGTGGTTGTAGAAGACGTGGCGCCCACGAATCGCCGGCTCTGGGGCGACGACGTAAGTCGCATCGTACATATCTTCCAGCGACTCGCCCGGGTCTCCGTCCCGGTCTTGATCCATCAGATTGCCGGCCACGTCGGCGACGCCCGGGGTGATCTCCACGTGGTAGTCGATCCGCAACTCGGGGCCGTCGAACTCGATGCGGTACGTCTCTTCGCCAACCGGCACGACGCCCGTCACCGGGATATACAGCCGCAGCGAATCGGCCCGCACGTGGACGTCTTCTTTGGTAAACGTCTTCTCGTCGATCGGTTCGCTGAAGGTCACCAGGACGTGATCGACGGGGTCGGGAATGGTGCCGGACGGTTCGTGCGCGACGACGCTGGGGCCCGTGTAGTCGACCGTGAACTCATAGCTTGCCGGGGCCCCGAGTTGGCCCGAGGCGTACTTGGCTTGCACCAAGATCTCGTGCGTGCCCTCCATGCACGGGCAGCGGTAGGGCCAGGCCCAACTCGTCTCGGTAACTTCAAACGTCTCATTGTCGAAAGTGACGACGTAGCCCACCACGTTTGGGTCGGCCGACGCCCGCCAATTGATCCGCGGGGCGTAGTCGTTCGTAATGCCGTCGGTCGACGAGGCTCCGGTATCGCTGGCGGGCGCCACCTGCAACTCGGTCGGCGGAACCGGACGTGCCGGCCAGACCTTGAACTCTGCCACCTCCTTGGGCCCTTCGGCCAGACGATACTCGACCCGTGGGAATTCGAGCGTGTTGCGGTACAGCGACGCGAAGACGGTATAGTCGCCCGCGGGCAGCGGATCGAGCGTCTCGGTGTCCGACCACGGCGTGAGTACCGTGGTACACATGCTCATCGTGAAGGCGTCGTAGACGCCGATGTGGATCGCCTGGCCGTCGATCTTCTCCAGCGAAATCGACGGCGTGCATCCGCGTCCCCAGACGCTGCCCAGCGTGATCGCCACGGCGTCGTCGCTATCCGGGGCAGCCGGCACCATCGACGCATCCGGCGGCCAGCCGACGGCCAACAGGCAGCGGTCTTCCAACGGCTCCACGCGCAACGTCCGGCTACCGGTCAGCCGGCGTCGAAGACGCGTGCTTCTCGGAGAATTCCAGGACAAACGACCGCTTGGCCGGCCGGCAAACAGGTTTCTCACGGCCTCGTCCTCCCGGGCAAAGGAGTCTCTTCCCGTCTACTTCCAAGGAGAGCCGGATCGGGTGAGCCTGTCAAGGTGTTTTCTTGGATTTCGGCGGGCGGTTGTCAACGAAAAACCGGCCGTGTGGGGGAGATTCTAGACGGCAACGGTAACGAGGGAGTTCTTTCAACAGTCTGGTGTACTCTCAAAGGACCTCGTGGCAGAAGGGCTGGCAGGCCTTAGACGCCCTGTTCGGCGGGGAACTGTGCCGCCGGCCTGGCAGCCGCTTTCCACGCCGCCCGAACGATGTAGACGTCCAGCACCAGGATCACCAGCGCCGTGACGGCGTAGATCACGCGCCAATGCTCCGATCCGTCGGTCACAACGTAGACGACGGTGAATATCACGCCGTCGAGCACCAACAGCGGATAGAACAACGCCACCGGCACAGCCAAAGGCAACCCGATCAGCCGGCCGCGAGAGTGGCGAATGCGAGAGATGCCCAGGCACCCCAGCGTCGTGCATACAAACGGCGCCAAGACGCCCAACGGCAGGATCACCAGCCGGGCGATCCATTGCCAGACAGTCACTTCCGGCGGTCCCGGCGCGGAGCCTTCCATCGTCGTCGTCGCTTCGGAGACCATCAACGTCAGCGCCAAAGCGATCACGCCAAACGCCGACCAGATCGCCCCGACAACCGCCATCTTGCAGACCTTTGGCCCCGTGTCGACGTTCGCGTGCGCCTCACCCGCCTCACGCCGACGACACCGCCGATAAACCTCCTTCACTTCCCGGCTGTGCAACGTCACCAGCACCCAGATGCCGACCGGGAAGCCCACGAGGTTGCCGGGCGTAACGATCATGCCCAACAACGCGGCCAAGGTCACCACGCCATACGACTCGAGCCGCCGCATCTTCAGCCCCGCGTAGATCAGCAGCCCGCCGGCCACGAAGGCCAGCGGCACCAGCAGCAGCAGCCAGACTTCCGGCCCCGCATCTTGGCGAGCGGCCAATGGCGCGAGAACCATCGAGACGCCCGGAATGCCGATCCAATTCAGGATGCCGGTGATCAGCAGCCACGTCCCAGGCCCCTTCACCTGACGGCGAATCGGCTCCAACGCGGCGGCGCCGATATCGACTGCTGTGGCGTCGGGGCTTCCCGCCTCATGAACCGCACCGCCGATCTGTTCGATCCCCGACTTCACCTCGCTGACGTGTTGATAGCGCCGCGCCGGCTCGTTCTCCAACGCCCGCAATACGACGTCGTCCAGCCGCACGTCGACCTGGGCCTTCTTCGACGGCGGAGCAAACCGGCCGATCGGCAACTCGCCGGTGAGCATCTCGTAGAAGACCACACCGAGCGAATAGATGTCGGCCCGATGATCGACCTCCAACGGCCGCTCCATCTGCTCGGGGGCCATGTAATGCACGGTCCCCATCACCTGCCCGGTGCCGGTTAGCGTGAACTCGGCCGGCGCCTTGCCCAGCAGCTTGGCCAGGCCAAAGTCGGCGATCTTCACGCGGCCCTGTTTGTCCAGCAGGATGTTCTCCGGCTTGACGTCGCGATGGACGATGCCCGCATCGTGGGCGTATTGCAGGGCCTCGCAGATCTGCGGCACCACGGCCAGGGCCTCTTGCGAGGAGAGCTTCTCGGCGTCGATCGTCTCGCGAAGGTTGATCCCCTCGACGAACTCCATCACGAAATAATAGAACTCGCCGGCCTGGCCCGAATCGTGAATCGCCACGATGTTCGGATGGCTCAGCTTGGCCATCGCCCGGGCCTCGCGGGCGAAACGTTCGGCAAAGGCCGGATCGCGGCCCACCTCCGGCGGCAGAATCTTCAGCGCCACCAACCGGTCCAGCCCCGGCTGCCGCGCCTTGTAGACCGCCCCCATCCCGCCGGTGCCCAGCAGTTCGATAATCTCCAGTTGCGGAAAATGCCCGGCCAGTTCCTCCGGAGCCGGCGGCCGAAAACGCCCGGCCATCGCTTCGGTGGCCTCGGCATCCTCGCCCGAAGCACTGCCGCCGCCTTCCGCCCAGCTTGCCAGGCCCAACTGAATCAAACACGCCGGACACGGCGCATCGGGGGCGTCGGCCGGCAATTCGGCCCCACATTTCGGACATTGATGGGCTTCGGACATGGGAAATCTCCTTCACGCGAGTTTCGTTCTACTCCAAAAGAAGCAAAACCGCGAGAAGGTTACAGGCAGTTTGCAGATTTCTCGTTTTTCACGACCGCAACGCGTCGAACAGCGTGCGAATCTCGTCGTCGATGTCCTCTTCGCCGGCCACGGTCTGGGCGATTTCCTCGCGGAGCCGCTCGCGAAACCGCTTCCGCATCCGATGCACGGCCACCTTCACGGCCCCCTCGGTCGTGCCCAACTCGGCCGCCAACTCACGATAAGTCGCCGAGGGCGTCTCGCCGGTCAGACGAACGCTCAATCGCTCGAACTGCTCCTCTTTGCCGGCCTCGCGAGACTCCTCGCGCAAGGCCTCCTGCACCCGCGCCAACAAGGCCAGCGCCCACTGCTTCTCGAAGATCGCCTCGGGCGTCTTCCCCCCGGCCGGCTCCAATCGATAGCGGCTCTCGCCGTCCTCGAAGTCCAGCCGCAGATGCGTCCGCCCCCCGCCCCGCTTCGCCGCCCGGCCGCGATCCCACTCGTTGATGATATAATGCTTCAGCGAAGCCAGCAGAAACGACCGGAACTTCCCCCGCTCCCGCTCCACCTGCCGCAAGTCCTTCTTCTCCAACAGCCGCGCAAAAAACCCCTGCGTCAAGTCCTGCGCCTCGGCCGAGTCGTGCCCCTGCCGCCGCACGTACGCATACAACGGATACCAATATGTCTCACACAGCGTCTCCAACGCCGCGGCCGACTCTGCCGAACTCTCCCGCCCGGCGGCCAGCACGATGCTCCAGCGCGTGGTGGCGAAGCGGCGTTTGCCCGAAGGAGACGCGGTCGATGATGGATCGTCTTGCGACATGGGATCTCCGACGAGGGTGGCACCTCTGCCCCTTAAGTGAAGTGCCGATCCGCAATGCGTGGTGTATACGGTTCGTGCCGAATGACGTGTGCGTCCCGGTTCAGTGCGTGAAAAACGTAACCGCAGAGCAGCACCGGCCAAGGTCCGTCGCCGTCAAGCCCTAAATCCTCTGGGCGGTTCTGCCACTTTCCATCAATTGTACTTGCTCTGGGTATGCTACCGTGATGACTTCGATATCGACCTTCGGCAAGTCGTCCGAAGCCAGCAATTCGATCCTTGCCTTCTTGTATGCTTCCATCACAAAGCCCGCACAGCTAAACCGCATTCTCGCGTAGCGTCCGTCATCCTCGTAGTACGGGGACGCATGCGGGTGAACGCAGTACATCTGCGGAGCGCACTTAATCAACTGGCTCATCGTGAATCGCGAGAATACCTGATGCTCGTTTGCGTGACGATCAACGAATGTCTTGATCTTCCGCAATTCGTCGTCCGTCAAGTTGGCGCTGCCCACAACGTGGGCCTGCACGTGGCCTGAGCCACTCTGGCCACGCAAGGGCGGTCCCATGTCGAGCACGGGTATCTTGGCAGCGTCTTGCGAACCAGAAGACTTGGCTAGCCCCGTGTGACCGATGAAACCAGGTTCATCGCCGTCCTGCCCGACGATGTCGAAGATGCTGAGTGAAAGCCTCGATATTGCTACACGATAACTGGGCACACCAATCTCCAGCCTGCCGGATCACGCATGAGCCAAGACATTGTTCCGCAACTCGCGTAGCCAAGTCGCAGCATCGGCGCTCCCGCTGCTCCACTGCTCATGTAGGTTGTCGAGATTATCGCTGACCAGTTCGCCGAACCAACGAAAGGGGCATGCAATAGCTGCTTGCCATGCCTGCTCCGCAAGCGGACTGCGCATTGAAACGATTGCTTCAATGGCCAACGAAGTGGCTGCCGAGTGCTTGTCGCGCAAGAGGACGCGAGGATTGATGTATGCCTGCACCATCTCCCAAAACCGCTTGGCCAACTCCGGATACGGATCCGCGACAACCGGTGGATGGACCTCAAGATTGCGATAGACCATCTTGGCCACTTCGATCTCTAGGTCAATCGGGAGGGGCGATCTGTGTCCGCTTTCAAGGAGGACGGCCAGTTCGTCCATCCGGTCCATCGGCATGATCGCGACGTACTTTCGGATCGCCGCCCCAACGGCAATAAGCGTTTCGGGGGTGTTGCTGTTGCGATGAGCGAGGATATACTGCCAGAGTACCGGCAAGATTGCCTCTCGTTGGGATGGATCGAAATGCAACAACTCCATTTGGCACAGCAGCCGACAGGGTGAATTCGTGCCGGTAGAAGTCAACCGCTCCAGGACTTCCTTAGCCGTGAGTTCGCTCGAATCTGAAGTTGCATGAGAGGAAGGACTTCTGATTGGGGAAATCAGTTGCGGATCTTTCGATTCACAATCTGTCCACTCAACACCGAGGAGTGAGACGGGCCCTTTGTCTGTGTGGAGAGCCGCGTCATATAGGCCAGACGGCGATTTCTCGACAACGCCGTTGAAAACGGTCATCATCTCGCCTGTCGACAAATGGCCTTTGTTGAGAGACTTGAGGGTCGCCGTGAAGCCTCGCTCCTGGATCGCCGCCTTCAGGTACTCCCGAAGGGACGGCTCAGCGGACGCTGACTCCGCTCGTGGCTCACGGGGCTGCGGCACTATGATTCACCCTCAGAGACTGTGGATTTCGTTCTTGGAATAGGAAGATGCTGGCCAGTCAGGAGTTCGTTGATCATCCTTAGCTTGAGATTGGCGTCTGCGATCCTCTCTCCGAACTTTGCGATCTGCTTCTCAGTGACGCGAAGCTCAACCACGGCGGATTCGCCGTCTGGCTTGCTGTATTCCAGCCGCAAGATCGCTAGCGGGATCGCCCCATCGATTCGCTCACGTTTCTGGTCAAATATCGGACGGATGTCGCAGATGATTCGGAAATCATCGAGTTCAGCGCCGATGGCATCAACCAATTGCCGAGCCTTGTGTTGTTTCGCGATCCCGATGGGCTCCGCGGCCAACTTTCGAAGTCGCTCGGTCAGTGTCCGACGCTCTTGCGGTTTGAGGCTTTCGGCCTTTTCTTCGATCGCCGTGCCCAAAGCCTCCATGGCATCAAGGACATCCATGTCCGCGTCGTGGACGATCCTGCCAATGTGATCGATGATCGATGCAACTCGATCCGAACCCTCGTCTAGCACCTCGTCAACGATAGTGCGCAACTCAGAACGGCTCAGGAAGCCGTCTGCGTTGCCGAGTTGGGTGGCTAACCGGAGATATGCATCTTCATCGAGTTCTAGGATGCATTGAGCGTCCTCCTGGAAGTCTGTGTGTTGGACGAGATGATCGGCCAAGAACCTAAAGGGCGGATTCTTGAACACGAAGCTGCTACCGGCCATGTGCGTGGTCCTTCCCGATTCCGACCGGGCTGCTGAAGGCTATGGAAACCTCGTAACCCTTAATTCTAGGTGACATTACATCGATCAGCAATCGTCTGTCAACCCCGCGGTCACTCTTGGGGATCCCGTGTGACGATGTGATCGACCGGCTTGGGAAATGGCAAATCGCCCCCGCCTCGGCATATTCGTTGAATTCCATCAGAAAAACGGCAGCCCGCCGGAGGGAGCCCCACAAGCAAGTCTCACCGATTCTGGCCCCTGCCAAGTAAGCCCGCCCAATTCGAAGGCCGCGTCTCATGCCCGGCTTACCCCCAGAAGGCGCTGGACACTCGAGCGCACCGCGGTTGGCCCGGCCGATTGCTCCGCGACAGACTATGCTACCCGAATTGGCTCATTCGGAGAACCGTCCGGGTGCCGTAGGCATGAGAGGATGCCACGGCACCCGCTAGCCTCTGCTCGACCGAGCCCTGCAACGGGTTGTTGATCAGCTCTCTCTTCCCGGGCGCAATTAACTGACTCTGCTGTGTTGTCAACCAACCAGTGATCTGACTTACGACGATCGGCAGGCACGCCGCAGCCTTGCAACATCTTGCTGCAAAGAGGGTTCCGTCGTCCGTCGCGGGAGACCTGTCGACGTAAGTCTGTTGGCGAGGAAGGCGTCAGAAATGGGATCGAGGGAATCAACGTAACCTGTTTGTATCACAGAGCTTACGCGCACGAATCGGCAATTGTTGACTGCCGGTACTTGCGACGCATATCAAGCCACCCGGCCGGAAATCGCCGTAAACAGCAGGTGCGGCACGACTTATGAACCGCCCGGCCAGACGCGAATTCCCGGCAGAAATTGAAAGCGGGGCAACATTCAACAAAGGCCATCCACTGCGACCGAGCGACCGGATTACGGGATCGACAGGATACTCGAGACTCACGGCCCCACACGCGGCAAACGCTCGGCGTCACGACGCTCCGGCATGGGGTCGTCCAGATCGAACACGTTCTCCGCCGGTTCGTCGCCGGTCTGGTAACGCGGCTCGTTGGGGCACGGACGCCGATCGCGGGCGTAGTGGCGATCGGGGGCCCAGCGGCCGAGCGGGCCGGTGGAGTGGTATTGCTCTTCGGTGAAGCGGATGCCGTGGACTTCGAGAATCGTGCCCGTCTGGCGGAGCATGCCGGCCAGTTCGGTGTTGTATTGGGTCAGGGCGCGGGCCTCGGCGGCCACGGCGTTGCCCCAGTCGGCGATGGCCAACCGGACGTTGACGTAGAGCGTGGGCCAGCCAACCTGGTACTCGGCGGCGTGGCCTTCGAGCACGTAATGGGCGGCGGAGCGGGCCTCTTGGAAGGCCTCGTATTGGGCGTAGTATTGGGCCAGGTTGCGATACGTGGCCGCCAGCAGATGGGCCGCGTTGTGCAGGCCCTGGTCGAGATGGGCCCGATCCCGCATCAACGCCAACTCCTCCTGCCGCATCGCCGCCCGAGTTTGCCGCAAGCCCAAGGGCATCGTCCATTGCACGCCGAGTTGCCAGCCGGTGTAGTCTCCGCCGGGCGTCGAGATGTAGTCGCCTCCGGGCGTGCGGCCTTCCAGGGCGTCCCAGCGGTACGAGGCAGTGGCGTCGACCTGCGGCAGGGCCTGGTTGCGGGCGATCAATAGCCGCTGCCGGTCGGCTTCGAGGGTCAGCTTCAACTCGATCAGGTCGGGCCGGAACTGCTCGGCCAGCCGCACTACTTGCTGCCAATCGACGTCGGCACGCTGCATCACCGGCGGGCTCACCGGCACGATCTGCTCCGGCCCGGTGGGCGGCCATCCGAGTACGTTTCGCAGCGCCGCCTCGCGCTGCAGCAAGATCGTATCGGCCGAGACGCGTGACGCACGGAAGTTGGCCAGCGCCGACTGGAACTCGGCCACGTCGATTGCATCCAGCTTGCCGGCCAGCCGGGCGCCCTCGGCACGCCGCAGGGCCTCCTCACCCTGGGCGACCTGCTGATGCCGGGCCCAGACTTCGGTGCGGGCGGCGACCAGCGACCAATAGGCTTCGATCACCGCGCGGACCAACTCCTGCACGCTGTCTTTGAGTTGGTAGTACGAACGTTCGGTGTCGATGCGTGCCAGTGTGATCGGCGCCAGGTTGGCTGCCGTTCCCGCCCGTTGCAGGAGAGGCTGGGTCACGCTCAGTTGCAGCGCCGAGTCGGTCCGCGGATTCAGCGGCAGCCCGTCGGCGGAGGTACGCGACGGATTGGCCAAGATGGCCAGCCCCGCCACGGCTCCCGTGGCGGTGGTCTTCGACAGCCCGGCCGACATGTCGTAGTCGCGTGTGGGATCGCCGCCGAAGACGACCGCCGGCCATGGATCGAAGGCGGCCGACGGCGTGTGCCGGCGGTTGAAGTCGTTGCGGATGTCGATCGACGGGTCAAAACGCCCCCGGGCGGCATCGATCTGGGTGTTATTGATGGCCGGATCGTAGATCGTCCGTCCGCTGGAGCCGCCCAGCACACGAACCACCTCGGAATTGGCCAACGCAATGCGGATCGCCTCGTCGAGCGAGAGTTGGCACTCTGGCAACTCCGGGCCTTCGTCGCCCACGGTCGGCGGGGTGGGCAGATCGGGCAATCGGGCCGTCGAGAGCGCCGAAGGGGCCCGAATCTCCATCCGCCGCTGCTCCGGAAGCATCAGCCGGGCAAGGCTTTGCGGCCATACCGTACCGGTTGCCAGGATGACAAAGAGCACGGCAAAGATGGCGATTCCCAGTCTGTAATGGCCGATACGCATATCGATACAATCGGCACAATCGGAACATTGCGAGCACGGCAATCCCCAGTATCATCACGACTTCGCTAGCATACCCAGGCCGCCAAAGCCGCTTGTCAGCCGCTCGGGCGTTTGCTATGGTGGGGTGTTGAGTTGTTGTGGCGAAACTACACCCAGAAAGACGACCAGAGAGGGAGTAAACCATGTCGAAAAGCCTACTTCTGCTTGTGATCCTGTCGTTGACGCCCGTCGGCTACGCCCTGGCCCAGGGCGAAGCTGCCGATCTTGATGCGGATCCGCACCTGGTCGGCTGGTGGAAGCTCGATGAAACCACCGGCACTAGCGTCGCCGACTCCTCCAAGGGCGGGCACAAAGGCACACTCGCGGGAGGTCTTTCGTGCGAGGCCGGCTCGGTCGACGGGCGAATCGGCAAGGCTCTGAAGTTCGACGGCAAAGAGAACCTGCTGGAAATCACCGGCTACAAGGGCGTCGGCGGCACGCAGGCGCGGTCTGTTGCGATGTGGGTCAAGACGACCAGCACGCGGGGGGAATTGATGGGCTGGGGCGAGGACGACGCGGGCAAGATGTGGCACATTCGGTTCATCCGCGGCCGGGTGGGCGCAACCCCCAGCGGGGGGTATTACTACATGAACGACCAGATCAGCGACGACGAGTGGCATCACGTCGTGATCGTGATGATCGGCGGCGACCCGCCCAATCTGCACGACAGCGTGAATCTCTACCTCGACGGCGAAGGGGCCGAGGTCCACGACATCGGCCTGTTGGACCTCTGGCCGATCGAAACCGGCAAGGAGATCGACGTGCGGATCGGGCAGGGCTTCGCCGGCGCGCTCGACGACGTGCGAATCTACGACCGGGCCCTCTCGACCGACGAGGTCAAGGCCCTTTACCAGAAGAAATAGGGGAGCACGCGATCGGAGACGATCGGACCCTAGTCGCCTTTCGCCCCAGCGATTGGCGACCGAACCCATTCCCCCTTATTCGCATTACGAAGGGAAAACACGATGCAGGACAAAGCAGTAAGTCGACGGACGTTTCTCGGCGACGGAGCCAAGCTGGCTGCCGGAGTGGCGACGGGAATCGGCGCGGCGACGGTCGTCCGTCCCGGCGAAGGCGCGACGGTCGATACCTCCAAGATTCTCAACTACAACGAGAACATGGAGTATCGCAAGCAAGGCTCGATGGACGTGATGGTCTCGGCCGTCTGTCTCGGCGGACATTCCCGCAGCAACCTCGAACAGCGGACGGAGATCGTTAGCCGCGCCATCGACGCGGGCGTCAACTACATCGATGCATGCACGCACGGCGAAGTCTGCCGCGACTGCAAGGCCCTGGAAGGCCGCCGCGACAAGATGTATCTGGCCCTGTCGCATTGCGGCAACGAGATTCGCAACGAGAACTTCCGCACGGCCAAGAAGCTCTTGGAAGTGCTCGACCGTACGTTGCTCGACTCGAACCAGGAGTATACGGACCTCTGGCGGATCACCTGCTACGAGCCCGGCGGCCGGCACACCTTCAACACGGCCTGCGAGATGGTCGAGGCTCTGGAGACGGCCAAGAAGCAGGGCAAAGCCCGCTTCATCGGCTTCTCGACGCACGACCGCCGCTGGATCCAGTTCATGATCGAGTACTTCCCGCAGATCGACTGCGTCTGCTTCCCGTTTACCACGATGAGTAAGCGTGCCCAGACCGACAGTGTCTTCGACGCGCTGAAGAAGTGCAACGTGGGTGCGTTCGGCATCAAGCCCTTCGGAGCCGGCTCGCTGTTCCGCGGCGACCAGGAGGAGAACAACCGCCGCGCCCGTTTGGCGTTGCGGTATATCCTCCACTCCGACACCGTGGTCCCGATCCCCGGCCTCAACAGCCCCGAGTTCGTCGACAACGTGGTCAAGGCGGTGAAGGAACGCCGCGAACTGGACGTCAAAGAGCAGGCCGAACTGGACGGGGCCTCGAAGCAGATGTGGGCCAACCTGCCCGGTAACTACCAGTGGCTGAAAGACTGGCAATACGTGTAGAGGTTGCATCAATGAAGTACTTCGCGAGCGTGTTGGTGTTGGCCGTGGCGGCGGTCGTGTTCATCGGCTACGGTGAAGGCCTGTTTGGCCAGCAGACTACCGACGACGACAAGGCAGCGGCCGAGAAGAAGGCGGCGGAGGACGAGAAGGAGCCTCCGCTGCTGCTGGACGACGACCCGCCGCTGCTGCTGGACGACGACCCGCCGTTGTTGTTGGATGACGACGACGAGCCGGGCATGCCCAAGAAGGGGATGGCCGACAACAGCCGCTGCCACGTCTGCCATCTGAACTACGTCGACGAAGAGATCGCCGTCTTCCACGCCAAGGCGAAGATCGGCTGTGCCGACTGCCACGGCGAGTGCGACGAACACATCGCCGACGAGTCCTGGGCCGACGGCGGCAACGGCACGGCGCCGGACATCATGTACTCCCGGGCGAAGGTCAACGACCTCTGCACCGAGTGCCACGAGCGGGACGAACTGCCGCAGAAGGCACACAAGAAGTTCCTCGCCGGCACGTCCAAGTCGAAGCATTGCACCGATTGCCACGGCGAGCACCGCCTGGACCCGGAGAAGCGCAACTGCCACTGGGACAAGGAAGGCAAAGCGGCAAAGGACGATTCGTAGCAGCCCGTTGAAGTAGCACGGAATCTTCCGAAGAGAGGATTCAGCGAACAGGAGTGCCGCTGTGTCGCGGCGTACCATGCCCACGCTTGCGTGGGCATGATGGCGGCCTACACTTGGGCATGCCCACGCAAGCGTGGGCATGGCACCCTCGCGCTGCCCTGCGCCTAGCGTCCGCTCTCTTGCTCGCGTTGAGAATCGGTTATGTCGTTCACACCCCTATTCGCCGCTAGAGCCTCGTGGCTGATCGTCGTGGGCGGGCTGGTCGCGCTGGTCTTCATCGCCTGGTTTCTCTTTCGTGTCGTCGTCGATACGGTGAGTTGGTTCCGCGAGGAGATCATTGAGGACTATCAGCACCGCAAGCAGCAAACGCAGCAGCCGCAAGACGATCGGCCGGAAGAAACCGGTCCGGAAGACGACTCCACGACCGACGCGAACGAGACGGACGCAGAACCTGTGGTTGCCGAGTTCCCAACGCCCGAGATTCCCGACTCCGAGTTTGCCGACCCGGAACCCCCGAAGTGACTCGGCTCACGCCGTTACGCCACTCGATCTTGGAAACGGGATGGCTGGGGTCGACCCACGAGGGACGAGTGTGGAGCCCCCAGGGCGCGGAACCTCAAAGGCGCACGGTCTGGGGGCTCGATGCTCGTTCCTCGCACCTCGACCCCAGCCACCCAGAATCTCAACCGGCGGTGAGCCCTATGGCAACACTGCAAACCCCGGCATGTCGGCGCGGGGGCGGTCCTTGAGCAACTCGTGGATCGGCCGGAAGGTTTCCAGCAGCTTGCGATAGTCGGGATCTTCTTTGGAGGTGAAGATCGCCTTGCCGCATTTCTCCGTCCCGCCGGCTGCTTTGGCCAGCGGCGCGAGCATGAAGTTGTTGTTCTCCGGCTCGAGCATCCGCGTGTAGAACTTGCGCGGAATGCCGTCGGCGTGGCAAGAGACACAGCGCCGGGCGGCGACCTCCTTGAGCGTCGGTTCGAGTTGCTGCGGCAGCATCCGGCGGCTACCGAGGCGATTCTTGTGGTTCGAAGACGACGTACCGTAGTAGGGCACGTTCAGGTCGAGCCAGAGATAGACCCGGCGCCGGTCGGCGTCGGGCACGTCGACCCGGGGCTTGCCGTCGTCGTCGGGGTGTCCGCTGCGGATGATCTCGGCCACCATGCTGGCCGGGCTGCCCCAACGACGCGGCGTGATCTCGGTGACGTTGTGGCCGGCGCCGTTGATCGTCCAGATCCACTCGGTGTAAGGGCTCATGCCGCGGACCTTGTCGTACTCGGGGCCGGAGGGGCTGCCGTGGTGCACCCAATTCCATTCGCCTTGCGTTCCGGTGCGGCAGAGGACATCGTAGGAGACGTTGAAGAAATCGGTCTTGTCGCCGGCGAGATCGACGTTGGCCGGCTGCTCTCGCTCGTTGTGGCATTCGGTGCAGTGGCGGTCGAACACCGGCTGCACGACGTCGTCGTAGCTGAAACCGGCCACCCCCCACTGCGGCTCGACGAGGTCCTGCGGCTGGCCGCGCATGGCCAGTTGACGCACCGGGTGCGAGGCGACCGAGTTCCGCTCGGCGTGACATCCCACGCACCCCTGTACTTCGCCCGGCATCAAATGCGTGAAGCTCCGCATCCGCTGCAAGGCCCGGCCTTCGTCGTCGAGGGCCATGAAGTAGATCGGCACTTCGGAAGGAACGCGGAATGCGGCCGAGCCGTCTTCGTCCACCTCGGCGAATCCCCAGAGCTTCTTCGGGGCGTAGGTCGCGCCGCACGAGACCAGCGGGAACTGGAACCCGAACACGGCGATGTTTCGCATGCCCGCGCCGCTTAGATTCAGATTGTTCTGCGGCGTGTGCGTGCTCTTCTCGATCTCCTGCACCACGGCGATCCGCTTGATTTCGCCACGCTTGACGTGCGGTTCGAGCCCTTTGTAGACGTCCTGCATGAAGACCGTGGCCCAGGCGCCCGAAACGCTGCCGTCTTCGGGCAACACGACGTTTTTGTCGGTCGTGGCCCCGGTGAGCACCGGCGGCAGCGGCGTATCACGAACCGGCTGACCGCAGTAGAAGCCCATCCCGTCCTGCGGCGGAAGCAGCGTGACGGAGTTGGTGTCGAAGTCGCGCAGCTTCAAAGCGCCCGCCTGCGAGACGAGGAAACGATGGCCGTCGACGGCAAACGGCTTCTCGTAGGTGCCGCCGATGCGGCAGTCGAGCATGCCGTTGCCAAAGGGCCCGCCGCCCATACGATGGGCGTAGATGTCCACGTCGGGCGTGAGGTTGGTGAGTGCCTCCGGAGAGTTGGCACCCTTGCTCGGATCGATCAGCACGATGCCGCCGCGGCAGGGCCCGTTGTGGTTGGTCGCCGTGGCAATCGCCATGTTCGTGTTGGGCACCGGCTGGGCGTCCATAAACGTGCCCGGCGACAGCACCCGATTGCCGTAGTAGCCCGCCAGGCCCGTGCCGTCGGGGTTGATTGTCCAGAGGCTCTGGATGGGGCAGGCGGCGCGGTCGACGTATTCCCAGCGGGTGTAGATGATCCGCCCGTTGCCTAGCACCGAGGGCGTAAAGTCCATCAGGTAGTTGGCCGAAAGCCGCTGCTGGTTGTCGCCGTCGGGGTCCATGCGATAGACGACCGGCGAGGTCACCACGTAGCAATAGGCGTAGGCTGGCTTGCGGTCGGAAATGAAGGCGACCCCGCCGTCGGGCAGCCAGCAGGGATCAAGGTTGTAGTGCTGCCCGGCGGTAAGCTGTCGCAGATCGCTGCCGTCGATGTTCACGCGATAGATCTGGTAGTTGTTGTCGCTAACCGAGCGGTCGATATCCTCGATATGGGCCACCGGATTGCAGCGGACCAGGCCGCCGCGCTTCCACGCGAAGACGATCTGCTTGCCGTCGTAGGAGAGATCGGCAGTGGAGATCATCCCCTCGGACGAATCGACTACGCAACGCAGCTTCCCGCCCTCCTCGTCGGGCGTATAGACGTACAGCCCGCCGCCGTGCTGAAAACCCTCGACGTGGTAGACGTAGACGTGCGAGATGTTCAGCGGATGACGTTTGACGACCATGATATCTCGAAAGCCCAGCCGTCCGGCCGTCAGGTCGTCGCGCAATGCGACCGCCTCGGGCGTGCGTTCCTCGGGCGGGATCGTCATCGCCAGGAGTTGCTTCCGGCTCACCGGGCGGTCGAATACGGCGATTTCCGACGCCCCGGGATTGAGCCCGCCGGCGTGCGCCGAGAGGAATCTGATGCGGATCTTCTTCACGCCGGTTTGTGACAAGCCAATCCGCTGTGCTCCATGCCGCTTCTCAAACGCCCCGCTGACGGCCGGTTGCTGGCCGTCGTCGACGTAGACCTCGTAATCCTTGAAACATTCCTCGATCAACTGCCCGGTACGTCCGAAGTAGACGATCTCGGCCACGTCGACCGGCTTGTCCCAGGCGAGCGTGAACTCGCCGGTACACTTGGTGGCGTCGCCGCGGACGCACCAGGCCTGCCGCATGTCTTGCTTGCAGCAGGCGGCCGGGATCTTGCCGTCGACGGCCCAGCGGGCGAGATAGTCGCCGCTGTATTCGCTATTGGCCGAGACGGTGGCCTCCGGAGCGATGTTCCGCGGCTCCTCCGCCCGCACGACGACGGCCAGCAGTAGTCCGCAGAGGATTCCACCGAATCGTATTATTCGACAGCTAAACATCGTTTGAATCTCCATGGTTCGAGTCGTCGCCTCAGCCGTTTAGCAGCGGCGGGAGCGGCCGCTAAACAGTTGGGAAGCCTGCTGTTAGGAAGTGCCCGGATTATAGCATTTGTGGAGTCCCGCGGCCAACTCCGGTTCCCGCCTGGCGCAGTAATCGATTGTGGGCCTTAGGTTGCCGTCCAGTAGGCGTCCCAGTGGTCGCCGTATAGCAGCAAGCATAGGCTGGCCATGCGGTTGGTGACGACCGGCACATCTGCACATGCGCGGTACGACGGGAGGCTGTTACGGCGACGTTTGCCAGGAGATGACTTGCATCTCGACGCTGTCGGTGTCGGCCATCTTCAGGCCTCTTTGGGCGCCGTCGGCGAAGAGGGCAGTGCGTAGCAGTTGCCCCAGGGGACTGTCGAGGCCGCGCTCCGCGCCGTTGACAGCGCCCGCTGCTCGAGCTTGCTCAATCGAATCTTGGGCCAGCCAGTTGAAGTCGACCGGTTGGCCTTCGGACTTCAAGGCCACAAACACCAGATGTTCCAGCCCCACCGAATCGCCCTCGACCTGCATCGGACCAACGGTCAGCGACTCGCCGGGCGGCAACCGGTTGTCGGTGATCGAATCGGGCGGCGGAAAGAGCGGCACGATGCCGAAGCCGCTGTCGACGAACAACACGCTGAAGTCGATCGAATGCCGCGTGGGATTGTCCACTTGCAACGCCAACAGATCGCCCGGGCGGAACCGGATCCCGTCTTTCGCCCAGGGAATCGGGCTACCTTCGTCGTCTTCATGGTCCAGCCGCCGTAGTTCCGCTCGCACGCCCTTCTTCCCCCCTCGCCGCGGACCGAGCGGTCCTTTGCGGCGCTGCGCCGTCATCGTGCCGCCGATCTTCAGCAGGTTCTTCGCCCGGGCGATCCGTTGCAGCCGATCGTTCAACCACGGGATGGCATCGTCGCCGGCCGCCACGGGGCCGAACGCGGGCACCTGTCCGTCGGGCGTTTCCGTCCATCCTGCCGCGGGTACCAGCAGGAGTTTGCCGTCTTTGGTAGGCCGTACCAGCCAGTCGGCGGTGTCGGGGTCGTCGGCGTGCTGCAGCACGGCCCCCTGGGCGGCAGCCGCCTCATCGAGTTGCGCTTGCCATTTCGCGGCCACGTCCTCGGTGGTCGAATCGGCATCGACGGCCACCCTCAAACGCATGCTGCCGTAGTCGAGATGGACCAACTCGCACCGCCCACCCAGCGGCAGTTTCTCGAGCTTGGGCACTCCGTCGTGCCGGCAAGGCTCAACCATCGCCACGGCCGGCTTGGCCTTGCGAATCTTCACGTGTCCCAACGGCTTGTCTTCGTCCTCCTCTCCCGGAGGCGGGTAGACGGCCAGGATCGTTCCCTTGGTCAGGCCGTGCAGGCTGCCCGCGGCAATCTGCGGTTCTCCGCGGTCGCCCATTTCCAGCACGAATCGGGATCGCTCGGGCCATTGTTTCTGCCCGAGGACTTCCCGATGCCGATCGCCGCCCTCGATCAGCGGCGTGGGGCCGATTCGCCCGAGGGCCACGTAGGCGGAATGGACCCGCTGCACCAACTCCGTGTATGTGATCGCCGATTCGGCCTCGGTGAGAACTTGATTCATGGTGTACGTGAGCAGCCCGTACCACTCGGCGTCGGCCTCGCCCAACGGCAACGGCATTTCCAGCGTCGGCTCATGGGGTTGGGCGGCGTAGATGGCCACCAATCCGCCGGCGTCGTCGCCCGCGTCGAAGGACGTCGAGTCGAGCTGGATGCTTCGCGTCGCCGCCGTCGGCACCGCGGCGCGAAGCGCCTCCTCGGTCAACAGCATCTCCGGCGGTATTTGGCGCAAGACCTCCGTGCCCCGGACGGCCGTTCCGCTATGGCAGGCGTCGACGATCACCCACACCGACGCTCCTTTGGCGCGGATCGCCTTGAGCCAGCCGCGGAAGTCGTCGTCGGTTATGCCGTTGGGGGCTCTCGTTATTCCCGGGATGAGGGCGGGCTCGATGTCCGCGCAACAGAAGACCTCATCCAATCCGTCCGGCTCGGGATCGTCCGGATTGTCCGGGTCGTCGTCGGGTTGCTGGGTGCCGTGGCCGGAAAGGAAGATGACGACGCGATCGTCCGGATCGACGCGCCGGGCAAGATCGAGAAACTCGCGTTCGATGTTCGCACGTATCGGCCGGCGGGCCCTCACGCCCGACGCCTCCGATAGGACCCGAATCGCCAGCCGGGGAAACTTGAAGTGCTCGCGCAACAGGCGGCTCATCAGACGCACGTCGTTGGCGGGCCCCTCGAGATTGGCGGATTCCGGCAGATGGTCGTAATCGGTGCAGGCCACCAACAGGGCGTGGCTGTCGGATTCGACGTCGGGAAACGGCCCGATGAAGACCTGCGAACTCGGCTTCCGTTCTGCCGGTGGCTCGGTCTTCTCGACCGTGACGGTGGTCTCGCTCTCGCCGCCACAGCCGAGCAGGATGCAGCCGAGGCACATCAGCCCAAGTTGTTGTCCAAGAAGTGATCGGATCATCCGACTCCTCCCTTATCGCCAGTCGCCGCTGAGCACGAACGCCGCCCAATAGTAGGGCGAAAGGCGCGCGGGTTTCGCGGCAGTTTGGTTTGTGTTCTTGTCCAGCAGCACCAGGCCGCGTGGCCGCAGTTCCTTTCGCGTGGGGTCGTAGCGGTCGAGCATCGCCAACTGGGCTCGGCGGAGTGCCTCGAGCTTCCCCGTTTTCTCTTCCCAAAGAACCCGATAGAACTCGACCATCAAAGTCTCCGTGGCCACATCGTCGACCTTCCAGAGGCTCGTTACGGTCGCGTCGGCTCCGGCGGTTTGAAAGGCCCTTTGCAGGCCCAGCACACCCTCGCCGCTGGCGGTCTCGCCCAAACCGGTTTCGCAGGCCGAGAGGACGGCCAGATCGACGCCGCGCAAGTCGAGTGCGGCCACCTCCAAGGCAGTCAGCACGCCGTCGTCGGTCACGGTGTCGGTATCTTCGGCGGTGGAAACCTCGGCCGGGCGGTTGGCACCGGCCATCGCCAGGCCGGACATCAGCCCCGGATGCAACCGGAGAACGGACGCGGTGGCACCGGCAGGAGTCTCGGCTGCCGACGCCTCCTTCGCCGGCGCGAAGAATCCGTGGGTAGCCAAGTGCAGCACGCGGTGCTTCGCGGCCGAGTCGCGCAGCCGTGCCTCGGTGGCGGCCGTGCCGCGGATCTCTTCGAGCGAGGCGGCGCCAAACCGCTCGTGATGTAGCTTGGCAATTGCCGCCACCTCACGCGCCGTACCCGGTAGGGGACGGAAAACCGTGTCGGCCGACCGCACTGCCGACCGCGGACGGTTCATCGCCAACGGGTCTTCCGGCAGGCGGGTGGTTCCGGCAGCCGCGGCGAAATCGACGTCGCCTAGCAGCATCAGCGAAGGCCCCTTGTCGTCGTCGGCCGGCTTCGCCTCGCCGTCAGCCAACAACTGCGGCAACTGCCCCGGAACGGGCACCACGATCAGCGATCGTTCCTCGATCAGGTACTTGCCCGGCTCGCTGCCGGGCAGCGCGGCCAACGGCAGGCTGGCGGTGACGCCATCGGGGGAAACCAGCACGTTGTCGACACCTTCAAGGTGCGCTTCCAGCGGCTGCCACACCAGGGCACGCAGTCGGTCTTGCGGCGGTTCGGGCGAGGCGTCGTCGTCATTCCCCTCGTCGAGCAGTCGCAGCCCGCGGTCCGTCTTGCTGACGCCACCGCCGCGTCGGACGATCAGCCGGCGCCACTGCTCGCCAGCCTCTCGGATCGGTGTCACCGGCCCCAAGTCGACTTGTACGACGTCTCGCCCGCGGCGGACGACGAAAGCTACCAGTTGCCGAGCCGGTTCGTCGCCCGGCCGTGCGCTTGACGGGCGTACGGTGTAATCGAGGAAATCGACCAGTGCCGCGTCTGCCGGCAACGCCGCCTGCAACGACTCCAGCGTTACCTTCTGCCGGCTCTTGCGGAATTCCTCGCTACGGCCGGCCAGATCGCTTTCGAGGCGTTCCTTCTTGTCGGTAAGTTTGTCAACCGACTCGCGCCAGCCCTTTTCCTGCTCCGGCGCAGGGCGGATCATTGCCAATGTGGCCAGTTGGCGAGAAGTCTCTTGTAGCTTCTTCAGCAACGGAGCGTCTTCGTCGCCGACCACCGCTTCCAGCGCCAGCCGCCGCCGGGCAAACACGGCTCCCTTCCACGCCAGCAGATGCCGATAGGCCTTCTCCCCCGGCAATCCCAGTTGGGTCGCCGAGTCGAGGTACGTGAACAAGACGTCCCGCGCGTTCGCGGTCATCGCCAACTGCTGGCGTTCGGAGAGGGAGTCGAACGAGCCATCGAGGTTGCGGCGGAGGTGTTCCAGGCTTTGTTGCAGCAACGGCTCCGCCTTGTCGTGGTCGCCGTTGATCTGGTGCATCCTGGCCAGATCGGCCAAGTGGCGGGCGTGTTGAGGGTGCCAGTCGTGAATCGGCCTGTCAGTCACCACTTGATACAGTTTCTCGGCCTCGGTGAAGTTGCCCAGGGCAACGTCCAGACATGCAAGACTGGCCCGAGTCTCGACGGTCTTCGAATGCCCGGGGCCCGGATTGGCGAGTCGATTCTTCAGGGCGTGCTCGAGGAGTTTCTTGGCCGCATCGAGGTTCCCGAGTCTTTGGCCGACCTCCGCCAAGAGGCAGAGCGCGTCGGTATAGAGGACGGCACACTGGGCGAAGTGCCGCTCGCTGATCCACAGTGCCCGGTCCAGAAACGGTTTCGCCTCGGAGGTCTGGCCGAGGTTCAGGTGGGCTTCACCAAGGTGGACCAAACTGGCGGCATACCGTGGATGCTCGGGCCCCCAGACGATTCGTGCAAGCTCCGCCGCCCGGCGTGCCGTGGTCTGGGCCTTCGCAAAATCGCCTAATTCGGTGTAGGCCACATACTGATCGCCCAGCGCCTCGACGTAGTCGGGATGCTCCTCGCCGTAGAGTTCACGCAGGCTTTCGAGCGCGTCGCGCTGTGCCGGCACCGATTCCCAGTAGGCGCCGTAGGCGCGCAGCACGCGGGCCCTGCTCGCCAGGCTGCAGGCGAGATACGACCGCGGTGCGACCACGTTTCCCGTGAAGAATCTCCTGTCTTCTCCGGCTAGCACGATCGCATCGTAGTAGTGCCCCCTTTCCAGCAGCTTGGTCGACATGAACGTCCTCCATCGCATGTCGCCTGCCTGCGTGCCCAGTTTGGCACCTTCCTCCAACTCCACACGGAGATGGCGAACTCGCCAGTGCGTCTCGCCGTAGATTTCGGTGAAGATCTGTTCGGCCAGTGAAAAGGCCTTTGGCGACCAGGCGAACTGCACGTCCCTCTGCGCTATCCGCCCCCACTCGCCGGCTGCCACCGCCGTAATCAAATCGCCCTCGCCGTAGACTTGTTCGCAGAGATCTACAACCACCTCCGCGGAATCGGCTGCCGTCGCGAATTCACCCTGCACAAACGCCCGATCTCGACGCTGTAACTGCTGTTGAAGCTGTTCGACCAACTCATTTCGTCTCTCTTCGATTTCCTCGAACCGAGCCCGGGCCGCGGCCACTTCCGCGTGTTGTTGGCCGAGTTGCCCCTGTTTCGACTCGAGCGTCTCTTTCGCCTCGTTGATGCTCCGAGCCATCTTCCCGCGATCGAGTGGATGCTTGGAAATGTCGAACCACTTGTCTCGATACTCCATCCGCAGAACCTCTTCCGCCTTCGAGGCGCCAAGGCCGTGCGCTTCTCGGGACATCTCAATCGACAGCTTGGTCAGCCACTCCTGGTCTTCGGCGTCGATGTGTCTGCTCGTGCGCTGACGCTTCCAGTCCAAGGCCTTCTTTGCCGTCTCAAGCGCTGCCTCGAACCGGCGTGCTTGACGTAGCCGTTCGACCTTGGCTCGGCACTCCGACTCGCGCCGGGCAAGTCCTGCAAGGTAGCCCGCGTTATGCACGCCCGCCTCGCCGACGATGCCCGTGGCGGGCATTGCGCGGAGTCTCTCGTTCCGCAGATCCGTCAACCACTTCTGATCTTCGGCGCTGGGGGGCATACGCGTCCGTTGCTGCTTGAACTGAAGTGCCTGCTCGGCTGCCGTGATGGCCTCGGAGTATTTCTTCTGTCGCCGAAGGTCTTCGGCCTGCTGGCGAGAGCGGTTCTCCCGATCCAGCAACGACCGCTCGTACGGCGTCATCTGCGACGGGCCGGGGCGCGGCATACCGGGAATGTGCGGTTGCGGGGGATGTGGTGGCTGGCCGGGAATCGGCGGCTGGCTGGGATACGGCGGTTGCCCCGGCCGCGGCGGCCCGGGCGGACTAACCTGCCCCAAAGCCGTCAAGCACCGGCTCGCCAAGAGGGCAAGAATCGCGATCGCCGACACAACACCCGTACAACGCCTTCGCAGACCCATGGCGTGTCTCCCGCTTCCCCGGGGCCGTCGCCTACGCGACCCCAAGACGGTTCAATTGACGAGCGGAACCGACATCATAGTGAGTATACCAGGGAAACCAGGGGGAGCCAACAGCCCCGTGCGACCCACAGGAGAACTGCAGAGTGTGCGGGAGCCCGAAAAAGGGGACTGGCTCCGTCGACGATCGATGTGGCT
>CAYYNP010000089.1:0-31508 GCA_964472545.1 uncultured Planctomycetaceae bacterium | reverse complement strand
CGTCGACGGAGCCAGTCCCCTTTTTCGGGCTCCCGCACACCTTGCAGTTCTCCTGCGCCACGTGCCGCGTCCCTTGCAATCGCCTCGGCCGATGGGTAGCCTACAATGGTATATCGACCCGGAAGAAACCCTCAACGGAGAAGCAAGAGAATGAACCGCACAGGCAAATGGGGCGTCGCATTCGTCGCAGGCTTACTGGTTGTAGGCGTCGTCGGTTCGGCAGCGGCCGAGCCCGTCACCGCGGGGTCGGTCTATGAGGCGACCGGCGTGCAAGGCGGGCTGGTCGTGCATCTCGGCTGTGGCGACGGCGAATTGACGGCCTCGCTGCGGATCAACGACCGCTACCTGGTCCACGGTCTCGATACCGACGAAGCCTGCGTGGAACAAACGCGGAAGCTGCTGCACGAGAAGGGGCTTTACGGCCCGGTCTCTGCCGATCGGTTCGACGGCCGAAACCTGCCCTACGTCCGCGATCTGGTCAATCTGCTAATCGCCGACGACTTGGGCGAAGTGACCATCGACGAAGTCAAACGCGTGCTCGCGCCCGACGGCGTGGCGTTCATCAAGCAGGGCGACCGCTGGACGAAGACCGTCAAGCCGCGGCCGGACGAGATCGACGAGTGGACCCACTTCCTCCACGACTCCGGCGGCAACGCGGTGGCCGAGGACAAGCAGATCGGCTCGCCGCGAGCGCTTCGCTGGGTGGCCGAGCCGCGCTGGTGCCGCAGCCACGAGTTTCCCAGCAGCGTCAACGCGGTGGTCACTTCCGGCGGGCGGATCTTCACTATCTTCGACGAGGGCCCCACCGGCGTTTACCGCAAGGTACCGCAGAGCTGCAAGCTGATCGCCCGCGACGCGGCCAACGGCGTTTTGCTATGGAAGGTGCCGATGCGCCGCTGGCAGCCGGAGTTCGGCACGGGCACGGGCAACCGCTGGAACATCCACCACACGATCCCCCGCCGGCTGGTCGCCCAAGGCGACCGGGTCTACGTCACGCTTGGCTTCCTCGACTCGCCCGTCTCGGTGCTCGACGCGGCCACCGGCAAGATCCTCACCGAGGCATTGCCGGGCACGCGCGGCGCCGACGAGATGGTCCTCTCCGACGGCGTGTTGATCGTCAAGAAGACCAAGGGACGCTCGGTGGGGGCGACCGAGCGCATCGGCCGCGACGCATTGCACGATTCACTCGCGGCGGTGGACGTCGAGACCGGCAAGTTGCTCTGGCACAAGGAAGACGCCCGCGTGCTGCCGTATTCGCTTTCGGCCCAAGCGGGCCGCGTGGTCTATCACGACATGGAGGCTTTGGTTTGCCTTGATGCCAAGACCGGCGGCCAGGCGTGGCGGGCGCCGAACAACATCTCCACGACCGCAGCCGGCAGCGTGATCCTGGTAATCAACGACGGCGTGGTGCTGTTGAACTGCCCGGGCCAGACGCCGGCCTCCAGCGGTTCGGCCAAGCCAGGCAAGCCCGGCGCTTTCCTCACGGCGCTCTCGCTGGACGACGGCGAACTCCTTTGGCAACGCCGCAGCAGCCGGCCGCTGGCCGGCGCGTGCACCCAACCGACCGATCTGTTCGTGGCCGACGGGATCGTTTGGGCCGGCAACTCGCTGGACGGCTGCGATTTGAAGAGCGGCGAGGTGCGCCATACCCTGACGCTCGACAAGACGATTTCGCCCGGCCATCACTACCGCTGCCATCGCGGCAAGGCGACCGAGCGTTTCTTGATCTGGCCCAAGCGCGGCGCCGAGTTCATCGACGTTGCCGGCGACGACCACATGCGTAACGACTGGCTCCGCGCCCCCTGCTTCACCGGTCCCACGCCGGCCAACGGCCTGTTATACGTCCCGCCGAGCCAGTGCTTCTGCTATCCCGGCGCCAAGGTTTTCGGTTATCTGGCCATGTCGTCCGATGCTACCGACGAACTCGAGCCGGCCACCGACGCCGCCCTCGAACGCGGCCCGGCCTACAATCAGAGATCATCAATCATAGAAGCGGATTCCACCGACTGGCCGATGTATCGTCACGACGGTCTGCGCAGTGGCTCGACCTCTTCGGCCGTGCCCGAAAAGCCAAGCCCGCTGTGGGACGTCGAACTTGCCTGCCGCGGCTCGCAGCCGATCGTCGTGGGCGAACGGCTGCTTGTTGCGGAGAAGGACGCCCATCGGATTCGCTGCCTCGACGCGGCCGACGGATCGGACCTTTGGAGCTTCACCGCCGGCGGACGGATCGACTCCTCGCCAACGATCCACGACGGCCGCGTGTTGTTCGGCTGCCGCGACGGCTCGGTATACAGCTTGTCTGCCGACGACGGGGCGCTGGCATGGCGTTTCCGCGCCGCCCCAGATAAGCAGCGGCTGGTTTCGTACGGACAAGTCGAATCGGTATGGCCGGTGCAAGGCAGCGTGCTGGTGCAAGACTCGGTGGTCTACTTCGCCGCCGGGCGCTCCTCGTTCCTCGACGGCGGGATCCTGGTCTATGCACTCGACGCCAACTCCGGCAAGGTGTTGAACTCCCACCATCTCGAAGGCCCTTGGCCGAATATCAAAGAAGACGTCGGCCGGCCGTTCGCCATGGACGGGTACCTGCCGGACCTCTTTGTCAGCGACGGCAAGGACGTCTACATGCAGCGCGTCAAGTTCGACGCCAAGCTCAACCGCATCAAGACGCCGCGCGAAAGCGACCTCGGCGAGTTGGCCATGGGCGCAAATCACCTCGCGGCCACCGGCGGGTTCCTCGACGACACCGGCTTCGACCGCGTCTATTGGATGTACGGCGAGCGTTGGCCGGGGTTCTACTTCGCCCAGCAATCGCCCAAGGCGGGACAACTCGTGGTCTTCGACGAAACGACCACGTACGCCGTGAAGTACTTCTACCGCCGACACCAGTGGAGCCCGCTGTTTATCCCGGAGGAACACGGCTATCTGCTGTTTGCCGACGACAACGACAACCAGCCGGCGTTGGAAGATCGTGCCAAGACGGTCAAACGCATCGAATGGCTGCCGAAGGAAACCCTCACGGATCAACACCGCCGTGGCGGCCGCGGCGCCGAAAAGGGCACCGGCTACGTCCGCACCAAACCGGCAAAGTGGCAGAAGATGGTGCCGCTGCGGATCCGGGCAATGGTCCTGGCCGGCGACCGGCTGATCGCGGCCGGAATGCCCGACGCGCTCGACCCGGACGACCCCTTGGCCACCTTCGAGGGCCGCGGCAAGGCCCTGTTACAGGTCTTCTCGGCCACCGACGGCGCGCTGATCAGTTCCTGCCCGCTGCCGTCGCAGCCGGCGTTCGACGGCCTCTCGGCTGCCGGCGGGAAGCTCTACTTGTCGATGATCGACGGGAAGGTGATCTGTTTCGGCGACGCGGCCGGGGAGTAAGGCGCCGGGCCGGTTCGGACGGCGCAAGAGGAAGGGCCGGCCACCTACCAATGACCGGCCCAAAGAGCCTCTGTTTCGATTGTTCCACAGTAGCCATCTTGCTCCGCAAGATGTGCAACGTCTCGCGGAGCGAGACGGCTACTTCGATTGTTCCACAGTAGCCATTTTGCTCCGCAAGATGTGCAACGTCTCGCGGAGCGAGACGGCTACGATCGGCGGTCAGTCCCACCACCATTGGCCCTCGGCCAACTTCAGCGTGGTCTCCTTCCGCACTCGGGCGACGCGGCCGCCCTCGTCTTCCAGCAGGCGGTCGCCGGCCAATGCCTGACGCGGATGGATCGTCACGCCGCCGCCGATGGGCGTCATCAGCCGGCGGCCCTTCCAGATGGCGTTGCAGGCCGTGGCCGCCGTCTTGGGAGCGGCGTAGGTTTCCACGGTGAACTTCTTCTCGTCGCCGAAGTAGTCCAGTTTCCAGTCGGCCTGGCCGTAGTAGTCCTCGTTCTGGATGAACGCCGCCGCGACCGCCAGATCGATCAGGTTTCGCAACTCGGCGTAGACCGGCGAGGCGTCGGCCAACTCGGAATACTTCTTGGTGAAGCCCTCGACGAACGTCCGGCTGGCCGTGTTGCTGCGGATCGACGACTTCAACTGACCGTCGGCCATCACCACTTCGTCCTCACCGACGAGTTTCACGCCGTCGCCGACCAGTTCCATCGCAAAACGATCTTCACTCACCCGAACGCACTCGTAGTCGGGCACGAAGCACCATCGCTGCAATGCGTTCTGGCTGACCTGGGCCGGGCTCACCCGATCGACGTAGCTGGCCAGCCGCACCGGCGGCCGCTCCAACCCGATGCCGATCAACTTCATCCGGTAGTCGGCCTCGACCAGCACTTGAGCGAAGTGGGTGGCCGGCGAAACGCCTTGGATACTCACCGTCTGCAAGCCCAAGCTGGTTCGCAGGCCGTTGGCGATCATCTGCTCTTGGCCGGGCACGGCGTGCGGGCCGAACTGCCGCAGGAAACGCTGCATGTCGGCCAGGCCTTGTTGCGTCGGATCGATCGAGCAGCCGATCAGGCCCGTGGCCCGTCCGCTGGGCGGAAACGCACGCAGCGCGACGACCACGTCCTGCAACTGCACGACGGGGCGTCCGCGGGTGATCCCTACCACGCGGCCGGCCGGATCGGCGACCCAGCCCTCGGCCGGACCGGCGATCACCACGTCGCCCGTGTCGGGGTAGTAGAAGACGTACTCGATCCGCTGCAAACCGGCCAGGTAACGCATCTCGTCGGTGATCACGCCGTTGCGCTGGCGAACGATCTCCTCCAGCCGGTTCAACGAGATCATCCGCCGGGCGCTGAACTTGTTCACCTCGGGGGCGATCGACGCGCGGGCCGCGGCGATCCGCTGTTGCATCAGCCGCCCGCCGGGATCGGGATAGAACTGCGTGTGCAACACGCCCTTGGCGTCAACGACGACGCCGGCACTGCCGATCTGTGCCACGGCCGCCGTCGGCAGGCTCCATGCCAGCACGACCACCGCCAGCAGCAACAATACGCGGGATTCGAGGGCTCGACAACGCATTACTAACTTCTCCAATTCCGAGGGGAGGGGACATGCCGGTACGCTTGCCCGGTACGCTTGCCGCGCGCTCGTAGTGTGCGCTTGCACGGTACACTTCCCCCGTGCCGACGCAACGTCGCCGGCAGCGGGGCGTTGGATCGTCGTGTGGACGTCCTATCTACCACACGTGGCTAGGCAGCGGGAATATCCACGTCTTTCATCTTAATTGGGCAACTTGGGCAAGGCAAGTAGATGGACCGCAATTAGGGCGACGGGGGTGGAAAATCCGGCGCGAGGTAATCGCAGCGTTGCGCGGACCTTGTTTTCCGTAACATGTTGCTATATAAGGACTAATCGATGAAATCCCCCGCCGTCCAGCAGTCCGGCGCGATTGACGCTTGACGCTGCAGGCCAGGCACGCGCGTGTTGCAGGGCAATTTCCACCGTAAGCGGGCGGAATCAGAGGGAGCGAGTACATCCAGCCCCCCGTCAGAACTGGTTCGCAAATTCAGCGTGTTCGCAAGAGCCCCGATGCCCGGCCCGGCCGTTCACCCGCTTCTCGGCTCCGTGCCCCGCAACACGTATGCCCGCTATTGGCGAAGCTCCCGTTGGTGAAGATGCCGCCATCCCCACGAGCCGTCCCATTTGCGCCGCTCCCGGCCTGACTCGCGCGTGATCTTGACTCCTATCTTTGCCCGATACGCCAAGCGGATCCGCGCGTCGGAAATCTGGACCACGAAGAAGCCGTTTTCCGTCTGGCCGGTGTTGACCACGTTCAATGCAGACGCTGCGGCTTCAGGCTTCCACCGATAAACGCCCGTGCCGGTGTGGCCGTGAAAGACGGCAATCACGTCGTACGGCCGGATGGCGTCGCGGTAGGCCTTGCGTTGCTCGTCGTGCCGCCAGTCGGTCCCTTGCAGATCGTAGTGATGCACGTGCGGCCGAATCGGCGGAGTGTCCACCTGCCGTGCGAGGATTCTATGCCCCCAGATCGGACAGGTAAATGCGGTGTCCAACGCTACTGGCCCGGTGAAGCTTGAATCTGCGGCGCCGGGAATGGACAATATGCCTAGTTCCCTGCGAGGCGAGAGCCCGTCTTGCCAAAGCAGACCGACCAGAGCAGATGCTGCACCCCCTCAGACGACGCACCGGGAGATCGACATGAGCCGCTTCGGTCGCCGCAAGTTTCTCGCGGGCATGCTGGCTGCCCCGGCCATGCGTCCGGCGTTGTCCGACGCGCAGCAAACCCTGCAGAAACCAACGGCCGCGCGGAACACGCTCGACATGCACGTTCATCTGGCCGGCACGGGCGACGCCGGGTCGGGATGTCGGCTGTCGAAAAAGGTGACCGACGGCGTGCCGTTTCAGGTCCTCTCGCGTACGCTGGGCATTCGACGCCGCGCGGCCACCTACGACGAGGGTTACGTCGCGGCGCTGGCCGAGTTCATGAAGGACTCCGGTCCGGCCAAGTGCGGGCTGCTGGCCTTCGACGCCGTCTACGGCAGCAACGGCAAACCCGATTGGCCGAACACACACTTCTACGTGCCCAACGATTACGTCTTCAAAATTGCCGCCCGCTTTCCGCAATGGGCCGTTCCCTGCGTTTCCGTCAATCCCGATCGGGCCGACGCGATCGACGAATTGGAGCGTTGCATCGAGCGCGGCGCTCGCGGGCTGAAGCTGTTGGCGCCGACGCAAGGCACGGACCTGGCCGACAAGCGACATGCGAAGTTCTTTCGCCGCTGTGCCAAGGGGCATATCGTGTTGATCGTCCACACCGGCCACGAACACGCCGTGCCCGTGTTGGACAACGCGCTGGGTCATCCGCGGAAGCTCGAGTTAGCGCTCGATCAGGGCTGCACGGTGGTCGCCTGCCACTGCGGCACGAACTACCCGAGGGAGTATCCCCGGACGCTGCCGGTCTATTTGAAGATGCTGCGGGAGTATCCGAATCTCTACGGCGACACGGCCGCCTTGGCCCGTTTTAACAAGCTGCACGACTTTCGCCGTCTGTTGGCCGACGATTTGGCCCGAGAGCGGCTGGTCCACGGCAGCGATTTCCCTGTGCCTTGCCAGCCGTGGGCGTTCTCGCGAGACATCGGACCGATCCATGCGCTGCGGATCCGCCGCATGCGCAATCCGATGGCCCGGGATTATGTGCTGAAGCAGGCGTTGGGCATTGGACAAGCTAGCGCGGAGCGAGGGTATCGGTTGCTGTGCGAACGGGCAGTGTAGCCTCACAGCGAGGGCTCAGCCCGAGTCCGCCGTGACTTGCCGCTGCTGGATCAGCCGCGGCTGCTCTGCTGTTCCCACTCCACATAATGGAACCAGTCGCGAAACACCCCCGTCACTTGCGCATCCCAACACTTGACATGGAATCTGTCTGAGTCTCGGATTTCCAGAAGTGCGTCGTTCTCGGCTCGTGCAGGTCCCGACACGTCGAAATGGATCGGCCCCCACGCATCATCGAATGCGACTCTAATACAGACAGCGCAGTGCAGCAGCACACCGCCATCGCTGGGGTCACCGATGATCCAGCCCCCATCGGGCTTCGTGATCCAGATGGAGAGGGTCTTGTGTGATGCCGTGTATTCCAGGACTCGTGCTCTACCGCCGCGCCATGGTTCGAGGGCCGAGGCCAACGCTTCCGCATCTCCAAATCCGTAGGTGCTCACTGCGTTCGTCATGAGGACTTCTCCAAGCTCCTCGGATTCAGACCCTCGCCGGCAGCGTAAACGGCCTGCGATACTCCCGTGTCAACAACCGACACGCGGCTTCGTCATCAATGAAGCGTTCGCTCACCGGATCGAAATCAAGCGTCCGCCGGGTTTCGTAGGCGATGTTGCCGAGGTAGCAAAGGCTCGAGGAGAGGTGGGCTTCGACGACGTCGGACGTAAGACGCTTCGCGTCACCGGCACGGATCGCCTCGATCCAGTTGGCCATGTGCCCGTCGTCCATCATCAGCGGCTCGGCGTCGGGCGTACACGGACCGGGCTCGTGGTTGCGGCCGAGGAACGTGTAGTAGTTGCTGAAGTCGGGGATGATCATGTAGCCGTCGGAGCCGAAGAAGATCGCCCCGACCAGGTCGCGGCGGTTGACCCACGGGTACTTGGTGCCCATGCCGGCCTCCGGGTTGGCGAAGCCGGTGCGGGTTTCAAACGTGACCATCACGTCCGGATCGGCGAACTGGTAGTTGACGGCCAGCTCGGTCGGGTGCGTCTCGTCGCAGGTCGGCCGCGAGTACTTGCCGCCCATCGCCTGCACGGCCACCGGGTGCGTGTCGAGTTTCAACCCCCAGCGGATCATGTCGAGCTGGTGCACGCCCTGGGCACCGATCTGGCCGTTGCCGTACTCCTTGACGAACCGCCACCGCGGGCTAAACGCCAGGCCGTTGTACGGCTTCGCCTGGGCGGGGCCTTGCCACAGGTCCCAATTCAGCTCCGCCGGCACGTCGCCAAAATCGTTCTTCCCGCCGGCCCGATACTTGAACGCGATCGCCCGGGCCATGTAGACCTTGCCGATCACACCTTCGTGCAGCCGCCGGATGCCCTCGCGGACGTTAGCGCTGGAGCGTGCCTGCGTGCCGTGCTGCACCAGCCGGCCGTACTTCCTGGCCGCGTCGACCATCATCCGGCTTTCGGTCATGTTGTGGGCGCCGACCTTCTCCAGGTAGACGTGCTTGCCCGCCTGACAGGCCCAGATCGTCTGCAAGCCGTGCCAATGGTCGGGCGTGCCGAGGCTCACGGCGTCGATCGAATCGTCTTCGAGCAGCTTGCGGTAGTCGACGTATCCGACGGGCCGCCGGCCGGTGGCCTCCTTGCACTCGGCGACGCGTTGGCCGAGGATGCCTTCGTGTACGTCGCAAAGCGCGGCGACTTCGACGTTCTGCTCGGCCAGTTTCTGCAGCGACCGGATATGCGAGCGTCCCCGCCCCCGCACGCCGACCACGGCCACGCGGATTCGCTCGGAAGCCGCCGTCTGGCCGGTAGATATGGCGGGCGCCATAGCCAAAGCGGCGCCGGCCGCCGTCGAGGACTTCAGGAACGCACGCCGGGAAGGGGATTGAGCGGTCATGATCGAGGCGTCTCCGAACGTGTGACGGTCTGACGGGACTGGACGGTTAGTATACCAACGTCCGTGGCTGTGGTAAAATGAACCCGTTGCAGAAGGTCGGGTACCATATCGACGCAAGAGCGATACTCGCTTCATCGCATGGGAAGAAGTGATCGGTGGCCCTTACGCCCTCGGGTTGCCCTGGGGAGAATGGGAGGTGGCATGACGACTCTCATAACGCTTATTGCGATGGCGGCCGCCGGTGCGTCGCCTGGCGACTCCGCCCTTGAGGAGGCCTTTCGGCAGGGAGGAGCCAGCAGCTTCTTCTCAGCAGTGCGCGATCTCGAACAAAAACAAGGCCCCGAGCGCACCGCGAAGACTCTGGCGAAGTTGCTCCGCAGCAAGAACCCGGACTTGAATGCGGCTGCCATACACCAGATAGGGCAGATGGGCGAGGCGGGAAGGTCAGTTCTCCCCGAACTGGCCAAGACCTTTGCTTCGGGTGACGTCTCAAGCTACTACTTTGACGGGATGTATGAGAACCCCTATAGCTACGGTGACATCTTTCTTTGGCTGGCCGAGGCCGTTCTTCGCCCTGACGATCCGGCCTTTGACGACGTCTGCCGGTGTTCCTTTTGGACCGTCCGCCCCGTGAAGAAGCAGCGGCTCGTCCCGCTCCTGATTCAGGGTGCTGAGCACGCGCATCCGAGGGTACGAGCGACAGCGGCTGGCTGGCTGGTAGAAATGGGCTCGACGCCTGCTTCTGCTAGGACTACGCTCGTCGAACTACTCCAGAAGGAGCCATCGGCTGATCTGACGACATCTGACGTGGAATGGTCGAACACAGCCCGTATGTACGCTGCCGTGGTACTGGGCCGGATTGGTACGGAGCCCGAGAAGACGGTCCCACTGTTGACGGGAATGCTCAGACATCCGGACGAGGATGTCTGGACGGGAGCCGCCTGGGGGCTGGGCGACATGGGGCCGAAGGCCGCTGACGCCATCCCGGCCTTGCTGGAAGTCCTGGACCGGCGCTATGCGGGCTTCTCGACCCCCTGGGATTTCCCGAACCATCCGGCTGCTAAGGCTCTGTGCAGGATCGGCGACCCCGCGATCCCGGCACTTGTGAACGCCCTTCAATCTGAGCGAATCGTCATCCGGCGCCGCGCGGCCTCCGCGCTGCTGGGGATGAAGACCAAGAAGGCGGCGCTAGACGCTCTGATCAAGGCAGCGTCTGAAGATGACGACGAAAACGTGCGCATTTTGGCAACGAGGGCGTTGGCACCGATGCTCTGCGTCCACGACGATGACGCGCTGGTTGTGCCGGCGCTGATTCGTCTTCTCAAAGACGAGAGCCCAGGAGTGCGTGTGGCGGCTGCACGGGGGCTCGCGAATCTGCACGCGTCTCCGGAGTTTGCGGCACAGCCTCTTGTCAGTCTCTTCAATGCCCCCGATCCAGAGGTGCGGCGCGCTGCTCTGGACGCCCTTTCGATCTCGCCGCCGAGGCAGCGGGACATCACGGCCGACGTGAGGCGGCTCCTGCGCGATCCGGACCGGTATGTGCGCGGCTCGGCCGAGAGGCTTCTGAAGCTACTCAGTCGCCTTCAGGCGATGGACGCCAATCGGCAAGACCGAGCATCGAAACCAGACCTACTACCCCCAGATTTTTGAGCTTGCCCTGGAGTAACGACTATGCGAACGCTTCTCCTGCTTCTGTCGTTGATTCTCGCGCACGCTTCAGGCTGGCTGTTTGCCACGCCGCCACTGGAACCCGACCCTTTGGCCCGATTCCAATTCGAGGGGCCCATGGCCCGGCGGATCGAGGCGAATTGCCGCAACTGGCTGGTGCCGGCGCCGGCGGCGAACCCGGGGATGTTGGGGATGTTTCGGCTGCGGGATCGGCAGCCGGGGCCGAATCTGGTGCCGTGGGCGGGGGAATTTGTGGGCAAGTATCTGATCTCGGCCGTGCAGGCGATGCGGATGACCGATGACGAGGAACTGGAAGCAACCGTGCGGACGGTCGTTGCCGAACTGATCGCCTCGCAAGCCGACGACGGCTATCTCGGGCCGTTTCCAAAATCGTCGCGGCTGCTGGGCCACTGGGACCTTTGGGGCCATTACCACGTGATCCTCGGGCTGTTGGCGTGGCACGAACACACGGGCGACCCGGCTGCGCTGCAAGCCGCGCTGAAGGCCGCCGACATGGTGTGCGACACGTATCTCGACACCGACCGCCGGGTGTTCGACGCCGGCTCGCACGAGATGAACATGGCGATCATCCACGCCATGGCCGTGCTGCATCGCAAGACCGGCAACCCACGATACCTGAAGATGGCCCGGCACGTCGAAGAAGACTGGCAGCGGGCGGGCGATTACTTCCGTACGGGCCTGGCCGGCGTCGAGTTCTTCCGCACGCCCCGGCCGCGCTGGGAGAGCCTGCACGATCTGCAAGGCCTGGCCGAGTTGTACCGCATCACCGGCGAGCCGTGTTATCGCACCGCGTTGGTGAACCACTGGCAGAGCATCCGCCGCTTCGACCGACGCAACAGCGGGGCGTTCTCCTCCGGCGAACAGGCCGACGGGAATCCGTATCGGCCCAGCGCCATCGAGACCTGCTGTACGATCGCCTGGATGGCGATGACCGTCGACGTGCTGCGATTGACGGGCAATCCCGCGGCGGCCGACGAGTTGGAGCTTCCCACCTGGAACCTGGTCCGCGCGGCGCAGCATCCCTCGGGACGTTGGTGGACGTACGACACACCGATGTCCGGCGCCCGGGCGGCGTCGGCCCATTCGATCGTGTTTCAGGCGCGGCCCGGCACGCCCGAGCTGAACTGCTGCTCGGTCAACGCCCCACGCGGGCTGGGCGTGCTCAGCGAGTGGGCCGTGATGCGGGCCGGCGACGGGCTGGCGGTCAACTATTACGGACCGATGAAAGCTACGATCGATCTGGCCGACGGGACGCCGGTCGCACTATCGCAGCAGACGGACTATCCGGCCGGCGGACGTATCCGGTTGGCCGTCTCGCCCGACGAACCAAGCGAGTTTGCCGTGCGGCTGCGAATTCCGGCCTGGTCGCGGCGGAGCACGGTTCGCCTGCCGGGCGCAGAACGTGTGCTGGCCACCTCCGGAACGTACTTCGAGATCCGGCGGGAATGGCAGCCCGGTGACGAGGTCCAGCTCGATTTCGACATGCGGTTGCGGTACGAGTCCGGGGATCTGGAGGCGTTCGGCCGGATGTCGGTCTATCGCGGGCCGTTGCTGTTGGCCTACGACGTGCAGCACAACCCGTTCGACGAATCCGAGATCCCGGTGCTCACGCCGGCGGCGCTGGCCAAAGCACGCGTTTCTTTCCCGGCGCCGGACGCCGATCGCGAGCGGATCGGGCAGTTCGCTCCGCTGCTGTTTGTCGATCTGCCCGTGGCCGAAGGGCGCACTCTGCGGTTGTGCGATTTCGGCACGGCCGGCAGCACGGGTAGCCGCTACGTGTCGTGGCTTCCGGCAGAGCAGATCGCCCCTCCCGCGCCAGTGCCCGATCATCCGCCCAACGGCTCGGCGGTCCCGCCGGGGCCGATGATCTTCTCCTGGCGCCGTCCCGCCGCAGAAGCCGATGCCAGAACGCACAAGGTGGTCGTTGTACCAGAGCTCGGCTTCGACGGTCCGGTGTTCGAGGTGGCCGGTGGATCGGGCCACCGGGTGGTCGTTCCGGCCACATTGGCCAGCCAACTCGAGCCCGACACGATCTACCGCTGGAAAGTGATTGCTACAAACCCCCACGGGACGACAGAGAGTCGTACGCCCGCGAAATCCTTTCGTATCGACCCGGACCTGCCACCGCTGGATCCGAGTGCTCTGTCCGAATACGGCGAAGGCCCCGACGGCCTGTTGACCGCGGCCGATCTAGCCGGCGATCCGTGCGCGAGCTTCGGCAGCCTGGCTCGCGCCACCGGCTGGAAGCCCGCGCCGGGCGTCGACGACGGCGAAAACGGCGCGGTCGAGTTGGACGGACGTAGCGGTATGCTGGTCTACGGTCTTCGTCGGTTTCCGAGCCGTCAGTACACCGTGTCGGTGTGGGTCAACCCGATACGGCAGCCGGAGAAGGTCGGGCAGGTCGTCAGCGCCTGGGCTCGTGGCATGGATGACCCGTTGCGGATTTGCATCCAAGAGGGGAAGCTCTTCGCGCGGATCGAAGCCGGCCAGCCGTACTCTTCCGACGGCGTGCCGATCGAATTCGACCGTTGGATTCACGTCGCTGCGGTCAAAGACGGCGGCAACCTAGCGCTCTACGTCGACGGCAAGCCGGCCGCCACGCTCAGCGTGCCCGCCGAAGTCCGTTCGGCCGCCGTCGAATTCGCGCTGGGCGGCAATCCACATTACACGGCCGAAAGCGAACACTTGGCATGCCGACTAGCCAAGCTGCGATTCTACGTCCGGCCGCTCAACGCGAAGGAGATCGCAGAGCTTGTGAAGCAGTAGGTAGAAGGCAGTAGGCAGTACGCAGTAGGCAGTATGCTGTGGGCGGTCGGTTGTGAATGGTCTGCGCAGCACCGAACACGATCCGCCGCAACACCGCCTTCATCCTTCAGCCCTCATCCTTCACCTTCCCTAGTACCTCCACTCCCAGGTTCAGCCCCTGGGCCCAGAAGTCGTTGCCGTTCAGTTGCGGGGCCGGGTGGAGCGTTCCGCCGGCCTGTGGGGGTGGGAGGTTGCGGGGATCGACGACCGTGTCGATCTGGTCGGCCGAACGTTGCACGTGGGCCCAGTAGAGCAGATTGTAGCCCACGTACGCCCGCAGGCGGCAGTTCAGCCGATATCCGAGCTCGAGGCCGAGTTGTGGGATCAGCGTGAACTGATCGTCGCGGTGGTAGCCGATGTTGGTCGGGGCCGTCAAGAGGCCGCCCGGGCCGGTTACCGGCAAGAGGCCGGGCACGGTGGTGATCGTGCGGCCGTCGATGGTCACCTCTTGCCGATTGCGGCCGATCGCCATTTTGGCCAACACGCCGAGCGACCAGCGGCCGCGTTGCACTTGTGCCTGCACGCCGATCTCGCCGCCGTGGAATTCGTTGCGCGTGCGGAAGCCCTCAAGGATATCGAAATCGGTCCCCAGGCGAATCTGGTCGGTGGCCACGAAGTGCTCGTGAATCGTCAGCCAGTCGTCGAGCCGGTAGTGGCGGTAGCCGCCGATCAGATCGATCCGATAGCCGCGGGCACGCCCCAGGCAGCACGTCCCGCCACACCCGCCAAAGGCCGACTCGCAACACGCGACGTTGCACCGCAGCCAGGCTCCGGTCGACTGGAAGTCCTCGCCGACGTCGATCGCCATCGAGCCGGAAGCGACACTGGGAAAGGAGACCAGTTCGGCGTCTTGATCTGCGATCTCGATGTTGTAGAACGGCCGGGCGAGGATCGGAGCCCCGTTGCCGGTGAGGAAAGTGCCGGTCGAGTTCGATCCGAAGTCGAGGAAGTCCGCCTCGATTGCCCGGCTGCCGGAACAATCCAGAGCGACTCCCGTGACGAACCGATAGCCGGACATCAAGTCGCCGTTGACCGTCTGGTTGCCGTAGACGATCGACGTATCCGGCTCACCCAACACACCGGCCTGATCGCGCGGCGTGGCGAAAGGGCTGGTCGTGACCAGCGGCGGCAACTGCGAGCCCTTGGTCCACCAGAGCAGGGCGTCTGCCCGCAGGAAGACGCGTCCGGCTGGGCCGGTCCGCTGTGGCGGACAGTATATCGCTGCCTCGCTGTCGTACGCCTGCACGTACTGTTGCGGCTCACATGACCAGCCGTTGGGCCGGCTTGGGGCCGATGGAGCAACGGCGGGCGAGCCGGACAACGTCGAGGCGGCCTCCGGCAGCGGCGGTGCGGCCAACGGCGCACTCGGCGGCAATGGAAGTGGCGGGACGCCGTCGGAAGCGTGGCCGTCGGAGGGGCTTTCCGTCGGAGGAGTCGGTTCGGCCGGCGGCAGGATGTCGATTTCGGCCGGGGCCTCCGCGTCATCGCTGGTCGGCGGGATCACATTCAGTTCCAGCGCCGGCGCCGGCTCGACCTCCGGATCGCCCACGATTGCCGGCCCCGTGTTTTCGGCAGGTTCTGCCGGTGATGCGTCCTCAGGTGCCTCCGGCACATCGGCAGTTTCTGCCATGGGCGCCGCCGCGGCCGCGTCCTCTCCGTCGGCCACATCGCTCGGGTCTTCGGCAGCCCGCAACAGCAGCCCGGCTTCTGCGCAGGCACAGACTAACAAGAGCAATAGGGCTGCAATCAGCAACTTCCCCGACCCGGTGGTAAGCATGGTATTGGCCCAGAGTGCGACGTGACGGTTGTGACTGCTGCCGCGGTCGTAACGAAGACACGCGTTGGTCCTGATGTAAGGATTCGACGCGTATTGCCGGCTGGTTTGGTTATTCAGGCAGTGACCATACCACCAGCACAACGGGCAGAACCGTCAGAAGTTGCCTAACCGGACCGGGTGACCTTGGTTCGAGAGCCGTAGCCGAAGTCGCCAGACTTTGGCGGATTTCGGAAAACGGCCTTTGGACATTCAAGAAGCCAATTTCTGGCGACTTCGGGCGCGAGGGCGCGTCCTAAGACCCGCCAAAGTCTGGCGACTTCGGCTACGAGGGCGCACCGTCAGCCCTACACGCATTCCCACTTCCGCAGCCACTGATAACGCCGCGGGAGCCGGTCGAACAGATCGCGCGACTCGGCGGCCAGCTCGTCGAGTTCGCGATCGGTCAACGCCACGTCGCGCGTGTACGAGGCCTCGACGTTCTCTTCGAGTTGCCGCACGTTCTTCACGCCGGGGATTGCCGCGGAGAGATTCGGCGTGGCGAGGACTTTCTTCAGTTGCTTCACCGTCCCGTTGGTGGCCAGGAATCCGGCCGAGAGCGGCTTGATGGCAACGATGCCGATGTCTTGCGCCTTGCAGGCGGCCAACACGCCAAAGTCGGACTCCCGGGTCATGGTGAAGTAAGGGAACAGCACCACGCTGAGCTTGCGGCTGGGATGGGCGGCGACCGCTTTGAGCTTGATCGGATCGTGGTTCGAGACCGCCAGAAAACGGACCTTGCCCGCCTTGTGCATCGTCTCGAAGGTGTCGACCATCTCGTCGATCTCGGTGCAACTTACCGGCCGCCAGAAGTCGAGATGATCGGTGTGATAGTCGCGCAGCCGATTGTCGACCAGGCGCATCCAATGGGCCTTGCGCGATTCGCCGTCGCGGCGCCGTTCGTCCTCGAAGCCGGTGGCCCAACTGTCGAAGCTGATGTAGAACTTGTCGCGTAGCTTCAACTCGTGAAGTGCCTGGCCGTAGATGCGGCACTCCTTGGCCATGTCGGTATCGATGAAGTTGATGCCCAGTTCGTGTGCCCGGGCCAACACGGCCTTGCGATTCTCGACGATCGGGCCGGGGTTCTCCAGGGCGTTGGGGTTTTGGGGGATCTGAGGGCAGTGGCCGCCGAGGCTGATCTCCGAGACCCAAAGCTCGGTCTTGCCCAGCCGCCGATAGCCCATCTTCGGATTGTAGCCGAGGACTTTCTTGGGGTCCATCTTGGCCACCGGTTTGGCTTCCGGCGTATCTTCGCCCGACGCGCTGCCGGCACCGACGGCCGCGGCGACCGCCGCCGAACCGGCTCGATGAAACTGACGGCGGGTGACCTTCTGCTGACGGCTCATCGCAAGACTCCTGGCACGGGAAACGTGATTGGGCCGGTAACGCATCGAGGCGCGATTTCAACGCGAACATCCTACCCCATTGCCACGCCCCGCACCAGGGCGACTTGCGATTGGCAGCGTTGGTGACTACCGTATGGAAGGGCGCCGGCACGCAATTGGCGTTTAGCCGCCGCCGACGCGCAATTGCCGTTTAGCCGCCGCCCGTACGCCATAGTTGTTTAGCCGTCGCCGGTACGCCATTGTCGTTTAGCCGTCGCCGGTACGGCGACGTTGTCGCCCTCGCGCCCACGTCACGTCGCCGTACCGGCGACGGCTAAACGGGCAAGCCGCCGCGTTGGCGGTATATCGAGTTCACGAACCACACCCTCAACAACGCGAGTTCAAGAATGCACGACCGACACCGAACAACAAACCGCGGCCCCCACACTCTCCTGCTGGCTTGCACACTGCTAGCGATCGCCTGCCAATCGGGATTTGCCGCCGACGACAATCGCCAGATTGCCGAGAAACACCGTTTCGATCCGGTTGTGCAACAGATCGAAGGCTGGACCGTCCACGTCGATCCGCAGATGCTCGAAGGCGAACACGCCGACGAGGGCGCCCGGGCGCTGAAGATGCTGGCGAACCACCTCCAGCGGATCGCGGTGTTGGTGCCGGAAGAGCAACTCGAGAAGATGCAGAAGCTCGAGATCTGGATCGAACATCACCATCCCACCCTCGGCGCCATGCAGTATCATCCCAGCGTCGGCTGGCTGCGTTCGAACGGCCACGACCCGCGGCTGGCCAAAAAGGTCCACATCACCCGGGCGGCCAGCCTGCTCTCGCGGCAGCAACTCGTCAAGCACCCGGCCGTCGTGCTGCACGAGTTGGCCCACGCCTATCACGACCAGTGCCTGGGCTTCAACGAGCCGCGGATCATCGAGGCCTTCAAGAAGGCCGAAGAGGCCGGCATCTACGAAAAAGTCCTGCTCTACACCGGCCGCAAGGTCCGCCACTACGCACTCTCCAACCACAAGGAATACTTCGCCGAAGGCACCGAAGCCTACTTCTACCGCAACGACTTCTACCCGTTCGTCCGCGCAGAACTGAAGGAGCACGATCCGGCGCTGCACGATCTGCTGGTGGAGATTTGGGGGCCGTTGCCGTGAGCGAGGGCACATGACAAGGGCCGGTCATTTTGGCGACGCTTTGTCGCGCTCGAGCACCTCACGGAGGTAGCGCTCCGGCGCCTTTTCGTCGTCCATTGCCTGGGCCCGGCGGCGCGACTCGCGGCGAACCGCAACAACGGTAACGATCATGCTGGTTGTCAGTGAGGCGATAATCCCAACGAAGGCGCCAGCATCCGGGTTCCCCAGAGCACGGCCGATGAAATACCCGGGGAACGCAGGAGCATAAAACAGCCCCGGTGCCAGCAGGCAGAAGAGCAGTTCGCGGCGCTTCTGCGGCGGCAAGGCAAGCAGGTTGTAGTCGCGGTAGCCTTCGCGTGGACGTAAGAATCGAAACACCAGCCAAATCAGTGCCATTGGCAAAGGCATCAGCAGCATCCGAGGGCTGCGAAGAACCGACCAGGACCAGGCCGTTGCCGCCACCGCCAGCAGCATGCCTCCGCCGAACAACCAGTCCAATCGTCGTCGCGTTACGTTGACCACGCTTCGTCCAGTAGCCGCTTCGAGGGCCTTCTGGTGGTGAGTGCATCCATAGCAGAAGAGGCCCCAATTCTCTTGGATCGACCGGGGTAGAAGATCGCGAAGCAGGAGGATCAGTTCGGCATGGTGAGGGCGAGAGAAGCTGCCGAAATCGATCGCCACCTCTTGCGTTTGAGAGATGAGCACCAAGGTCCCGCCTGACGGCATCCCTCCGCGCCAGCGTGCAGAGACGATCTCTCGCAGAGGGAAGTACTTGGTCCGGAATACGCGGCGGCAGACGATCCGATCTGGTCCAACGACCACACGCTCGCGAAAGTAGACTGCCAGCAGCCAGATTCCCAGCCCCGTGAAGAGTAGACAGCCCGCAGAGAGGACGTATCTTACGTTCGGCTTCGGGAACTCCTCTACGGAGAGAATCCACGGCAGCAGTGCCATCGGTACAGACCACGCCAGCGTGCATGCACCGATCAGGGCGTTGATCCGTACGGTCGTGAACGTGGTGGGCTTCATGGCGGTTGCCCTCGACGTTCCCGGGAGATTGACCACGACATTCAGTTGTTCGCTGCGCCGACGCGAATCTTGCCCTCTTGAACCCGGCGGCAATCTCCATTCTACTCTCCACCATGTTTCCCCCCGACCAATACCAACTCATCGACTTCGGCGAAGGCCGACGCCTGGAGCGGTTCAGCCCGTGGCTGCTGGATCGGCCCTGCCCGGCGGTGGAGGACGTCCAGCGGGTGGAGCCGGAAGCCTGGGCCGAAGTCCACGGGCGTTTCGAGCGCGGCGAGGGGGAGAAGGGGCAATGGATCGCCGATGCCGATCTGCCCAAGCGGTGGACGATCTCTCACGGGCCGATCACGCTGGAGCTGCGCCCGTCGGTCTTCGGGCATCTGGGAGTCTTTCCCGAACAGGCCGCCAATTGGGACTGGATCGCAGAGCAACTGCGCGACGCCGACGAGCCGCTGAAAGTGCTGAATCTCTTCGCCTACACGGGCGGCAGCACGTTGGCAGCCGCAGCGGCGGGCGCAGAAGTGGTCCATGTCGACGCCGCCCGCAACACGTTGAAGCGGGCACGCCGCAACGCCGAACTCTCCGACATGGCCAAGCGGCCCATCCGCTGGATCGCCGAAGACGCGACGAAGTTCGTCAAACGCGAGCTCAAACGCGGCAACCGCTACGACGCCGTGATCCTCGACCCGCCCAGCTACGGCCACGGCCCACGTGGCGAGGTGTGGCGGCTCTCAAAACACCTCCCGCGGCTGCTGCGGATGTGCGGTGAGTTGACGGCCGACCGCCGGCGGTTCCTGCTGTTGACGTGCCACACCCCCGGCTACACGGCCGAGCGGCTGAAGCAGATGACAGGCGACGCGCTGGCCGAGGCCGACGGCGAAGAAGGCCACCTTTCGGCGGGCGGCTTGACGATTCGAGCCGTCACCGGCCGCAAGTTGCCCAGCGGCGTCGCGGTGAACTGGCGGGCAACTTCATGAAGCGTTGAGCGCCGAGTCTGGTTCTGCGTTGACGGGCTTCGGGCACGCCTGTCTTTTCGCACCCACCGTCGATATAATTGCAGGCTGGTCCGGGAGCCCAGCGTGGCATCCCGTACACTCCCCCCCAACCCCCCAGCCGCCCATCGCATGACGCGCCCGCGAAAGAGTCCCCAGGACTACCCCCTCCCGCTGAGAATCCCGTACTATCTGTTGGCAGGGTGCGCGTCGCTGCGCCTGGCCGTGGTGTTGATTGCGCTGTTGTCGGTTGTGCTGGGTTGGGCGACGTTCGTCGAACAGGATTTTGGCACACAGGCGGTCCAGTTTGGCGTTTACGGCGCGTGGTGGTTCTTCTGGCTGGGAATCCTGTTGGCGGCCAACGTGCTCTGCTCGGCCTTGATCCGCTTTCCTTGGAAGACGCGGCACGTCGGGTTTCTGGTGACCCACGCCGGGATCTTGATCCTGCTGTTCGGCTGCGCGATTACGTATTGGGCCGGGTTCAACGCCGATCTGCCGCTGTTGGAAGAAGCCGGCGCCAGGAGCCTGGCCTATCACCGAACACAGCATTTCGAGTTGCTGGTCGACGGCGACGATGTCGACGGCGCGGAGCCGATCACCGTGACGTTTGCCCCCGGCCCGTTCAATTGGCGAGACTACGCCGAACTTCCGTGGTTTCCCTGGGGACTGTCGACCCGCAACCGGGCGGGCGACGTGCTCTACGACCAGGACGGAATTCGGCTGAAGGTGCTGGACTACTACAGCGACTCGGAGTACGTGAAGGCACCGAAACTGAAGCTACAGGTCAGCGCCACGGAGACCACCCCGCGCGGTTCGGGCCGCCCGGCGCAGAAGACCGTCACGGCTGCCGAGGTACAACTCGGCGTGTTTCCGAATCTCAACCCGGATCCCAAGCAGCCGCAGCGCAACCGTTACGGCTTTGGTGAATCGGTGCGGACGGTCGGCGGCAATACGGTCACCTTCTGGATGACCGGCTCGGCGGCCGAGACCGAGGCCTTTCGTCGAAGCCGGCCCAGCGGATCGTTGGGCCGCATGGGACAAGCGGTCCTCTACGCCGACGGGAAGTCGTACACGCTGCCGGTCGACGAATTCCACGCGTCGCAAGCGGAATCGGACCCACGCGATTCCAATCCGCCGCGACGGTTTCCGCTGGGCAACTCGGGGCTCGAAGTCGACGTCAAAGAACTCGACTTCTTGGACCTCTGCCTGAAGTTGCGCGTCTATCGCAATGGCGAGGCCTATAACGAGAAGAAGCCGCCGGAGGAGTTGTGGCTCTATGCCAACCGGCCACACGAGAGCCAACAGGACTACCGCAACGAGGTCTTCGGCACCTTTTGGTTCGATCCCGCGCCGACCGGTGGGATGGCACTCTCCAGCCTTGCGTTTCAACAGGCCGGCTCACCTCGGGTCGACGTGCTGCAGGGCGAAGACAACCTGTTGTACTACCGCGCCTGCCAAGCCGGCGAAGTCGGGCAGATCGACCGGCTATCGAGCGACGGTTCGCAAGTCAAGACGTTTGGCCAGAGCGATGCGCCGTTGACACTCTCGGTCGCGAAGTTCTCGCCGCAGCACGCGCCGGGCAAGCCGATTCCACAGCCGTTCGTCAAGCCCAGCGAGAAGAAGATCCCCAAGCAGCCGCTGGCCCACGTGTTGCTGGAGGTCGACGGCCGCGAACAGGAGTTCTGGCTGGCCGCCCGTGGAACTTATCCGTTTGCCAAGCCCCTGCGGGGCGATCAGATCAAAGTCGTCCGGGGCAAAGGGCGAAGCGCCGCGATCGGGCTGCGGCGCGACGAGGTCGACCTGGGGTTTTCCGTCTATCTGCGCGATTTCCTCAAAGAGATGTACCCGGGCACGGGGATGGTGAGGAACTACTCCAGCCAGGTCGACGTGATCGAACGGACGGGCGACGAGTTGCCCAAGAGTCTTTGGGAGAAGGCGATGGTGACGATGAACGCGCCGATCGACTTCACGGACTCGGCCACCGGCCGCCCATATCGTCTCAGCCAACAGAGTTACACGGGGCCGTGGGTGGCCAGGCAGGAACATCCCTGGTCGGAGGAGCCGAACTACTACATCGGTAGACTTGTTGCCGAGGATATCGAGCGTACTAACGTCTACGTATCCATACTGGGGGTGAACTACGATCCGGGGCGCGGAATAAAATACGCCGGCTCGGTGCTGATCATCCTGGGCATGGTGATCGTGCTGCTCAGACGGATGTCGACGTTCTCCAAGAGACCCTCAAACGGCGTCCCAATCGTCGAAGACGGCTAGCCGGCCCACCGGAATCCGCGCACTATCGACGGCGATCGCTGCCGTGAAGTCACGAGGTTATGCATGTTCGGATGGATGAAAACGTCAATTGCGGCATTGCTGCTCGCCTCGGCAGCGTCCGCGCCGGCGGAGGTGTCGGAAGGTTTGGACTTCGGCACGTGGCGGGAACTGCCGGTCTTCAGCCGCGGCCGCCGCATGCCGCTGGATACGTTCGCCCGCACGACCGTCCGAGACTTGTGCGGCAAGGAGAAGCCGACGCTGCGGTTGGTCGGTGCGGTAACCGAGTTGGAACTCGAGCGCCTCTCCGAGGACGGCGAGGAGGCTGCCAAGCTGTTCCCCGGCGGAGCGGCTCGCAAGTTCCAGGCCGACGAGTTGCTCTTCAGTTGGGTGGTAGAGCCCGAGAAGTGGAAATACGTGCCTTTCTTGAAGGCCGAGCACGAGGACCTGCGCAAACTGCTGGGCGTGCCCTTGAAGAACGGCCAGGGCGGCCGATTGAAGTTCGTTTCGCCGAACCAGATCGGCTCCCGCCGTGAGCCGGGGGCGGCCCAGGCGTTTTGGACGGAAGTCGACGTCATCGAGCAGAAGCGGGCGGCTGCGGAGAAGCGAGGCGAGAGGTACAAGGCGTCCGGAATCGACGAGAGAATCTACGGACTGTTCGGGAGTATCCGAGTCTTCCGAGGCCTGACCCGTGGGCTGGAGGGACTGCGCAATGAAATGTCGCTCGACGCGGTCGGCAGATTGCAGCAAGACTGGCAGGGGCTCGGTAGCATCGTGAGGCAGTTGGCCACGCGCGAGCCCGACGATCAAGCGTCGACTGCGGTAGAGCAGATCGATCAAGCGCTGAAGCTATGGGACCGGCCCTGGGACGATCTGACCCACGCGCATGCCGCCGCAGCGTCGATGCAACGCTCGGCGGGCAAGCTGGCCGATGTGCTGCAGATTCGACTCGACGAGCTCGCCGAAGCCAGGCCGGAAGCCAACCCGGAAATGCACGCCACCATGCTCAAGCGGTTGGGCCAGATCGTCACGCAAGTCCGCAGGTTTTCCGCAAACGCCGGCAAACTCCGGGATACGCTTCACGACGACGGCAGCCCGTTGCGTCTGGTGCTCGGGCTGAACCCCGCCGGACTCGAACCGACCAGCCGCAAATCGGGCGGAGCGGCCAACCCGTGGCTGAGTTTCAACACGGTGCTCCACGGTAACGCCGAGCTGTTGTGCATCTACCTGCCGCCGGCCGCTGCGGCCGAAGCCCGCGCCAAGCTCGGCAAGCAGCTTGCCGAGGTGAAGGCGGCCTTTTCCGACGTGAAGAAGGCCTATAGCAGCGGCGGCGAAGCACAGCGGGCCCAGCAGTTTGCCTCCGCGATGGAAGACTTCCAGAAGTCGCTGCGGCGATTGTCCAAGGCGATCGAGCCCTTCCGCGCGAAGCTCGAGCCTCCGAAACCGGAGGACGATCAGGATCCGGATTTGTACGCGCTGAAGTACCAACAGCGGCTGGCGGCGACGACGTACCCTCCGGCCGGCAGCATGGCTCTCGAGATCCACTACAATCGCTTCTCGCCGTTTCTTTGGTCGTGGATCGTCAGCCTGGCGTCGGTGCTCTGCTTCGCGTTGGCCTTCGGCATCGTGCGTCGGCCGCTGTTCTGGATGGGCGCAGTGCTGCTGGTGGGGGCGCAGTTGCTAATCACCTACGGGCTGGGCTTGCGTTACATGATCACCGGCTGGGTGCCGTTGACGAACATGTTCGAGTCGGTGGTGTTTGTGGCGTTGACGGTTTGCTTTTTGGGGCTGTGGTTTGCCGTCGTGCCGTTGTTCTGGCCGGGGCTGCGAAGAGCCTGGCAGATGACGGCGTTGCCCGGCCACGTTCGCGATCCGCTTTGCGCCGCCGTGCGATACGCGATGGGATCGCTGCGCCGCAGCGGCGAATCGGTCTCCGAGGAAGAGCCGCCCAACGAGGAGGAACCCGTCGAGCAGGATCCGGCTTGGATGGCGGCCGTCAATTGGGGCATGCTGGCGGCGCAATTCGCCCTGGCGATCGGTGTCCTGTACTACTTGTCGATCGCACACAACGGCCCCAACGGAAAGAGCCCTATCTTCCCCCTGCTGCCGGGGCTCGGCGAAGGCGCTTCGAGCTTCTCGGTGAGCAAGCTGCTCGTCTGGCTGGCCGGATTGTGCGTGCTGGTTCCCAGCCTGATCTGGTTGCCGCGGATCGTGCTCACGTTTCTGGCGTCGATGATCACGGTGCTGGCCGACTGGGCGCTGCATGGCATGGACGACGCCCTGGCGGACGTGCATCGTCGCAAGGTATATGCCGCTGCCGGTGCGGCGGTCGGATGCCTCACTTCGATCGTCGTCTTCTACGCCCCGGTCGACGTGATCCGGCCCGAAATCGGCACGCTCATGCCCGCCCTGCACAACAACTTCTGGCTGACCGTCCACGTGTTGCCGATCACCGCCAGCTACGGGGCCGGGGCGCTGGCCTGGGGATTGGGGAATTTGGCCCTGGCCCACTATCTGTTCGGACGCTACCGACAGCCGCGCGCCGCGGGCAATACGTCCAAGCGGTCGCTTCGGCAGCGGCCGCCGGAGGTCTGTGCCACGCTGGCCGGCTATACGTACAAAGCAATCCTGGTGGCCGTGTTGCTGCTGATCGCCGGAACCATCCTCGGCGCCCTGTGGGCCGATTTCGCCTGGGGGCGCTTCTGGGGCTGGGACGCCAAGGAGGTCTGGTCGCTGATCTCGATCCTGGTCTACATGGTCATCCTTCACGGCCGCTACGTCGGCTGGGCGGGCAACTTCGGCTTGGCGGCCGGCTCCGTGATGGGACTGACAAGTATCCTGATGGCTTGGTACGGCGTGAACAACTTCCTGCCCGACGGACTACACTCCTACGGCGGCGGGGGCTCCGGCGGCCATTGGCCCGTGCTCTTGGTTACGTTGTGCAACTGGCTCTTCGTGCTGGCCGCCGCCGTCCGCTATCGCCTTGAAATCCACTCGGCCGTCACGCCCCTGCCAACCCTACCCGCCGATGCCTGACGTTGTGCCGTTTGCGGCCGCCGGCAGCGGGAGGTGATGCAGCAGCCAGTCCGACTCCGGCGACGCCGGCACGCTGGCACCACCGGGCGCGCAGAGCGCGCGGATCAATGAAGCGATCGGCTGCCGTCCCGAGGTGGGTTCGCGAAGCAGCCGGCCATAGCCGTCGATCAAGATCACGCCGTTTTGCCAGTAGAGGCCGGACAGCTTGATGCCGTCACGGCCAATGTCGAACTTCAGCCCCAGCACGCCGAGCGGCACCTCTTCGACGGCGTCGAACGCACCCGGCACGGTCGACGCAGTACCCATGTCCGGTACCAGACGCAGGTGCGTTATCACCGCTTCCCAAAAGGAACGCCCCAGGCGGCCTTCTTCGGCCGTCAGCGTGCCTTTGGCTTCTTCGAGACGTCCTCGGTGGAAGCGGGCCTGCTCGATCGTAACTTGGGCCGTGCCGTCGAGAACGTGCGGTAGTCGGTCGGCGCTCAGATGCCCCAGATCGACGTCGATCAGCCGTCCGGCGGCGTCGACGTCCCAACCGTCGGCCGCTTCTCGCCCACGAAGTTGGCCGCCAAAGAGACACTCCGGGCCCAGGGTTTCGAGCACCGGTAGTCCCAGTGCCAAAATCCGGCAGGGCACGTCGGTCGCGGCGGTATCCAATTCAAAGGCGGTTGTCGGGCCGCCGGTCGCGTCGTTCCGGCGGCTGCGCACAATCCGTAGGCGAATCGGCTTCTCGGCGTCGCTGCCCGGTAAGCGGAAGTCGGCCCAGGCTTGGGTGCCCTCGGGCGTGGCCTGCATGCCGCCGCCGAAAGACTCGAGTATCTGTGGGCCTTCGTCGGTCTTAATGGCCAGTGTGGCCGGCCGCAGCCGCAGATCGATCGGGCGGTCGCCGGTTTGGCGGAGCAAACGGCCGAGAGTCTTGGCGAGCGCTTCCACGCCACCGGCTTCGATAATCGGCTCATCCGCCGTCAACGCGAGCGTCTTGGTGCCGTGCTGTTGCGGGTCGGCGATCTCGATCCAGCCTGCCTCCAGCGCGGTGCAGCGCAACAGTGGCCGGCCCGATTCGGGATCGGCTACCAACAATCCCTCATAGCGCACCACGCCGGGCCGAACGTGTACGAAGCGGTCGAACGAAACGTCGAGATCGAGCACGCGGCTGAGTCGGCGTGCTTCCTCGGCGGCGTGGCCGGGCAGGCTTCTGGCGACGCCCCAGCCGGCCAGCAGGACTACCGGCGCCACGCAGAGCGCGAAGAATCCCACCAGCAACACTCGCCGTCGAGTTCGTTCGTGTAACGGGAACATCCGTGTTCACCTTAGCTTTGTTCACCCCAGCTTCTTGCTGGCCATCTCCTGAAACAGCTTCCATCGTGCCCGAATCTCTTCCAGGGCGTCGCCGCCGAATTTGTCGATCACCGCCCGGGCTACCTCGAACGCCACCACGTTCTCCACGATCACACTCGTGGCCGAAATGGCACACACGTCGCTGCGTTCGTGGGAAGCCGACTCGGGCTCGAGCGACCGCAGATTGACCGACGGCAGCGCCTCGCGCAGCGTGCTGATCGGCTTCATCGCGGCGCGGACGACGATCGGCTGGGAGTTGCTCATCCCGGCCTCGATCCCGCCGGCGTTGTTCGTCGGGCGGGCGAATCCCAGCGTCGGCGTGTCGGCCTGGCCGGCGTCGTACTCGATCGGGTCGTGAACGGCCGAACCGGCACTCCGCGCGGCATCGAAGCCCATGCCGACCTCGACGCCTTTGATCGCCTGTATCGACATCACCGCCTGGGCCAATCGGGCGTCGAGCTTCAGGTCCCACTGTGCGTGGGTGCCCAGCCCGAACGGTACCCCCTCGACGCGGACTTCGACCACGCCGCCGAGCGTATCGCCGGCCTGGCGGCTTTGGTCGATCAGGTCCTTGACTTCATCGTCGCGCCCCGGTTCCAGGGTGAACAACTCGCTGCGGTCCCGGGCTGTCCGCTGCTGGCCCAACGTGCCCGAAAGCGTCTCCGGCGAGGGCGGCACACGGATCGGCCCGACTTCGGTGACGTAGCCGAACGACGTGACGCCAAGCGCCTCGAGCAACTGACGGGCCAAGGCCCCGGCGGCAACCCGGGCGGCCGTTTCCCGGGCGCTTGCCCGTTCCAGGATCGCCCGGATGGGGCCCAGATACTTGATCGACCCGCTCAGATCGCCGTGGCCGGGGCGGGGGCGATCGAGGTCTTCCATGCCTTCGATTTTGTGGTCCCGATTGGGGATCAGCAGGGCGATCGGGCTGCCCAGCGTAACGCCGCGCCAGATGCCGCTGAGGACCTCGACGTGGTCGGTCTCGATCTTCTGCCGCCCCCCACGCCCGTAGCCGCCCTGACGGCGGACCAACTCGGCGTCGATCAGATCGGTATCCAGCGACACCCCGCCCGGGAATCCGTCGACCAGGGCCAGCAGCGCCCTGCCGTGCGATTCGCCGGCGGTGAGGTATCGTAACATGTGTGGTAATCTCGATTTACAGCGAACGTCCCATTCCCGGACGGCCCCGGACAAGCCACGGATTTTACCCACACCCCGCCGACGGCGATAGGCCGGTTTGGCAGTGACACACGTCGGCCGGGAGATCACGCGGCGTAGCTGGATTCGCTAGCCGGCATTTCTCACCCGAGTGTGCCACTGCTTCGCAGAAGCAGTGCAGCGACAAGCAGTTACGCCCGGCACTGCTTCTGCGAAGCAGTGGCACACCGTCGTTGTGCGATAGCCCAGAACTGGTGAGAAATGCGGGCTAGAAGTGGGGCTCCACCTATAGCACAAGTGGCGGCTGTGGATGGCCCGGGCAAGTCAACGCAGAGAACTCCATCCCCTTCTGATGCAAAAACCCCGCCAGTCAAACAACCAGCAGGGTCGTTACTTGTCTTCGTTCGCACAGCAAACTAGGCGGAACGCCGTTTTCTTCGCCAGGCGAAGCCCAAGAGAGTAAATGCTCCACATACCAAGAGTGCGATGCTACCGGGCTCGGGAACAAGCGTCGGCGAGGTTGCTCCCGCAAAACCCACCCCTAGCGAGCCGGTTCTTCCCAATGGGCTCTCGTCAGTAACCATTGTGCTGCCCGGTGGGTCATTGAAGTTGTAAAGCAACAAGGTGAAGGCGTCGCTCGTTAGATCACCGGTCGGCGGTATGAAGGTGCTTCCTGTGTACCGAGGGATGCTTGAGATTCGGACAGTATCCATGAAACCGACCATGCTTGGATCAAGCTCCGGAGCTGCCTGTTGACGATAAACCCCTCCGACGAATCCTGAGCCGTCACCGTCACGGACGTCACCCGAAGCAGCACGAGACGCCACTTGGCTGCCATCTAGATACAAGCGTTCCTCGGAGCCGTCATACACAAAAGCGATATGGTGCCACAGGTCCAGACTCACTGCCGGAGAGGACACCAATTGAGCACCGTTGACTCCGAACTGAAAGCCCGACAGTCGTTCCGGTCCGACAGCAAACCACTTGTCTTCGCTACCGCTCCTGTGTTCCTCGAATACGACGCCCAAACCCTGATACTCATTAGTGAAGCGAATACGGGCTTCGTAGGTCGCCTGAGTGCCAATTGTCGCCTGCCCAGACACCTTGATTGTGTCCGTGACCTCGTCAAAGAGCATTACGCCCGTTGCCGTAATCGGACTCGCCCAAACGTCCCTAACCCCCACCAACACAACCACCCCAGCAATCAGCAAGGCAGCCGCTCGTCCCTCACATCTCATATCAACACCCTCCACTACGTGGTTACCGCACGTTATCTACAGACGAAGTCTCTCCGCCATGGAATTCTTGGAAACCGACCCACGCAAGTGAGTCTCTCTTAGAGTGCATCCGTAGAAGTGCCACCGAAGTGACCAAATCAGACTTGGATGCGTAGTCGCTGCCGCCGTCGTCGGGTGAAGATGCCTACCGCAAATCCGCTACGATGTCGGCCCCTTTGCCAATCACCCTCAGTATGCCCCGGCCGATCCGTCCGCGTCAAGCAGATTTTCCCCCAATTCGGCCGGAATCAGAAAACGGCTCTGCCGGGGGGTTCGCCACTACATCGCGCCTCTTCTCATCCGACATCTCAGCGATACTCGCTTCGCAAGAATTCAGCAGCAGACACGCCATCACCGCTTGCGAAACACGCTGCCCTGGCCGACTTCCCGGAAAGCGAGTTTTTGGAACGTCCGCACGGCGGCGAGATTGCTCTGCGTCCCCTGGACCTCGACGAGCATGATGCCCTGGCGAATGAACTGACGAAAGGCCTCGGTTAGCAGAAAGAGTGCCATGCCACGGCGGCGCATCGGCTCGGCCACTTCCAGTTCGATCAGCCCTGCCGCCCGCCCGATGGTGGCCGTGCCCGCCGGCTCCATGCTGCGAAACACGGCGCGGGCTACCGGTGTCGTCCGGCCGCGGGGGATCACGTCGAATCGGGTCAGGTCGAACTCGCCGATGGTGCAAGCTTCCCACCAGTTTTGCGAGGGGGGATCGACGGTCACCTCGACGATCATTCGCCGCCGCAACTGCATCTGCTGCCGGTCGATCGAAGCCTGGAAGTCGGCCAGGTCGCGATGGAGGATCAACGTGCGGGCGATTTCGTCGTAGCCGTGCGAGGTGAACAGGGCTTGGGCCACTTCGTCTGAGCGGAGAATGCCCGGCATCTCGCTGCCGCCGTAGAGCCCCATGTAGAACGGCACGAGCGGCCGGATTCCGCCCCCGTAGAGTTCCTTGGCCCCTCGCTGCTGTAGGTAGGCTTCGCACCGCGACAGCAATCCGTCGGCCACCTGGGCCTCGTCGCAATCGGGCAACACCAGCACCAGACAGGTCAGCCCCTTCTCGGTCGAGATGCCGTCCTGGGCCGCGTTTGGCCCGAAGCCGGCATGGGCGAACCCGACCGGGCGTGTGTCGTCCGTTGCGACGAACAGCCCCCGGCGGTCGAAGTACGGCTTGGCGAAGACGAGTTGCTCCAGCAGATCCGAAGAGACGTGCCGCGCCAATCCCCTTCGGCCGGCGCAGTTTCGCCAGATCTCCGTCAGCAACGGCGGATCGGAATTGCGGAAAGTACGGAAACTCAACATCGCCTTCTGGTTTCACAAGCGCTGCCGGGCATGGGTCGGCAGTATTATAGGAGCGAGGTCGAGTTTCTGCCAGGACGGTGGGCACAAATACTCCGCGTGAAAGCCACCTGATGACCGGACTCTGGTGCCCGCTCCCACATGGAAGTGCCTGGCCCCCAGCGCCGGCGCAACGCGACGGGCACAAACCTCTCGCTATTTCGATGACCGGATCAGACACCCCACAACGCCACTTGACCCCCATGCCGATGGCCGCCAAACTGGTGCCAAAAGTCAGTCGTCCCCCCAACGGAAGAGTCCCTCATGTCGCGCATCTTTCACGAACTGTTGGCCACCGACCGCGTCCTGCGCGTTTTCTCCGTCAGCCGCATCGTCCACCCGGTCGTATTCGACGTGTTCGGCATGGCCGGCGGCTTCGACGGCCTGTGGCTCGACCAGGAGCACGGGGGCATGACGGCCGAACAGGTCCGGCTGACCGCGGCGATGGCTCGAGCAAACGGACTGGGGACGATCGTCCGCATGGCCCCGACGGGCGGCTACTGCCAAGTGACGCAGAATCTCGAGGCGGGGGCCGACGGGGTGATGGCTGCCCGGCTGAATTCGGCGGCCGAGGCCGAGGAGTTCGTCTCCTGGTGCAAGTTTGCCCCGCGCGGCGACCGCGGCCTCAACAGCAGCGGTTTCGACGCCCGGTACACGTTCAAGCCGCTCAAACAGTTCACCGAAGAGGCCAACGACGAGAATTTCGTGGCCGTGCAGATCGAAACGCTCGGGGCCCTGGAGCAGGTCGATCAGATCGCGGCGGTCGACGGCGTCGACATGTTGTTTCTGGGACCGGCCGATATGTCGCAGGCGCTGGGCCACACGGGCGAGGTCAATCACGAGACGGTCTGGGACGCCATCGATCGAATCTCGGCTGCCTGCCGCAATCACGGCATCGGGTGGGGGACGGTGCCGGCGGGAGCGGAGTACGCAGAACGTTGCGTACAGAAGGGCTGCCGCATGCTCACCTTGGCCAACGAAACGCTCGCACTACGACGCGGCGTTGAGACGCTCAAAGAGGCGTATGCCCCGTTTTTCTAGTACCTCAATTCACTCGAACTTGTGGGTGCCATGCCCACGCTTGCGTGGGCATGCCGGATTGTAGGCCGCCAACATGCCCACGCAAGCGTGGGCATGGCACCCAGATTCAACCCACAGATTCCAGTGACTTGAGGTACTAGTGTCGTGGTGAATGAGTTTCGCAAAGCAACGAGAAGGGGACAACTCCAATTTGTGCGAAGCACCCTTCGGGCCGTTCCGGCAAATTGGACCTGTCCCCT
>CAYYNP010000088.1:0-31701 GCA_964472545.1 uncultured Planctomycetaceae bacterium | reverse complement strand
CTCGGAGCCAGTCCCCGTTTTCCACTCCCGCGAATCGACTTTGCAGTTCTCCTGTTGCCCTGGCGGGCGAACTTGCTATCTTGAACTGGCCCCTATCTTGGGCCGACCCTTGTCTCGGACCCGTCGCGTCCAGTCACATTCCAACCGGAGGGACCCGTGGCCAATCTCATCAGGATCTCCGAGCCCGCTTCGCTTGCCTTGCATGCCGCCGCTTTGCTGGCTCGGCGTCGGGGGGAGCGTTTCTCCAATCAGCAGATCGCGGCGGCGCTGGGCGTGTCGGAACACCATCTGGCCAAGGTGATGCACCAATTGGCCAAGCTGGGCATGGTCGATTCGATCCGCGGCCCCAACGGCGGATTCCAACTCGACCGGCCGCCGGAGGAGATCGCGCTGCTGGAGATCTTCGAGGCCGCCGACGGCCCGATCGGCGACGCCGAATGCCTGCTCTCACATCGGGCGTGCGACGGAACCGAATGTATGGTCGGCGAGTTGGTCCACTCCGTCCATCGCCACGTCAAGCGTTATCTGGCCGAGACCACCTTGGCCCAGCTTTCCGGGCGATTCCGCTTGACGTCGCTGTGAGGCCACCGTCAGGTGCCCTGCTTCGCCGGTCGATAACAGCCGGCCGATAGCAGCCGGCCCGTAGTGTCCGGCCGATAGCAGCCGGCCGGCCAATGGCGCGGCCGGAAGCCGCATTGGCCGGAAAATGCGGCCCCAAAGCAGCCGCAGCGCACGGTTGTTCGATATCTACCGACTTTTCGGGCCCTGATCCGCACTCCGGAGAATGCTATACTTCTGACGTTCCGAATTCCCGACATTTCTGTTTACCGCGTAGGAGGCTCAGTAATGGGCACACAGCAGTTGTTTTACGAAAATGCAGTCCCCGTCTCGCAGCAGCAACATGGCGACCTGAGTGTCGAAGGCGTTTCCTACGCGTTTGCCCAGAACGTCAACAGCGTTCCGCTGATGGCGATCGAGATGCCGCACGCCGCACGCGACTACACGATCGTGTTCGTCGGCAAGGACGACGAAGTGATTCCAGTGGTGCTGCTCGGGCTCGAAGGCAAGGATAACCTCTACGTAGCCGAAGACGGAACTTGGTCGTCCAATTACGTTCCCGCGTTCGTCCGGCGATACCCGTTCGTCTTCGCCCGAAGCCAAGACGGCAACACCTTTACGCTTTGTATCGACGAGAACTGGGAAGGCTGCAACCGAGAGGGCAAAGGCCAACGGCTCTTCGACGACGACGGCCAGCAGACGCCCTATCTGACGTCGCTGCTCGATTTCCTCAAGGAATTCCAGGGCCAATCGCAACGGACGCAGGCCTACTGCAAGAAGCTCAAGGAACTCGATCTGCTCGAGCCGCAGAAGGTCGAAGTGACCTTCGGCGAAGAGAAGAAGGCGATGGTCGGCTTCATGGCGGTCAACCGCACCAAGCTCAACGCCCTGCCGCCGGAAAAACTCTCCGAGCTGGCCCTCAGCGGTGAACTCGAACTCACCTACACGCATCTGGCGTCGATGCGGAACATCTCGCTGGTCGCCGAACGCGTGGCCAAGCGGCGCGCCGGCCAAACCGCCGAAGCCTAGCCGTCCGGAAAACCGTCTTACCTGGCGCGTGGCCTTCCCCGTTGCGGAAAGAGCCACGCCGCCGGGAAGGTGATAACAAAGGGGGACAGGCTACTTTTCCGGTTTGGAAAAGTAGCCTGTCCCCCTTTGTTTGTCGTCCCTTACCTAGTCGGTCGCGTACCGCGGTAGTATTCCGCGATGCCCTTGATCAGCACCACGCCCGCATCGAGGCACCGCTGCTTCGACGTCCAGTCGCCCGAGCCTTCGCAGAGCACGTTGGTTACGCCGAACTGCACGTGAGGGCCTTCGTTCCAGTTCGTCTCGGCGCCGCCGGGAGCCGCCTTGATCTTCAGCGGCTCGACGAGCTTCTGCGGATCGTGTTTCAGCAACACATCCTTGAATTCCTCCCAGGGCCCCAGCACGGAACCGATCTCCGGCCCGCGTAACAAGATCGGCTCGACCTGCCCGGCCCAGGTGTGCATGCTCCAAACCGTGGTCACCGGGGCGTCGCAGTCCATCAGCTTTTCGAAATCCTGCTGCACGACGCACGCCTCGTGGGCCTGACGCTTCGGATCGGCACCTTTGGCGAAGTACGAGCGGTTCATGTCGACGCCCTGGGCGTTGACCCGATACCAGCCGTGGTGCGGTCCGTCGGGGCTGGTCATCAGCACGAAATGGCAGATGCTCCGCCGCCGGCAGTCGGCGCCCGCGTCGCTTAGCAGCCAGCGAATCATCCCCACCATCCGCCATTGGGCGTTGTGCTCGCCGGGATGTTGATTGCCGAACCAGTGGACCCAGCGTGCAGCCGGCGGGTGAGGGCTTCTGGGATCGGGATCGGTAATCTCGACCCGATAAAGCGTCCGCCCGCCGAGCGACTTGCCCAACCGGTGGAGGGTTGCCGCCGGGTGCTTCTCCCAGCCGTCCAATAACTCGACCACTTCCTCGTACGAGATCGGCACCTGGGCCCCGAAGTGGACCACGTCCTCGGTAAACTCGGGAAACAGCAGGCTGTCGCCCCGCCGCGACGGGTTCTCGGGATCACACCATTTGATCGCCCGCCATTGCTCGCGGTCGTACGACCAGGTGCAGGCATTGTGGTTGAAGCGATAAGCGTTGCCGCCGGGAAACTCCACGTCGACCCGCAATCGGTTGCCCCGCGCGTTTCGGACGATCTGGAAATAGAGCATGTTGCACCAGTCGGGATGCTCCGGTGCATGGCCCAGCGTGATCTTGAAGTGGTTCTTCGCCAGCCGTTCGACGCTCGCCCCGTGCGAGCCGTTGGGGCCGTCGAACTTGAAGTCGTCGGTGGAGACTTCGGCGGCCGGTGCGGAAGCTACAGGAAACCAACTGAGAATTGCCGTCAATGCCGCTGCCGACACCAGCAGACGACGACGGTTGCGTCTTGCTGGACTGTGAGTGTGTGCGTGAGATTCCATCGTTCTTCCTCAGGATCTACCAACCATTTCGACCTGCAACGATTGTCGTTCCAAGACCACGCCACGGCAATCCTCGCGCGGGCGGGAGGCGGGCGGACGAGACGTTCAATTACCGGACTCTCGCCAGAAGTCAAGCCGAAACGAACGTGGCTTAGGCCATCGGATGGAACGACTGAACACGACGTAAAGGCTTAATTTCACTGAGGTTGCGGCATTCGGATTGCGTTCAGACGGGGGTGCAACTCGGATGTCGCCGCGGACATCGGCGGGCAAGAAATACCGAGAATCGCAACCTATTGCCAGGAAATGGGTTAGCGATGATTCGGGCCTTTTATTGATCGGCCACACTTACGGCGAGGCGATGCGCCGGAACGACGAACATCCCTAAGTCATTACAATAAAACGACTTGCGTACGTCAGCCCGAACGTCCGTGATTCGTTCCCCAGCCGATTCCGTGGCATCTTTTCACGGTCGTCGGCCAGCGGCCCCGCAGCGGCGGAATCACCGAATCGAAGGGAGTCGCCCGCGACCGGCGGTTTGACAGACGCCCCCGCGCTGCCCTACGTTGTCTGACAGCCATGAAGAGAAACGCCCACATCGCTGCTGTTCTGCTTATTGCTGTCCAATGTGGCACCGTCCACGCTGCCGACGGAGAGCCGGCAATTCGGCATGTGGTCATCGAACCTGCCACGGCCGAAACGCCGCGGAGCGATACGGCCTCGGTCGCCGAACTGGCCGACGGCCGCTTGATGGTCGTCTATCACAAGTACGAACGCGGCGAGCACTCCGGACACGATCAAGGGGTGTGCCGCATCTGGTCGAAGATCAGCCGCGACGGCGGGCACACGTGGCAGCGGCCTCGGATGCTCGTCGACGTGGCCCAAGGCGATATGGCCCAGCGCGACATGAACGTCCAGGCGCCGGCCTTGTTGCGATTGAAATCCGGCCCGCTTCTATTGATCTGCCTGCGGGCACACGCCGGCGGGGCCAGTAGCACGATGTGTCTGTTCGCCTCCGACGATCAAGGCGAGACCTTTCGGGAGTTGGACCCGGTCTGGAAGCGATCTGACGGGCAGCTCCTGCAAGGCGGGGCCAGCAGCCTCGTGCAGCTCGACTCGGGCCGCCTGCTGCTGCCGCTGCACGGCGGCACCGGCAACCAATGGCGGCAGAAGAACTCGGCCTGGTGTTTCTATAGCGACGACTTGGGCACGTCTTGGAAGCGCACGGCGCCGATCGACTTGCCCAAGCGCGGCGCGATGGAGGCCTCGGTGGCCCAGTTTACGGACGGCTCGCTGGTGATGTCGCTACGGACCCAACTCGGCGGACCGTATCTCTCCCGCTCGGACAACGGCGGCGAAACCTGGAGCGAAGCCACCTTCAGCGGCCTCGAAGGCGGCGAATCGGGCACGTGCCTGCGACGCATCCCCGGCACCAACCGCCTCGTGCTCTTCTACAACTCCAGCCAATACAACCCAAAACACCACCACTACGGCGAGCGGACGCCGTTGGCCGTAGCGGTTTCGTCCGACGCCGGCAAGTCTTGGCAAAGGCTTGGCACCATCGCCGACGACCCGAAGGCAGAATACACGAATCTCGATTGTCTCTTCACGTCGGCCGGCCACGCCGTGGTGACCTATATGGTCGCCAAGCCGGCGTGGAATCGCGATCGGATCGAGTTGAAGGCGGCGTTGATTCCGAAGGCCTGGTTCGACGCCCCCGGAAGATCAACTCATCCTCAGAGTCCATCGACACAAGGTATGCGCCCATGACCGACAGCCGTAGCGCAGCCAGCTTTCGTTGCGTGCCTATCCTCATCCTTATGGGCATCCTGGCAGCGACTCCGCTTCCAGCCTCCGAGTACTTCGTCAGCCCGCAGGGTTCCGACGACAACGCCGGGACCCAGCAGCACCCCTACGCCACGCTGCAAAAGGCGGCCAGCGTGGTCGGGCCCGGCGATAGGTGCTACTTTCGCGAAGGGACCTATCGAGAGACGCTCCGCCCGCAGCGATCCGGCCGAGAAGGTGACGAGATCACGTTTGCAGCCTGGCAAGACGAGAAAGTCGTACTCCGCGGCACCGAGCCGATCACGCGCTGGAAAGCGGAAGCAGGCGGCGTCTATTCCGCGCCGATGCCCTGGAGCTTGGACGACGAGAATCAGTTCTTCGTCGACGGCGTGATGCTCCAGGAGGCCTGTTGGCCCGCCCCGGGCGAGAGTCCGCTGTTTCAGCCGAATCGGGGCGTGGCCTCCGGCGGAAGTACGACCGCGCTGGTTTGTGACGAGATCCCGGGAGACGACGACGCCTGGAAGGGTGCCCGGCTGTGGTGTGCCGGCGGGTCGGCGTGGATCTGCTGGACGTCGACGGTCACCGGCTACGATGCCGACTCGCACACGCTCACCTTTGGCCCGGAACGCGACCGTTGGTATACGCCGAGGAAGGGAAACCTGTTCGTGCTGAGGGGGCTCCGCCGCGGGCTGCAATCGCCCGGGCAGTGGTTCTACGATGCGCCGCGAAAACGGCTGCTGGTGATTCCCCCAATTGGTGGCGACGCGGCCGGCAGCGACGCCGACTCACTGGTGGTGGAAGCCAAACGCCGCCGCGACGCGATCGACCTGAGCGGCCGATCACACATTCGCATCCGCGGCATCGCCTTCGAGGCCGCCGGGATTCGCACGAATGCGGAGTCGTCGCATATCGTGCTGGAGAACCTCCACGGGCGATACGTCTCCCACGCCAACACGGGCGACGTCAGCGGCAAGTCGGGCGTGCTGATCCACGGCCAGGACGTGCTCCTGCTGAGTTGCGACCTCGGCTACAGCTCCGGCTCGGTGGTCAGCATCAAGGGCCGCGACCATCGCGTGATCAACTGCCACGTCCACCACGGCGGCTACGGCGGGCTATGGCGCGGCACGGTGGGGCTATCGGGCCGTCGGATCGTCTTCAGCCACAACACGGTCCGCCACGCCGGCCGCGACCTGATCAACACGCACGGCCTGATGGAAAGCCTGGTGCAATACAACGATGTCTCCGACGCCGGCTGGCTGACCAAGGACCTGGCCATGTTCTACGGCCACAACACCGACTTCGCCAACACCGTCTTCCGCTACAACCTGGTCCACGACAACCACGCCGAACACTGTGCGATGGGCATCTACTTCGACCACTGCAGCCACAACGCGATCGTGCATCACAACGTCGTCTTTAACATGGGCATGGACCCCACGCGGGTGAACAACCCCAGCTACAACTGCCTGGTCTTCAACAACACCTGCGCGAATACCGGCAGCGTGCGGACGTTCGACCATTCGAAGCGGAACGATCTGTTTGCCTCGCGGTTCTTCGACAACGTCTACAACCAACCGATCAGCCTGCCGGAGAATGCCGTGGTGCAGGGCAACCACGTCGTCGAGACGCCCGAGTTTCGCGATCCGGCGGCCGGCGACTATCGTTTGAAGGAGCCGCTCGGGCGGGACATCGGCGCGTATGCCCCTGGCGGCAAGCTCTGGCGGGCCGGCTGCGATCTGGAGAATCCGCCGCGCCCCCTGCCGACGTACGCGGCGCCGCGGATCGACTGGATGAACGTGTTGCGCAACCCGTGCTTCGAGTTCGGCACGCTGGAAGGCTGGCAGAAGACCGAAGCCGGCCACGCTACGTTGGTCGAAGGCAACGGCTGGGGCAACCATTTTGGCGGGAACGAACAGATCCAACCGACCGGTACCTCGAAGCACGAGTTGCGGCTGGGCTCGGGACGCGACGGAGTAAGCCAGGTGGTCGCGGGCCTGTCGCCGGGAGTGACCTACACGCTGTCGGCCTGGTGCAAGGTTTCTGCGGCGGACGAAAACGTGGTGCTTGGCGTTCGCCAATACGGCGGCCCGAAGCGGGAGGCCGCTTGCTCGTCGACCGCATGGAAACGCCACAGCATCGAGTTCACCACTGGACCCCTGGCCACCGAAGCCACGATCTACCTGCTCAAAACCACCTCCGGCGGCGGCAACGCCTGGTGCGACAACCTGACTTTGCCCTTACGGCCTCCAACTCCGAAGGGCAAATGACGCATCTGCCATAGTCCTCGGTGGGTTGCATCCGGTTCGCCCGGAGATCACAATGCCCTTCGGCGATCCCACGCCCGTCAGCGAAAAGGAGGGAACGCCGTACAGGCGTTTTTCCCAAGAAGGCTACGTTTGAGAATACCCGCAAGAAGACAGGAGTCATCATCATGCGACATGCGACACTTTGCCTCGTCCTGATCGGCTTGTTGTGCTCGGCGGCCGTGGCCGAGAAGCCCGGCGTTGCGTATGAGAAGATCGTGCTGTCGGAGAAGTTTCAGTGCGAAGGCGCCTACTACGCCGACTTCAACCGCGACGGCAAGCTCGACGTGGTCTCCGGCCCGTACTGGTACGCCGGACCGGATTTCAAACAACGCCACGAGATCCGCGAGCCACAGGACTTCGATCCCAAGGGCTATTCCGACAATTTCCTCACCTACACCGACGACTTCAACGGCGACGGCTGGACCGACGTGCTCTACGTGCCGTGGCCGGGCAAGGATGCGTCGTGGTACGAAAACCCGGCCGGCAAAGAGGGCCACTGGAAGGCCCACGCCGCGCTGAAGAACGTGGGCAACGAATCGCCCATGTGGGGCGACGTCGACGGCAACGGGCGGCCGGACCTGGTCTACAACATCGACGGCTTCCTGGGCTACGGCACCTGGGACCCGGCCAAACCGAACGAGCCGTGGACGTTCCATCCGGTCAGCACCAAGGGCGGCTACCAGCGGTACTCGCACGGCGTGGGCTTCGGCGACGTCAACGGCGACGGGCGGGTCGACGTCCTCGAGAGCGTCTGCTGGTGGGAGCAGCCGGCCGAGCCGAAGCCGGGCGAGCCGTGGATCCGCCACGACTACAAGTTTGCCGCGGCCGCGGCCCAGATGCTCGTCTACGACGTCGACGGCGACGGGCTGGCCGACGTGGTCACCTCGTGGCATTGCCATCTCTATGGGCTCGTCTGGCATCAACAGGTCCGCGACGACGCCGGCAAGATCGGCTTCAAGCAACACGTGATCTTGCCGTCGGAGCCCGACCTGAACTCGGACGACTTGCGGATCAGCCAGCTACACGCCTTCGACCTGGCCGACGTCGACGGCGACGGACTGCTCGACGTGCTCACCGGCAAGCGATTCTGGGCCCACGGCCCCGCCGGCGACAAGGAGCCCAACGCCCCGGCGGTGGTCTACTGGTTCAAGTTGCAGCGCAACGCCGACGGCAGCGTGACGTTCGTGCCCCAGCAAGTTGACGACGATTCCGGCGTGGGCACCCAGGTCGCCGCCGCGGATCTCAACGGCGACAAGGTGCCCGACGTAATCGTGGGCAACAAGAAGGGCTCGTTCGTGTTCCTCAGCCGGCCGGGCGAGCCGGAGTAACGGCCGATCGCGCGTCGATGAGGCCCGCCGGGGATCCGATCGGCGGCCAATGCCGCAAGCCGTCAGACGCAGAAGAGGTCCGCGTGGGTCGTCAACTCGTCGACGAATTGCTCGGTGAGCTTGGGCAGGTCGTTTTCCGTCAGCGACAGCGCCCCCAGCGTGGTGTTGGAGCATCGGACCAGGTCGATGCCGACCGACGGGACGCCCTTTTGCGTGCAGATCAAATTGGCCACCTCGACGCAACGCAGCACCTTGACGTCGAAGCCGCGGTAGTTGACCGACATGTGATGGTAGCGGATGGCCGCGTTGACCGGGTCGGGGAATCCCCACAGAAAGCCCAGCTTTTCGCCGAGCATCGTGTGGTCGAAGCCGAGGACCTCGCGCTCGACGGCGGCCAAGGGGCGGCCCGGCGCCAGCGAACCGATCACTTTGCAGAAATCGTCATGCACGAGTTGGTCTTCGAGAATCAGCCCCACGTCGTGCAACAAACCGGCCAGGTAGGCGTCGTCACCATCGGCCACGTTCAGCCTCGTGGCGAGCATGCGGGCACCGATCGCCACGGCGACCGAATGCCGCCAGAGCGTCGCACGTCGGTAGCTACCGACGGGCTGCTCCTGACGAAACACCTCGTCGATGGTGGCCTTGCCGGCCATCTCACGGACCTGTTGCATTCCCACCATGGCGATCGCCTGCGGCAGGTTGGTGATCTTCCGCCGGGCCGTGTGGACCGACGACGCCGCACGTCGCATCACGCGGGCGGCCAACACCGGGTCGCCTTCCACGGCCTTCTGCAACGCAACCGCGCCGCAGTCCGGCTTGCCGGCGATCTGCATCGAGTGCAATGCCACCTGTGGCAGGGTCGAGACTTCCTTGATTCGCCGGGCGACCGCATCAAGGCTCTTCCCAGCCGTTTTCGCACAAGGTGCTAATGGGCTCATGGCAGTCTATAGTCTTCCATCTTGACGTTATGCCCCACCACGGCCGAGCGGGGATCGTGCCAATCGCACTGATCCGTGTTACGCCCTCCAAGGGAGTGTAGCTTATCGTCAACATGCCGGTTGCCGGCGCCGCCGATTGCGCGACGGTGGCCGTAGCATCCACGTCGCCTAAGCGGCCGCTGATCGCTACGACCGATACCACCCGACGCCGGCCGCCCAGGCTGGTTCAATTCGGGCGCGCATTCGAGATCGTCCGAAAACCGGTGCTACCTACCCTGCCTCCGGCAGCCCACGGTACATCAGCCCCAGGAAATCCGGCAGTCCGGGGCTTCGCGGCGCACGGTGACCAACCTCCCGAGATCACAAGATCGAGGGAATGTCAAAATAGGCAAGGCGGATCCCTGCGGAGACGGGTTTTCATGCACGATCCGCGTTTTCGCCCGGAATTCGGTTGATTTGGCGCGAGCACCCAGGTAGTCTTAATGGCCGAGGCGGGGTTGGTCTATCCTGAGGCGTTATTTCAGACGGTTTGCTAAGCGAGGCAGCGAACGGTACCCGTAATGTGACGTTGCGATAGTTGCGCAGCGATCCTCTTGGGGTACCGGCAGTGGCTCACGTGTTGTGGGTCCCGTTCCCATGAGTTGACGAGGCGAAGAGGGTCTCTCGTTTCGTCTGCGAGGTGTCCAAGTTAGCGATCCAGGTTGGGAGGCAATTGTGAAGCGTATCCGAGACATACTCGCGGCGATGCTGACGGCCGGATGGCTGGTCCATGCCGGCAATGCACCGGCATCGGTAATTCACTGGAGCGACGTTTTCACTATCGACCAGAGCAGCGGAGTCGAGGATCTCGTGGCGGGAGGGGAGATCGTCTTGGCGTTGAATATCGGCGAAGACGGTCCGAGTGGAGACGTATCCGTTACCAATTCCAGAGAGACAATCCTCTTCAACGGCGACGTCTTGATGATGCCGAGAAGCAACGCCGATCACACGGGGTTTGGAGGGAACGGTTTCTACGACTATCCCACCGGCAACGCCGGCCTCGACTACATCTTCGACAGCCACGGCTGGAAGAACAAGCAGCCCCCAACCTACGAATTCGAGATCGGGCCGCTGACTGCGGGCGAGGAATACATCGTGCAGTTTATCGCCGCCGCCGACACGCGCGGTTGCTGTGGCGACAGAACGCAGACCGTGCAAGATGATCAACGTCCGCCGAACGTGAGCGGCACGATGACGCGCAACGGCGCCAGTTCGGTCTTCGGCACCTTCACGGCCGACGCCGATACGGAGCGAATCACTCTGGAGGGTTACCCCAAAGACCCGGGATTCAGTCTGATCCTGCTCCGCGAGGCCCATGAGTTGGATTACGTCTGGGACGGCAACGGCAACGGCAACTGGACCGACCACCGCTGGGGCGTCGGTCCCGTGTTTCCCACCTCAGGGCACGTGTCGGTGGGCACCGACGTCGTTTCGGTGACCGACCACCAGGCAGCCGAGTCGCTCGAGATCACCGGCGGGACGGTCGACGTCGTCGGGACGGGGACGACGCTGACCCTCGAATCGAACGTCCAGATCGAGGATACCGGCACGTTGATCGTCGGCCCGGGAGGTCTGCTGGCGGCGCCGATGTTGACGTCGGAGGGCACCGTTGGCGGCAGCGGCCGGATCGGCGGGCAGTTCGAGAATGCCGGCCTCATTTCGCCGGGCCCCGGGGCCGCCAGTCTGACGGTCGGCGACGTCGACTTCACCGAGACGGCCGAGTACGTCTGGCAGACCGGCATCACGGCGGCCGATCTGATCCGCATCGACGGCAACGCCGATTCGCGTCTGGGCGGACGATTGACGTTGCAAGCGATCGGCGTCGGGCCGGCCGACGTCGGGCGGAGCGTAACCCGTCCGGTGATGGAGGTCGTCGGCGAAGGGCCGATGGTTGGGGAGTTCGCTTCCGTACCGCCGACGTGGAGCGCGGGAGACCCGGCCCCCAGCCACATCGGCATGGGCGTCTTTCATCGTGGCACCACCTACGCGACGGCCATCCCCCCGACCTTCCCTCCCAGCCACCTCTCGGTCGACGCCGAACTCTATTACGCCGAAGCCGGCGACCTCAACGGCGACGAGACGATCGACGACGACGACCTCAACCGCCACGTAGAAAACCACGGCGGCAACGTCGATTACTCCTGGAGCGACGGCGACACGCGGGGCTTCGCCACAGGCCGCGCCGGCGACGGCGTCTGTGACGGGATCGACCTGAACGCGTTGATCGCCAACCGCGACGTGACGGGGGATCCCGGCCCGCTCGAGGCTTCGGCCAGTGCGGTCTACAACCCGGCCACCGGCGAGTTCGTCGTCTCGGCCCAGGGCGTGATGAGTTGGGTCATCATGAGCGACGGCCTGATGACCGGCCCGGACAGCGTGGCCGATGCCTTGCAGCCGGACCCTTTCAGCGATCTGTTGACCGACAGCATCCACGCGGTGGGCGAAGCCAATCTTCAAGACGGCCTGAGCTACGACGACGTCCACCTCGGCCGGATCGCCGCCACCGGACGCGAGCCGACCGAATTCGTGCTCGAATACACCGCCGGTTGGGGCCAGCCGATGCAATCGGCGGCGATCGGCGTCGTTCCCGAGCCGGCCACCTGGGCCCTGATGCTCACCGGCGCGGCGGCTCTGGCCGCGTACACCACGCGCCGGCAGCGTCGACGACGGCGCTTCCCTCGGCCCTGAAACACCCGCCGCTGCCCAACAGCTTCTCCCGCCACCCACGGTTTACAGCAACCGGGGCCATGCGCGATAATGTGGCGATCTCGCGACCCGAGGTGGGGAAACCGGGCAAAGCGACGAACATCCCGAATAGGAGCCGACGATGAAAGTGCTGACGAAGGAACTCTGGGTACAAATCCCCGAACGCCGGGCGATCGTCTCGATCCACGACGACGTCGAGCGGCTGGTCGACGAGAGCGGCGTGGCCGACGGGCTGGTGTTGGTCAACGCGATGCACATCACCGCCAGCGTGTTCATCAACGACAACGAATCCGGCCTGCACGCCGACTACGAGCGCTGGCTGGAAGGCCTGGCCCCGTTCAACGCCGGCGCCGACCCCGACCAAGGCGGCTACCGCCACAACCGCACCGGCGAAGACAACGCCGACGCCCACCACAAGCGCCAGATCATGGGCCGCGAAGTCACCGTCGCCATCACCGACGGCCGCCTGCATCTCGGCCCGTGGGAGCATATCTTCTACTACGAGTTCGACGGACGGAGGAGGAAGCGGGTGTTGGTGAAGATTATTGGGGAGTAGACAAGGAACAAGACATGAGTTCTGACGAACGAGCCAATTGCCTCTCATACGAAGAGTCGTGTCGCTTGTTGCAGCAACTCGGATACCCGGATGCAGGAGCGGACGGGACAATCCCACCCATGCCGGATCACCTTCCCCAATGCGACGATGAAGAACCGCTTGGAGTCTCTTTCTTCCGAACCTTTGTCGGAGAAGGTGATTTGGAGAACCTCACACTTCCTCGTACGTTCTTCGGTAGGTCAGAAGTCGGGCCGCTCTCATTCAGGAATACCGACCTTTCCGAATCCAACCTGTGCTGGAATGAACTCTACGAGGTCGATTTCGAAGGCGCCGACCTGTCTAGAGCCGATCTGCGTGCCTCCCTTTACAGCAACGTCAGATTTGCTAGAACGAACCTGAAGAACTCCGACCTTCGCCTTTCCACTTTCGACTCGTGCGATTTCACAGATGCGGAAATGCGGGGAGCGAAATTGACTCGCGAACAAGGCGATGTTGTCGCTCTTTCCGACGAACAACGTAAGGTGATTGACTGGCAAGAGTCCGATGGCGAAGAACCTCCCGGCGGGTAGCAACCAAAAAACAGGATCATCGGGGCTACCCGGTCACAGATAACAGATGAAGTAATCCACCGAAATCCCCAACAGCGCATGCTGCAACATGCCGGAAAGCAGCGAGCGCGTACGATAGGCCAACACGCCCCAGAGGATTCCGCCGAAGATGGCGCCGAAGGTCTCGGTGCCGGGCATGCCGAGGTGCAACAGGCTCGAGGCCATGACTTGTACGGCCAGGGCGTTGATCGGGCCGAAGCGGTCTTTCAGGCCGATCTGCAAGAAGCCGCGGAAGTGGAATTCCCAGCCGAGGTAGAACAGCATGTAGGTGGCCACGTGCATCGCGAACGCGCCGGGCGAGCTGCCGGCCAGGCGGTTGATGGGGTAGACCTCGCGGAGCGCGGCGTTGCCGCTGGAGAGATAGGCCAGCAGGATCATCGCGGGAGCGAAGATCAGGAACGAACGGATAGTTCGCCTGCGATTGCCTAGCCGCACGCCGTAATCGGCCAGACGCTCGGCGAAGACGAACTTCACGATCACCGCCGGCACCACGCCCAACAGCAGCAGCCCGGAGATGAAACGATACGCCGCCGCCGCGGCCGTGCATGGGCCACTGGGGTCCGGATCGGCGGCGAAATGGGCCAGATAGAAATCCTGCGAGCCGAGATACCACCAGGTGAGCATCAACACGGTCGAGGTAGCCAGCACAATGGTCGGCTTGAACTGCGTACGCACCAAGAGGCCGAAAATCGGCCGCAACGTTTTCAGCATACTCATCGCGAGGCCTCTCGAACGCGCAGCAGCCACTCGTACGTGATCCGCACCGCCTCGGCCAGCGGCGTGGGTTGATAGCCCAATTCCTGCTCGGCCTTATCGCAGCGGACGGCCCAATCGGTGGCGAAAGTCCGCACCCAGCCGGGCGTAATCAGCGGATACGTGCCAAACCAGTCGGCCCGCTTCTTCTGCATGTATGCGAAGACCAGCGGCGCGAGCTTCAACAGCGGGAGTTGGAAATGCCGCCGGCCGCTGACCCGGTCGATCGTGCGGAAGAACTCCTTGAGCGTCGCGTTTTCTCCGCCGAGGATATAACGCTCGCCGATGCGGCCCTTTTCCATCGCCAAGACGTGCCCCTCGACGACGTCGTCGACCAGCACGTAGTTGCCTACGTTCACGCCGCGATTGAGCAGGATCGGCACCTTGCCGCGGTCGTAGTCGTCGATCAGCTTCGAGAGCGAATTACCTTCGGTCAAGTGTCCCGGGCCGAAGACGCGGGCGGGATTGACGATCACCACGGGGAAGCCGCCTTTGGCCCGCTCGATAGCCTCGCGTTCGGCCTGGGTCTTGGTGGCTTCGTAGTCGGTAAGGAAGCGTTCGGCGCGCCGCGGCGTCTGCTCGTCGGCCACGACGTCTCGCGGCATGGGGCCGAGGGTCAGTTGCGTGGAGGTCCAGACGACACGCTCGACGCCCTGTTTCTCGGCGGCGTCGAAGACGTTGTGCATGCCGCGGACGTTCAGATCGATGTACGTCTGCCGATCGCGGGCCCAGTTCTTGGCATAGGCGGCTAGGTGGTAGACGCGGCGGCAGCCGGCCGCGGCCCGCTCGAGCGATTCACGGTCGGTGATATCGCCGCGGACCACCTCGACGCGCTCGTGCGCAAGCGGGTCGCCGCGTTCGTCGAAATCCGGCGGCGGCTCGGGGTTCTCGCGGCGGCTCAGCGCGCGGACGCGATCTCCCCGCTCGATCAACGCCCGAACCAACCGGCTCCCAATGAAGCCGGTTGCGCCCGTCACCAGCACCGTATCCATGGCTGTTCACTCTCCGTACGCCCGGCCCGCCAAGCTGCGTCGGGCGCGCTTCGCAGTCGCGCCCGCCTGCCTACAATACACGGGATCGAAGGGAAACACAATCGCGAGCGCAAGAGCCTCGCACTTGTCGGATCCGATCGTCAGGCCCGCCACTTCGCGGAGCGAGGAGGGGCCATTCCCCTGGGTTTCTCTGTGCCCTCGGTGGTCTCTGTGGTGGCCTCGCCTTTCTTGCTAGAGTCGTTGCGGCAAATTCAGCGACGCGGCAAGAGGAGTCGAACCCGACACTCTACGGCGGATCGTGAGCCTCCGTCTTCCTTGCCCGCCGACTGCATACCGCATACTGCATACTGCCTACCGCCTACTACCCACCCCTTCCTCCCCGCGAACCTCTCCCGCCGACCTCCCCTCCTCTTTTCGGGGGGATTTTCGCCTGGAAACACCCGTTTTCCGGCGGATAGGGGGGGCGTTGGCTCGGAATTCGTCTAGAATAAAGGGTGTTCAGACCACACCCGGAGGACCGTAAGCACCGTGTATGAAATCGATCGCATCGACCGGGCACCCGCCGAGGCGGCCGTGTTGGTCGGTGTCTTGCTGCCAGAACGAAAGACGCACGAGCCGCCGTTGTTGGAATTGGAGGGGCTGGCCACCGCCGCCGGTGTCGAGGTCGTCGGCCGTCTGACCCAACGCCGCGACAAGCCCGCCGGACCGACCTATCTCGGCAAGGGTAAAGTCGAGGAACTCGAAGGGCTCGTCAAGCACTCCGACGCCGACGTGATCGTCTTCGACAACGATCTGACGCCGGCCCAAACGCGCAACCTGGAACGGTCGACCGGCGTGAAGGTGCTCGACCGCACCGAGTTGATCCTCGATATCTTCGCCACACGCGCCCAAACCCACCAGGCCCGGCTGGCCGTCGAATTGGCCCAGCACGAATACGCCATGCCGCGGCTGAAGCGGATGTGGACGCACCTCTCGCGGCAGAAGAAGGGCGTGGGGCTGCGCGGTCCGGGTGAGAAGCAACTCGAAGAAGACCGCCGGCTGGTGGAAAAACGGATCCGCGACCTGCGCCGCGAGTTGCAGGTCATCGAGCGGCGCAAGCAGCGCGAGGTGGCCGGCCGGGCGGAGTTGATGACCGTTTCGCTGGTGGGCTTCTGCGCCTGCCTGGTGGGCTACACCAACGCCGGCAAGAGTACGTTGCTAAACGCGTTGACCGATGCCAAAGTCCACACGCAAGACGCCCTGTTCGCCACACTCGACACTCGCACCCGCCGCTGGCACTTGCCCGGCTGGGGACCGGTGCTCTTGAGCGACACGGTCGGCTTCATCCGCGACCTGCCGCACCATCTGATCGAGAGTTTCAAGGCCACGCTGGAGGAAGCCCGCCAGGCCGACCTGTTGTTGCACGTGGCCGACGGCAGCAACCCCGCGGCCGACGACCAAATCGCGGCGGCCTACGGCGTGCTCGACGAACTTGGCATCCGCGAGAAGGACACGCTGCTGATCATCAACAAGGCCGACGCCCTGCCCGACCGGGCCCGGCTCGATGGGCTGCTGGGGCGTTACCCCCAAGCCGTGCCGATCAGCGCCCGGCAGGGAGACGGATTGCAGCCGTTGGCCACCGCCGTCAGCAACGCCTTAAGCCGCAGCTTCCTCGACGTCGACGTCGAGACCGGCGTGGAAGACGGCCGGCTGATGGCCTATCTGGCCGCCAACGGCGAGATCCTCTCTCAGCGCTATACCGACTCGCGGGTCACGATCCACTGCCGCATCGCCCGAAAATTCCTCGGCCGTATCGACAAAGACGGCGTCGTCGTTCGGCCCCATCGTCGCGATCGGATCGACGGACCGCACGAGGCGCGGGGAGTGGAGGACGTGGCGTGAGGAGTGGAGAGTGGCGGGCGGCGGGTGGTGAGTGGAGAGTGCGACGGTCGCGGAGGGCATAAAGCCGCGACCGGTGGTCGCGCCGGATAGCCGGATTTCCTGCCGCAGTCTGCCGGCCCCGAGTCTCGTGGCTTCCCTGCCAAATTCACAAGGCGCCATCGGTCTTCTGTCGATACAACGGGTAGACGGCGTACGGGGCGTGTAGTCAGGAGGATCGTTATGAACCGGATGATAGGACTGTTGACGATTGCAGCGGTTAGTGTGGCCCTGTTGGCGGTTTCATCGGCCGATGCCCAGCGTCCGTGGCCGTATCGCCCCGGGCGGCCGACGATCAGCCCGTATATGAACCTCTACCGTGCCAATCCCGGTCCGGTCGACAATTACCACCTCTATGTCCGCCCACAGCAGCAACTTCTCAACACGCTGCAGTGGCAGGATCAGGCCTTGCAGCAGCAAGGTGCCCACCTGCAATCGCTGCGTCAAGAGGTGAGCGGCTTCGGCCAGCGGCGGATCGCCACGCCGACGGGCATCGGGGCCGGCTTCATGAACTACTCGCACTACTACCCGGGGCTGGCTCCGGTGGCCCAGCCCCTGCAGCGATAACCGGCCGCGTCGGTTCAATCGCTTGATTTATCCCAAACCGCCAACTACAATAGTAGCAATTAGAGGGGTTTGGGTAAATCGTTCTGTGGGTGCTGAAAATGTCGGAAAAACTGCCCAAGCAAGCCGGCGCGACTTCGGCGGCTGATAGCGGTTACGGCGAGCGGGTCGAGATCGTCCGCCGGGCCATACGGCAGGGCGTGCCGCTGTGGAGAGTGGAGGAGCAGTTCGACCGCTTCAACGCGGCCGGCTATTCGGGGTCGTCCGTCCCGCTTCGACAGACATCGGCCAGCAACGGCAAGTGATCGGAGCCGACGTCCGATCCCACCCAGCAACTCTCGACGGTCCATTCCGGGCCAATCAGCACGTGGTCGATCCGAAGGCCGTAGCGAAACCATCGCTTCTGCGACCACTTCGTGTAGCCGTATCCGAACCCGACGCTGGAAAAGGCGTTCGTGTAGGCCGCCCAACGGCGGCGGTAGATGGCCCCGTCGGTGGGCATGTTGAAGTCGCCGGCGAGCACCAGCAAGTCGCCGGCGTCCTCTAGCCAAGCCGTCAACTCTTCCGACTCGCGGCGGCGGATCTCGATATGCTGCTGCAACTCGTGGCCGTTGCGGAAGTTGACCACCGTCTGGCCGTCGAGGACTTCTTCGAGCCCTGCGCGAGGGCTGTGCAGATGGAGGTTACAGAACGGCACCGGACCCTGCGGCGTCTCGATCACGCATCGCAGGGCGTGCGTCCCGGGCCAGCGGCTGGGAGGGTAGCTGCGCAGGTGCCACTCGACGTCTCGGATCGGATGCCGCGAGGCGATCAACAGGTTGCCCGCGCGACGGACGTTCCAATCGGCCAGCCAATCGGTGGGATAGGCCGGGACGCACTCTTGCAGCGCGATCACGTCCGGTTGCGTCTGGGCGACCAGTTCGGCCAGCGCCGTGGCGTCGACGTTCTGATGCTGGACGTTGCAGGTAAGGACGCGAAACGCCGCACCGGACTCGCCGCCGGCGGCCAGACGCCCCCACGGCAGGCAAAGCCCCATGATCGGCCAAACGGCGATCAGCCCTGCGACGGTCAGCGGCCAGAGCATTTTGGGCCGCCAAAGCAGCGCCGCCGGAACCAGCGGCGCCAACGGCAGGGCATACAGCCAACGGGGACTGAAGAGTATCACGGTGGGAAACCACCAACGGTCGCCGCCGAGCAGCAGCCCCCATACGGCGACCACGCCCGCCACGTACAGCCAGGCCGCCCAGCCAACCAGCCGCGCCTTTTTCGGCCGCCGCGGTGGCGCCGGCGTCTCCGTTTGCCGCTCGGCCAGCCGCCGGGTGACGGCCGTACGCTTCTCGGCATCCGTATCCAGCGCGTCGGCCGAGGGCGAGTCGTATTGTTCGACGTCTTGTGCCATTCGGGGCCGCTTGAAACGAAGCTCTCACAAATCCGCAATCACACCGCCGTACCGGCGGCGGCTAAACACCCCTCGCCGCCCACTCCCCACTCCCTGCTCCCCACTGCCTACTGCCTACTGCCCGCTCCCATCCTACCGCGCCTCGACAGACGCCGAAACCGGTCGAAAACGTTGCCAGCCGCATCGATCGTCCGCTGCTTCTCTTCTTCGGTGATGATCCCCCACGACCACAGCACCACCGGCCAGGCGGCCCAGAGCGCCGACTTGCCGATGAACCCGGCCAGTCCCGAGCCGACCAGCGGCGAGGCGAGCGTCAGCACAATCGCCAACGAGAGCATCATGGCCAGCCGAAACGGTTCATACTGAACGCGAAACACGCGTTGCGAAACGGCGAAGGTCATCGCAGCGTGAAACAGGAAGCCGAATAGCGTGGCCAAGGCCGCACCCATCGCGCCATATTGCGGGATCAGCCACGCGTAGAGGGCGAACATGGTCGCGGTCGACGCCGCCGCGATCCACGGCTTGCGGCCGGTGCGGCGGCAGACGTAGAAGGCGGCATCCATCAGATCGGCGGCTGCCATGAAGAAGTAGGCCAGCACCAACGGCCGCACAAACGCCGTGGCCGGAGCGAAGGCCTCGGAACCCAGCACGGCCAGCACCTCGTGTTGGAACAGGCAGAGCCCCATGCCCATGAACAGGTAGGCCCCCAGGATGCCGCTGAACACGCGGCCCACGACCGCCGGGGCATCGGGCGCCTTGAAGGCGTCGTACATCCGGGCGCTCCAGACCTTGTACAGCGGCACGATGCTCAGCGTGCTGACCACCGCCGCCAGCTTGTAGCCCAACGCGTACAGGCCCAGCTCGTCGTCACTCACGCACTTGACCAGGAAGAACCGGTCGCCGTTGTGCAACACGAAGAAGCAGAGCCCTCCGGGCACGAACGGCAGGGCGTATCGCACGACCTCGCGCAACTTGGCCAGGTCGGGCCGGAACGATCCTCGCGACAACTCCCGAACCGTCAGCACGACGCCGAAGATCAGCGAACTGGCGGCGGTCGCTCCCAGCACGCCCCAGATCCCCCAACCCAAAACGGCCACCGCCAACACCGCCAACACCACGCGGCAGAAGAACGTTCCCACGGTCGCCAGCACGTAGAAACCCGACTCGAGGCGGGCCTGCATTAACACCAGCGGGATCACCGTGGTCGCCTGCAACAACACCGCAAAGATGCCGAAGGCCAGCAGCCGCGGGTCGTCGACGCCGAGGAACGAACTTAGGTGGCCGGCGAAGACGAGCACCAGCAACTCGCAGCCGATCAGGAATAGCACCAAAAACAGCGTCACCGTGGCCGCGATCCTCCGGCGTTGCTGCGGATCTTCCGCCTGGCGATAGAAGGTCAGCGTGGCCATGCGGATACCGTTGACCATCAGGCAGATCACCAGCACGTCGCCGATGCGGTTGAGGATCTCCATCACGCCGTATTCGGCCGGCGTGAGGTAGTTGGTATACAGCGGCAGCAACACGATCGAGGCCGCTTGCAACACGATCGTGCCGATGCCGTACACCGCGGCGTGCTTCAGGAACGAATGGTCTTTGGGTTTCTCTTCGGACATGCTTCCGATGCGGTTGCTGTGTTATGTTATGAAGCGGTCATCGCCGTGTCGACGTTGCAGATGCAGAAGCGATACTTGCCCGACGGCTCCTGCGGGATTTGTTCGACGTATTCACACTCGTACGCCACATGTGGCCCAAAACGCTCGGCCACTAGCGACTCGATCCGCCGCAGACTTTCCGGCCCGAAATCGGGGCCCTTGACGATGCGGAAGACAAAGCGGTCGATCTCTTCCTGGACGATCTGCAACTGGGCCAGCCCGGGCACTTGCACGGCGAAGTTCTCGGTCAGCGAAATGCCGGAGATCATCTCGCCGGCGGGCGTGATCATGTAGTCGGCCACGCGGCCCTCGATCCGCTGAAGCAGCGGCAGCCCCCGCCCACACGGGCACTCTCGCTCGGACGGCACGGCCATATCGCCCACCTGGTAGCGGAGCATCGGCATGGCGCGGTTGACCAGATCGGTGACCACAACCATGCCCGCCTCGCCCGGAGCGGCGGGCGTGCCGTCGTCGCGAAGCACCTCGATGTAGACCCCGTCGGCGTTGACGTGCAAGCCTTCATGCCGCGGGCATTCGCAAGCGATCAGGCTCACCTCTTCGCAGCCGTAGCGATTGGTCACCGGGCAGCCAAACACTTCTTCGATCGTGCTCCGCTCCCACGAGTGCAGCACCATTGCCGTGGAGATGATCCCCCGCGGCCGGAATCCGGCCCCGCCCTTGTCGCGAACGAATTGGGCAAACAGGTAGAGCGAATGGGCGTGGCCGAACAACAACGACGGCGGCGTGCGGCGCAGGGCGTCGGCGTAGTCGGCCATCGTCTGCCGGTCCATCTTCAACGTGTCGAGGTATCGGGCCCGTTCGAGCAGGGCGTTGCGCAAGTGGCCGCGCCAGCCACGTTTGACGTATTCCGGGTTGCCCCAGACGGCCGCCATGCGTTCGCCCAGCCGCCAGCCCGACCATTCGTCGCTCCGCAACGTACAGGCCCGCTTCCATTGTCCGGCCGCTTCGTCGACCAGTACTTCGACGGAGACACCGGTCGATCCGGAGGTCGTCTTGCGATGGAGTTGGCTCCGGTCGTACGCGTCGGAGACCATCTGGTCGCGGCGGCTGCGCAGGTCGTCTTTAGTCAGCAGCGGAATGGCTCGATAGTCGTCGAAACTGCGTAGCGAGTCGGGATGTACGCCGGCCCCATCGAAGCGCTCTCGCCAGAAGGGCACGGTCGCGTAGGCGTGTTGCGCAAGCCCCGCGATCGCCTCCCACTGCCGCCGGCGGATCACGTCCGGCCGGTCGAACTGCGTCCGCCGCATGCGCCGATAGTGCCGCAGATACGGGCTGCGTTCCCAGCGGGCCCAAAGCGGGGCGATCAGGCCGCGGACGATCGGGGCTAAGAGGTCCATGGGGCGTCTCCGGTGGAGCATGGGGACTATATGCTGGGGGCTGGGGACTGGGGGCTGGGAACTGGGGGCCGGGGATTCGGGGGTGCCATGCCCACGCTTGTCGTGGGCATGCCGGCAGAAACCACACGCGCGCCGTCGGATGTCTCGATTTCGACTTCGCCACATCCGGTAACTTCGATCGACTCGAGACGATCGTCGTCGATCGTCGCCTCGAGCCGCCCGATCGTGCCGCGTGCCGCGTGCAACGGCCCGTCGGCGAACTCGATCGTGGCGGGTCCCTCCTCCAACACTCGTAGCGCAACGCGCCGATCCGTGTAGGTCTCAAGTTGCCAAGGACGATCGCAACGCACTCGTATGTTGGCGGGCCGAGGGGCGTCGAAATCGCGGTAGTCGTTCGGGTTGCCGTCTTTGCCGGCCTCGGCCGCCTTGACCATGTTGTAGGCTTCGCGGGCCGTGGCGAAGTGCAGCCGTAGCGGTGGGCGGTTCCAACGCGTGGTCATCTGCTCGAACATCTCGTCGATCGCCGGCCCGCCAAAGACCTCGTGGCTTTGCATTCCGTGACAGTGCAACTTGACGAAGACCCACTCCGGCCGCCCGCGGACGTGGACGTTCGCCCGCAGCCACTGGTCGAGCCGCCGGGGCTTCGGCGGCGAGAAGAACTCCACCGCGGCGTCTTCGATGCGGCCGGCCCGCCAGTCGACGGTCGTGGGTCCTTGAAAGATCATCAGATCGCCCGACACCGCGCGGCCTGCTTCAACGTCGACGCCCGTGTCGTACGACTTCGGCTCGGGCGTGTCGGTGGCGTAGTAGATGGCGTTGGTCTTGCGGGGCTGGGCGTAGGAGGTCATCGCGGGGAAGGTGAAGTCGGCGTAGCAGCCGGCGTCGCGCAGAGCGGTGATTTCCGTGTTGCAGCCGCTCAACGCATCGTTGCGCGAGCCGTTATCCAACGACCAGTTTCCGGCGATGTAGGCGAAGCGCTGCTGCGGAGTCTCCTCGGCCGTAAGCATCGCGCCGGCGGAGTTGAAGAATTCCAGCCCGGCGCGCAGCTTCTCGGTAAACGTGGCGTGCGTGTCGTGGCCGTGGTGCAGATGGAACTCGGTCTCGCCGTAGCCGTCGAAGCAGGCATCGGCCAGAGTGTGGATACAGCCGAAGTTGGGATACTCGGCACGATGGAACCAGGTGTGTTGCGGATAGCGGCCGTCGGCGTCCTCGTGTCGGGACGCAATCGTGCGGTACTTCTCGCACCACGCGGCCACCGAATCGACAGCCGCTTGCGGCCCCGGCTCGCCGGCCGGCTCGAAGTGGTCGACCAGCACCACGATCACGTCCAGCGGCGCGTCGCCGGAAAGTCGAGCGGTGTCCAACGGCCGATGATGCCGCAGATAATCCCACAGCCAGCCACCCCGCAACGGCCGATAGCGGATCAGCCGCCAGGGAAGCATGAGGCATTGGCAGGCGTCTCTTAGGTTCTTCATTGATCATGCCCCTCGCAACACTTCGCCTCGGCGGGTCGCCCCGACGCTTTTCCGCAGCCGGCGTCGCCACTTCTTTCGCACGGCCGGAAAAGCGTCGGGGTTGCGTAGCAACAAGAGGACCTCTCTTCGACAAGGCCGCCTCTTGTGGCTGCGCCACCCGGACACACTTGCGAAAGAGGTTTTCTCGATGGCGACGTCCACTGCGCAAGAGTGTCCGGGCCACCCACGTTTCGCTGTATGTCTTGATGTCTAGTACGCACCGACAAGCTCCTCTTGCGGCAGGTCGTAGTTCTCCTCCCAGAAGTCTTCGTCCGCCGGTGGCCGGCTGCAGATCTCCTCGGCAAACATCCGGCAGAGCAACCCGAAGGCGGCCATCCAGAGCCAATTGAAGCGCAGCAGGTTGTGTCCGAACAGCCCGAAAAACAGCAGCAACACGATCACCATCCGGCAGGCCGAGGTCGTTCTGGCCAATACGGCCAACGTGGGATGGGGATACTCCTTGGCCGTGCGTTCCGTCCGGCGGCAGTTGACAAACGTGCCGACGAGCATCAGCCCAAACGCGGCCGCGCCGAACAGCCCCGTTTCACCCAGCGTCTGTCCCAGCAGGCTGTGTGATTGCAGCCGCACGCCGTCGAGTTCCGCCACGCGATAGACGACGAAGTTGCCGATCCCCGCGCCGGTGATCGGGTGGCGGCGAAACATCTCCAGCCCGGCCAACATGCCCTCGACCCGTCCATCGGCCGACGACTTGGCGCTGGACGGCCCGGCATCGGGCTGCCATACCGTGCGCAGGCGTTCCTGTTTTTCGGCGGGCATCATCATCCAGACCACGGCCAGGAAGGCCAAGGCGTAGATCACCCCGGCAACGCGTTTGCCCAGCTTTTTGCCGGCCATCAACGAAAGCACCACAAAGACCACGAAACCCAACATGCCGCTGCGGCTGTTGGTCAACATCACCGAGGTCATCGCCAGCAGGAAATACGCGATCAGAAATCGCGGCAACCACTTCTGCCAGAAGCGGGGCCAGGTTTCGCTCAGCGTGTGACGCTCGCGCCAAGCCAGGTGCAGAAACGGCAGCGAGAGTACGATCGACGCGGCCAGACCGTTGGGGCTGCCGTTGTTCTCGTCGATGCCGATCAGCCGATAGACGCCCATCGTGTAGACGTGATGTCCGTGTACGAAATACTCCCACTGCGATTTGCCCAGGTAAGCCGCCATCACGGCCAAATAGCCGAGCACCACGAAGCCGAGTTGATAGGGCGTGCGGATCACCGACAGCAGTACGAAGTAGAAGGCCACCAGCGTGGCGTACTTGTACAGTTCGTCGTAGGCCGCCGTCGAATCGCCGGCAAAACACCACGAGGCCGCCAAGGCTGCCAGAAATAGCAGCACGCCGGTCGTCTGAAACGAACGGCACATGCGGAAGCTGCCCGAGCAGACGACCACCGCGATCATCCCCAGCGCGTAGAGCCGGGCCACGTGCAGCGGGGCCAACTCCGGGAGCATAATCTCCCAGGGGCGGATGATATCCAGCGCGATCCAGCCCACGGCGATCCACAGCACGGCCGACCGCGGCCAGATGCCGTTGCGCAGATCGTCCTCGGGCGAGGCGATCGCGGCAAACTCGGCGTTGTAGGTCCAATTGCTCAACAGGCCAACTCCGTGGGACGGCTGCGTTTGCCGTCTTCTACGAGGTTTGCGTAGAACGTTTCGTGACGCAGGACCATCGCTTGCAGCGAGTTCTGCTCGACGACCCGGGCTCGCGCGGCCGCCGCCATCCGGACCGCCAACGGCGGATCGCGCAGCAGACAGTCGACCGCGTCGGCCACCGCCTGCGGGTCGTCCGGCGGCACCAGCAGGCCGCTGACGCCGTCTTCGATCAACTCGACGTTGCCGCCCACGGCCGTGGCCACCACGGGCAATCCGGCCGCCATGTATTCAATCACCGAATTGGAGAGCCCCTCGCTGCGCGAGGTGAGCACGGCCACGTCGAGCCCCGCCAGGAACGAAGCCACGTCGTCGACGCGCCCGGCGAGCGTGAAGCGATCGGTCATGCCGTTGGCTTCGATCACCTGCATGGCCCCTTTTTCGTTCCCGGTGCCGGCGATCCGGAAATCGACGTTCGGATGGTCGGCCTCGAGCAGCTTGGCGGCGTGGATGAAGACCTCCGGGGCCTTGATCGGCCGCAGGTTGGCCACCATGCCCACCGTCGCGCGGCGCAGATTGGCGTCGGCTTTGCGCGGGTCGATCGCGGTGAACGACCCGAGGTCGACGCCGTTTTCCAGTACCACGACCGATTCCGGCCTGGCCCGCTCTTGCTCGATCACCGCCTGGCGGCATGCCCCGCAGTTGGCGATCGTGGCGTCGATCATCGGCCCCAGCAGCCGGCCGAGGCGGCGTTCGGTGGCGCTCTGCCGGTAGCCCAGGTTGCGTCGCGTGCGGATGACGTAAGGCACGCGGGCCAGCCGCGCCAGCGGGACGCCGAAGTGGGTGCTGTCGGAGAAATGGACTTGCAGCACATCGATCCGCTCGCGGCGCAGAAAGCGGACGAACTGCCACGCCCTGCGTAGCGTCGACGGGTGGCAGAGCGACTTCACGCCTAGCCGCAGCGTGCGGCAGTCTTTCGGCAGCAGAGCGCGCGATTGCTCGGTCTGGCCGTCGAGCAGGCAGAGATACGGCTCGACCTTCGAGCGGTCGAGCCGCCGGATCAGCGTCAGAAGTTGCGTCTCCGTGCCGCCGAAGTCGAGGTTGTCGATCATGAAACAAACGCGGACCGGCCCGTCCTGCGGCGAATTGGCCCGGCGGCGGAAGTTGGCCCGCTTGGCCTTGCGGCGAAAGCCGGATGTGGCGGTGGCGGCGTTGTCGTTGGCTGTTCGAGGCGGCGCCAAGCAACGAAAGAGCCGTTGATACGACTCGGCCTGTGCCGTGTAAGAGAAGTGCTTTGCAACGCGTTCTCGTCCTTGGGCACCCATCGCGCGTCGCGTGTCGTCGTCGGAGAGCACGTCGGCAATCCGGCCGGCCAATTCTGCGGCATCGCCTGGCGGCACGAGGTAGCCGCAACGGCCGTCTTCGACCACTTCAGGCGTTCCGCCCACGGCGGTGGCCACCACCGGCACACCGGCGGCAAAGGCCTCGAGCACCACGTTCGGCAGGCCTTCGGTGTACGAGGGCAGAACCAATAGATCGACGTGCGGCAGGTAGCTGTGGTAGTCGGCGTGGAAGCCGGCAAGAATGAACTTCTCGTCGAGCCCTCCGGCGTGGATCTTCGCTTGGAGCGATTCTCGCAGCGCCCCGTCGCCAAAGAGCACAAAGGCGGCCTGCGGATGGACGCGGCTGACCGTGGCAGCCGCGTCGATCAGCACGTCAAAGCCCTTCTCGGGGCTGAGTCGCCCGGCTGCGCCGACGATCAACCGTGGCGGCTCGTGGAAGAGGCCGCGCAGCCGGTCGGCGTATTCGCTTTGAACGTCGTCGGCCGTGCGAGGATGGACCGCGTTGTGAATCACGTTCATCTTCGACGGCTGCACGCCGGACCGGAGCACCTTTTTGGCCTGACCGTGCGAAACGGCGACCACGCAATCCATCTGCCGCAGCACGCGGCGGTCGAGAATCTCGTAGAGCCGCACGCGGAGGGTCTCGCCGGTCCAACCTCGCGAGACGGAGATCACCGGGGTCCTCACCCACCGCGCGGCCAGCAGCCCCAGCAGATTGGCCTTGTAGCCGTGGCAGCAGAGCACGTCGATGCGTTGCTTCCGCAGCAACCGGACGATTTCCCGCAGTGCGGCGAACAGCCGGGGTGTGTCGTACCGCAGTTCCAGTCCGGTTTGCCCGCAACGCCGGACCTCGTCGAGGAACGCCCGGCAGAGCCCGCCCTCGGAAAACGAAGCGAAGGCAGACCGCACCGGCGGCGGCAGGCTCCCGGCCAGCGCGAGCATCTGCCGTTCCGGTCCGCCGAAGAATCGCGACGCAGTAAGGTGCAGGACGTTCATCGGTACTCGTCGTTAGTTGACTCGTTGAATCCGCGGAGTTCGGCCCCAGTCGGCCGGGGATCTCGACAACACGGCCCTCAGCGCAATCACCAGGTATCGCAAGACGACGGCCGGCGCGCCCGCCACCAGCCGCAGACGATGGGCGGTGATGCCGACGCGCATGGCCCCGGCCACCGCGTACCAGGCGTAGATCGCAACGATCCCCAGCGAGCCGGTGAGCATCGCGTGCGACCACGGCCCGGGCGCCAGCCAACGGCAGAGGACGGCGAAGCACAGCGTCAAGGCAAGCTGTGCCACGATCAACGGCCGGCTGACGATCAGCGTCGTGAAGGCGGCATCCATCAACCGCAGGCGGCCTCGACGCAGCCCCTCCCAAAACAGCTTTACTGCGCCCAGTCTGCTCAGCCGGGCATTGCCGCCGATCCAACGGGTGCGCTGCACGGCAAGCTGGTTGTACTCGACCGGGAACTCCGTGGCGAAGCAGACCTCCGGCACGTATCGAATCCGGTGTCCTGCACGCAGCAGTTGGTAGGAATACTCCATGTCCTCGACCACCGAGCCGGCCTGCCAGGGGTATTGTTCGAGCACTTCGCGATGCAGCACCATGCCCGTGCCTCGCAGGAAAACGGCCAGCCCCAGCAGCGACTTCGGGGCGTAGAACAGGTCGTTTTCCAGTGCGATCGACGTCGCCAGGACGTAGCTCAGCGAGTTGTCGTCGGGGTTTGAGACAACGTAGTTGGCTTGCAGCACGCGGTCGCCGGCGATCATGTAGCGGTCGATGATCGAAAGGGCATCGGCGTTGAGCAGACAATCGGCGTCGAGGATCGCCACGGCGTCGTGTCCGCGCTTTAGCACCTGCGGCAAGGCCCACTGAAGCGCGTGGCCCTTGCCGCGAAGCTCGTCGTCCGTCCGTTCCAGACAGACGGCCCCGGCAGCGCTCGCTTTGGCCGCGGTGGCGTCCGTGCAGTTGTCGGCGATTACGTAGACCGTGTGTTTGGCCTGTGGATAATTCAGCGCCGCACACGACCGCAGCACGTCGTCGATGGTGGCCTCTTCGTTGTGGGCGGGGATCAGAATCGCGAAGTCGTGGACACCCAGCCCGCACTCGCCGCCGCGGCGTCCGGCATCGGTGGCCAGAGAGACCATCGCCAGCACTGCGTGATACGCGCAGACGGCCGCCGCAAAGGCGAACAGCAACGTGGCCACGGCTTGGATCGATATCGGCAACAAAGTAGAGTCCTCGGCGGTTCAGGTTCCCGCGGCCACGCGGCGGTCGTTCGTGCTGTGGCGGAACCGGCCGGCAACGGCTTCGTAGAGGATGCCCGCGCCCGCGCCGAAGTGGATCGCAGCAAAGACCGCCGGCAGCCAGGGCAACAATGCCGCGTTGCGATGCCGATAGGCGATCGCCACCGACGTGGCCAGGACCGTCACCGCGTACACCGCCAGCACGGTCAGGTAGATCGCCGCCAGGGTCAGCGACGCCAACGACGCCAACGGCCCGACGAGACATCCGGCCACGAACGCCCCGGGCAGGAACGTCTTCACGGCGAACGTCTCGGGATGCTTGCAGACCATCCGCACGCGTCCTTGGCCGTAACGGGCAAGCTGCCGAAACAACCCCCCCAGGCTGTTGCGCGGATGGTAGCGAACGGCCACCTCGGGCGTGAAGTAGCACCGCAATCCGGCCCGATCGACGCGGTGGTTGAATTCCAAGTCTTCGCAGGCGTCGAAGCGCTCGTCGAAGTAGCCCACCGTCTCGAACACACGGCGTCGATAGGCCACGGCGATGCTCACGGCCGGGGCAAACTGCGGCTGCGACGCGTAGATGAACGAGCTGGGATGATGCCCCAATCGCGACTCCCGCGCCGCCGCGACGGCCCGGGCGAATGCCCCGGCCCCGGCGACGTCCTGCGGCTGGGGGCGGCCCACACAATCGACGTCCTCGTGCGCGAAGGCCTCGGCCAGTTTCTGCAGGAACCGGTCGTCGTCGAGTTGGCAGTGTCCGTCGACCACCACGACCACGTCGCCCCTGGCGTGCCGCACGCCGATGTTTCGGGCCGCGCTGGAAAGCCGCCGAGGATTGCTCAGCCAGCAGACGTTCTCGTGCGCCGCCGCGAACCGATCGACCAACACGTCGGTCCCGTCGGTCGATTCGCCGTCGACTACGATGATCTCGACACGCTGTGGGTCGTAGTCCTGGGCCATCAGTTGGCCGAGCGTGCGCAGGACGAATCGGGCTTCGTTCCGCACGGGCACGACGACCGAGATGAACGTCGCCGCGGCGGCACCGGTCGATTCCTCCTTGGCCGGATCGTGTGACGGGGCCAGTTCGACGGGCATGATGCAACTCCGGGTGATGCGCGCACTTGCAGCGGGTAGGCCGAGAGCCCACCGGGGCCGTCCTACGACACCGGGTAGCTCGACGACACGTCAATGGGAGGAGGGGCTTCAGTAAAACAGTAGCATGGCCCCAGACGCTCCGGCGGCCGAAACGCCGACGTTGACTTTTCGCAACGTGGTGGTGAAAAGGGGAGTCGTGCAGCACGGGTGGGTGGCCCGGTCACTCTTGCGCCGAGGACTTTGCCACCGAGGAGAACGTTCTCGTAAGAGTGCCCGGGTGGCGCCAGCCACAAGAGGTTGCACCATCGAATCCGGAGCCTCTTGTTGCTCCGCAACCCCGACACTCTTCCGACCGTGCCAAACAAGTGACCATGCTTGCTGCGGAAAAGTGTCGGGGCCACCCAAGACCCCAGCCACCCGTCCGCTGCCGACGTATTCGGTCGCACTGCGGCTGGTTATCCGCAGACTTCTTGCAGCGATCGCTGAACGGCAGCCGCGTGTTGGGCTTGCTGCCGCTTTTGCCCGATTACGTCGCACAACCGTCCGAACCGGAAGCTGCGCAAAACGGCGGCGAGTTTCTGCTCCGTCTTGGCGAGGTTCACGCGATGACGAAATCGCGAGAGGGGATTGCCGGCCGTCAACCGCGGCTGTTCGGGATCGAGTTCCCACGGATGGACGTAGAACATGAACTCGCGGCGGTCGCGGCGGTTGACACCGGCCAGCCCGCGAAGCGTCCACTTCAGCGGATAGAGCCGAAAGTAGCCACCACCGCCGATAGGGAATTTCATGCCCGCAAAGCCGGCAACCGACGGCGGGAACTCCCAGAGCCGGCCGGCCGCCGTCTCGAGACAGTGGATTCCCGGCTCGGCGCCGGGGATGCCGTAGCGGTCGTGGACGATCGGGTAGATGCTGCTATCGACCGTGAAGCCCTCGTCGGCCAAGATGTCGAGCGCCCAGAGCGACTGCCGCGTGATCGAAAAGCTGGGGGCCCGATACGCGGCGATCGGCTGGTTGATGAGACTCGTCAGCACGTCGCGCGAGCGGCGGATATCCTCGCGGAATTCCTCCGGCGTTTGACGGTAGATCAGTCGATGCCAGTAGCCGTGTGAGCCGATCTCGTGGCCCGCGGCGTCGATCTCGCGGACCAACCGCGGATAGCGGTCGGCGATCCACCCGAGCACGAAGAACGTGGCCGGCACGTCGTAGCGGTCGAGCAGGTCGAGCAGGCGATACGTGTTACGCTCGACCCGGCAGGCGTACCGGTCCCACGTCGACCGGGGGACGTCGCGTTCGAACGTCGAGACCTGAAAATAGTCCTCGACGTCGACCGTGAAGGCGTTCAATAGATCGGCGTCGCGGGTGCAAGCAAAGCGGGAACGGGTTGCCGTGTCGTGGGCTGTTGCGGCCGCGCAGATGACAGGCGTCGCCTCGACGGCCGCTTGCCGGGCGATGCTGGCCGGCGTCAGCGCTTCGCCGTTCGATCGGCCACCGGGAGATTCGACTTCCCGGTGCAGCCCGGTGACGTGGCGGGAGAGTTTGCCCGGGAGCCCCATCAGGTGGATCAACGTGCAGAGAAACATCCGCAAGTCCATCAGCAGCCCGGCGGTACGGATGTACTCGGCGTCGAGCACCAGTTTTAGCCGCACGCTGTCGAGGTCCGTGTCGGGTTCCAGATTGACTTGGGCCAGGCCGGTTATGCCCGGCGGCACCGCCAGCCGATCGAGATAGCCGGGGATCTTCTCGGCCAATACCTCGACGAACTCGGGACGCTCCGGACGCGGGCCGACCAACGACATCTCGCCCTTGAGCACGTTGAACAACTGCGGCAGTTCGTCTAAGTGCAGCTTCCGCAACACGCGCCCCACGAGCGTCGCCCGAGCGTCGCTGGCCGTGGTCCACATGGCCCCGGTCTCGGCCTCGGCGTCTTGGGTCATCGAGCGGATTTTGGCTCTTCCGTTTTCAGGTGCAGAACGCTAGGAATACGGCCTTCAGGCCGG
>CAYYNP010000087.1:0-32210 GCA_964472545.1 uncultured Planctomycetaceae bacterium | reverse complement strand
GGGGGGGGGGGGGGGGGGTTTTTTTTTTGGTTGGGTTTTTGGGGGGGGGCTACCACCGGTCGCGGCTTCTATGGGGATGAGCCGGCCCTGGCCTCGCAAATGGCCCGTTCGACCATCTCGATGACACGTTTGCGGGCGGTGAGGTTCCATGCGAACGACTGTTCGAGCCCGGGGCGCAAGAAGCAAAGCACCAACTCGGCCGGCGGACAGCCGAGGATCTGCTCGGTGGCGAGGGCGTAGAGCAGCATTTGCATCTCGTAGTTGGCGGCTACCGACGGAAGCGTCGACGGCGTGACGTGGTTCGTCTTGAAGTCGACCAGCCGCCAGTCGCCCACCGCGTCGCGGTAGAGGCAGTCGATGAACCCTTGCACGATCGGCCCGCCGGTTTCTGCGTTGCCCGGCGGCCACGCCAGCAGGAACTCGAGCTCCGCGTGGACCCGATCGGCCGCGGCCAGTTCGGCCGCCCGGGGCGACTCGATGAACCGCTCGATAATCTCGATCGGCTCGTCGAGTTCTCCGGCGGCCGGTTCCGCGACGTCGGGCAAGTGACGCGGGGCGTGTCGGGCGACCAACTCCCGAACGCTGGGCGGATCGCGAAAATCGATATTCTCCAGCACGGCGTGGACCAGGGTGCCTAATCCACGCGGGTCCAGCGGGGGCGGCCCGGCCGTGGCGTCGTCCGACGTCGGATCGGCCGCCTCGGCAGACGCGGTCGGGGCAACGCCCGCGTGCAACGTGCCGAACAGCCGCGAGAAGGAAAATTGCCGCCGCGCACTCGCGTCGGGCGCAACGGCATTGAGGTGTGGCGGCCTTCGGCCTCCGCCATGGTCGACCAGATGCCGGGCGGCTTCGACGACCTTGTCGAGATTCGGACGCCGCGCGGCATGCGACGGTTTCACGTCGATGGATGGCGCGGCAGAGATGACGCGAATCTCGACACCGTCTCCAAAGACACCATCGCCAGAATCGCCATCGCCAAGAACTCCGTCACCGAAATCGACACCCACTCCGCCGCCCCACATCGCGTCGCCGAATCTTCGCGATAGCAGCTCCAGCCACGGCCCCGTCGGTTTGCCGAGTTGCCGCACGCCCGCCGAGAGGACCAGGTAGTCGGCAGCCCGAGTGGTGGCCACGTAGAACAGGCGCGTCCGTTCCTCTCGTTCTTGCTCGCGCTCGGCCGCGGCGTGCAGGTCGAAACCGCTGGTGGCTTCCGGGTCTTTGACCATCGGCCCCAGTTGCGGCGTGAAGGTGACCGACGCCGAGCGATTCTGCGAACGCCGCCCCAAGTCTGCCACCACGACCACCGGAAACTCGAGACCTTTCGACTGGTGGATCGTCATCAGCCGCACGACGTCGCTCGACTCGCCGTGCGTGGCCGCCAAGGCCTCGTCGGGCTGCCGGGCCACGAACTGCTTCAATTGCGTGATGAAATCGGCCAACGTGAAGATGCCCGCCCGATCGAAGCTGCGGGCCTGTTCGATCAACTTCTTCAGATTGGCCAGCTTCCGCTCGCCTAGGAACTCGGCGGTGAGGATCGCGTCGTAGCCGGTGCGGGTGAGTGCTTCCGAGATGAGCTGCGCCACGGGCAGCCTGTCCTTCATCGCCCTCAGCGTGGAGAGCGTCGCCGACGCAAATTCGACCCGCTCTCGCTGGCCGGCGGCCAATTTCGGTGGCACCGGGCCGGCCAGCAACCCATCGGCAAGCCCTTGAGGATGCTGGGCCAGCAGGAAGAGCGTCTCGTCGAAGAGGCTGAACATCGGACTGCGCAACACGCCGGCCAGGCTCACCTCGTCGCACGGGCTGTCGAGCGTCCGCAGCAGGTTCAACAGATCGAAGACCTCCTGCTGCGAGTAGAAGGCGTGGCCGCCGACCAGGTAGTACGGCACGTCGTATCGCCGCAGTGCCTCTTCGTAATATTCCACGTTCGAGAGCGCCCGAAACAGCACGGCCACGTCGCCCGGCCGTACGGGCCGCGTCGCCGGTTGGCCGTCCTTCGATGGCTCGCCGAGCACGATACGTTCTTGGCCGTCGAGCATCGCACGAAGGCGGCGTGCGATCCAGTCGGCCTCGCGCCGCCGCATCTGTTCGGCCGGCTGCATCACGCGAGCGCGGTCCGGCTGGCTCGCCTCATCGGCCGCGGGGTTCTCGCCGGCGTCCTCGGCATCGGCGGCCCAGAGAAACTCGACCGCCGGCGTCGGCGTGACCTGGGGGCGATTGGCCACCAGCGGCTCGTACTCGGGCCCCATCTCGTCGCGAAAAACCGTATTGACGAAGTCGATCACCGCCGGCTGGCTGCGGAAATTCAGCGACAGCGGCAGCCGGCCCCGTTCGGGCAACTCGCCGCGAAGCTGGCGAAAGACGTGCGGATCGGCACCGCGGAAGCGATAGATCGACTGTTTGTAGTCGCCCACGAAAAACAGCCTGCCGCCGCTGATCTCGTCGTTGCAGAGCGCCTTGACCAATTCCACCTGCAACGCGTCGGTATCCTGGAATTCGTCGACCAGCAACAGCCGGATCTGCGACGCCAGCCGCTTGCGCAAGCCGCGGCGGTCGGGGCCGGTGAGCAATTCTCGGGCGAGGATCAACAGGTCGTTGAAGTCGAGCGCCCCTTGTCGCTGCTTTTCGCCTTGATAGGCCTCGGCCACGCCGGCGGCCACCGAGAGCAGCCGCAGGGCCGTTTCCGCAGCCGGCCGGGCAGCTTCGGCGTTGAAGGCCACGCTCGGCTTGTGCCGCTTGACGGCGTCGCGAAGCTCTTTGGCCGCGTCGCGAAACTCCCCGTACGCCGCTTCGCTCGGCCAGGCCTTCTTGCCCCCGCCGCCTTGCACCCGGGCGTTGTCCTCGATCAGCGCCAGATCGCCCGGCGGGTCTTCGCTTTCGGCAAGCCGCGGCAGCAGCCCGATCAAGGCCGCACAACGCTGCTGCATCTTCGGGTTCGACGGCGGCTGTTCTCGCGCAATCCGCAGAATCGACTCGGCCGCCGGCGACTCGGCCACCTGCCGCAACACGCCGGGCACGGTCGTCTCGCGCCAATAGGTCTCCCATCGCAACGCGAGTTGCTCGGGCGTTTCGTCCCCCCAGGCGTCGAAGTCGATGTCCTGCCGGCGGCCCAGCAGCGTGCGGATCATCTCGTGCAGGCGTTCGAGTCCATACCGCACGACCAGCTCGATCACCGCCTCGTCGCGCCGGGCCAGCCGCTGGCGAAGCTCACCGTCGAGCAGCTCGAACAACAGCGTGTCGGCCTGGGCCTGGTCGAGCACGCGGAATTGCGGGTCCAGCCCGATCTCCACGGCATGTGCCCGCAGCAGCGAACCGCAGAACGAGTGGATCGTGGCGATTCGTGCGCCGTCCAACTCCCGAAGCAGTTCGAGCCAATGGGCCACGTCCTGCTCGGCGGCCTCAATCAACCGCTGATGGCACGCCGCCCGAATCCGATCGCGCATTTCCCGGGCGGCCCGTTCGGTAAACGTGATCGCTACCACTTGGCCCAACCGGGGGCGGCTTCCCTGGCCGTCCGGCTTCAATTGGGCCAAAAACCGCTCGGTCAACACGAACGTCTTGCCGCAACCGGCACCCGCCGACAGCGCCACGGAGAAATCCCGCGCCGCGACGGCACGCTGCTGTTGATCGGTCAAGGCGGGGCGGCCGGTCATGTCGGCTCCAGCGTCGGATGCCACGGCTTGTTAAGCGCACGAACCTGGTTCACGCGGCAAATGGTGTGATACGGGCAACGGCCCGTACATCTCTCGTCGGCGCTATGCACCGGGAACTCGCCGCGGCAGATTCCGTCGACCAGTCCGACGACCGTGGGGGCCAACTCGCGGCGGATCGCTTCCCATTCGTCGGTCGGCGCGAGACCGCTTGGTCCGCACTGGTGCATCGCGAGCGCCCGCTTGGGGTCGAAGCCCCGATCGCGGAGATTCCAATAGCCGGCATGCCAGGGGATCGCGCCGCCGTCGGCCAGCAGCAGTTCGACCGCCGCGATGGCGTACAGCGGAAGCTGCAACTCCGTTCCGGCCGAGACGGCCGCGGCCTCGAACCGCACGCCGGCGCCCGTCTTGTAGTCCAACACGTTGACCACCGTGCGGCCGTCGACGCGGCCGACGTCGATCCGGTCGACTCGGCCCGAGAGCCGCACGCGCCGATCGCCCGCGGCCAACTCCAGCGGCCGGTCGGTTCGCCGTGGCTCGCCGGCGGTGTCGCCCCGGCCACCGGCGTTGTCGCCCCGGCCAAACGCCACCTCGAACTGCTCGGGCAACAGCGGGGCCTCGTGCTCCGTCCAGAGGGCGTCGTAGCGTTCGTGCTGTTGGCGGTATTCGGCGATCGCCCGAACGACCAATCGCCGGTCGATCTCGCCCAGCGCAGCCCGCAACCCGAGATCGTCGTTCTCCGGAGATACCTTCCGCAGAGTTTCGTCCAACAGTTGCGCAAACACGGCTTCGTCCAACGCGGCCGGCGACGTCGGGCCGCCGCCGGCCCGATTCACGCGACGATGCAACTCGGCCAGCACCTCATGGGCCAAACGGCCGCGCTGCCGCGCGTCGATCGCCAGGGCCAGATCGTCGACCGGCTGCAATCGCAACACCTGTTCCAGAAAGAACCGATACGGACACCGGGCGTAGTGTTCCAACTCCGTGGCACTGAAGGTCGCCGCGGGCGAGAAACGCTCGGGCAATCGGGCGGCCGCATCGGGGCCGAGCATCCCTTCGGCCGCCCCGAAGCCGTCGATGCGGCTCCGCATGGCGGTCACGTGCAACGCGGCCGCGATGTTCTCGCCCACGGCGGCCGTCAGTTCGTGGGGCAGCATGCCGGCCAACAACCCCACGTTGCCCAAGAGCGCCTCCGACACGGCCATCACACGATACTCGGCCGCAGAGAGCGGGTCGTCGCCCGCTGGAATCGGGCTCAGATCGGTCAACTCCGTACGCCGAATTCGCCCCACTCCACAGGCCTGCTCCACTTCGCCGACGTAAGGGCTCGGCGAGAGCGGCTGGGCCGAAGCGTCCATCGCCGGGTAGCTCAGAAACAGGCGCCGCGTGGCCCGGGTCATCACCTCGTAGAACAGCAACATCTCGTCGCGATGCCGTTGACTGCGGCCGACCAGCGGCAACCCTTCGTCGATCAGCCGTTGAAACTCTGCCTCACTGTAGAGCCGATCCTCGCGGTCCGGCGGCGGAAACGCCTTCTCGGAGAGCCCGGCCATGAACAGATACGGTATCCGCAGCCCCCGGGCACTGGCAGCCGAGAGCACACGGACCCGCCCCGCTTCGTCTGAGCCGCCGCCGACCCGCTCGTTGGTCATCGTGTCGAGCAACGCGGCCAATGCCTCGGAGCGATCCAACTGCGGTGCGCTGCGCTCGATCCATCCGGACAACGTGTCGCCGACCTTCAGGGCAGCGATCAGCCGAGCCCACGCCACGTGCTCGGGCAGCCGAAACTCCGCCCCGCCGAGCGAGTCCTCGACTGTCGTTTCGGCCGCCCGCAACAGCCCCGTCTGCCCAGCCAGTTGTTGCCAGGCGTCGGCCCATTGGCTCAACGTGGCCTTGTCGGGCAGTTCGTCCAACGCGTCGGCCAGTCGACGCAACAGCGGCAGGACTGCCTCGGCGTCGGGGTGGCTGGTGGCTGAGCGCAGTGAAGCCCCAGATTGCTGACGTTCCTGGGACACCGCTGCGCTTTGCCCCAGCCACCCATCCTCTCGACTGCTCACCGAGACTGATCCTACTGCGGCCAACAACGCCTCACGGCCGCGGGGGATCTGCAAGCGGCGAATGGTCCGTTCCGCGGCGACGGCTGCGCGGCCGTTCCGCCGCTCGGGCCAGTCGGGCTGGAAGAAGTTGCTGCCTAGCACGGTCAACAGATCGCGAAACGGCCAGTCCTCGACGTCCAGCCGCAACAGCGACGCCAAGGCCCGCGGCGACGCGGCGCGTTCCAACGGAACCAGCGCGTCGATTGCCGCGGGGATTCCCAGGCCGCCGAACACCTCGCCGACCAGCGACGCGCCCTCCGCAAGCGAACGAAACACCACGGCGATTTCTCCCGGCCGCGCGTCTCCGCCGACGATCAGCCGCTTGATCCGCGCGCCGATCATCTCGATTTCACCCACCGCCCCGGAGGCCGCCAGGATCTCTACGCCCGCCGTGTCGTCGGCCGGCCGCTGATGCCGTGGATTGTCGAAGATCGTCTTCTCGAGATGTGCCATCGCCGGCCATACCGCCCGTTGGGGCCGCGGCAACTCATCGAGCGCCAACGCTCGATGACGGTGCTGAAACTCCAAACGAGTCTTCTGTGGCTTGGAGAAGAGGTCGTTGCGGCGTGGCGTGGACTCCAGCGGCAGCGTGACCACCAACGCGTCGACGCGCCCGGCGAGGATCTCCAGGATCTCGTGCTGGGTGCGGGTAAAGTCGGCGAAGCCGTCGACGGCCACCAGCCGCAATTCCGGAAACGGCCAACGAACTTCGGCCGAGGCGTCTTCGACCGAGGCCGCGCGGTCGAGCAGGTCTCGGGCCCACCAGAAACGGCCCTCGGCGTCGTAGAGATGTCGCTCCTGCAGGCTCTGCTGATACCCGGCGTAGACTCCCAGCAATTCCGTGTCTTTGTCGGACAGCCCTCGAGCTTGGCAGGCTTCGGCGAACTGCTCGGGCCAGATCTCCAGCCGTTTCAATTCGGCGGTGAAATCACAGACCAGATCGACCAGACCACCGGTCCGCGCAATCGAGCGGAAGTAACGGATGCGCCCCGCGGCGAGGTGATCTTCGATCAGCCACCGCACCAGGTGGTGTTTCATCAACCGGCCCAGCGGCCGGATCGGCCGTGGAGAGCCTTCCAGCACGAGGTCGGCGAATTTCTCGAAAGTCATCACACCGGGGCTGAAGCACGCCGTAAGCCCGGCATCGAACAATCGGCCACGGATTTCTGCCGCCGCCCGCCAGTTGGGGGCAATCCAGATAGCCGAACCGGCGAGGTCTCTCGCTAGCCTGTCGACGTATTGTTCCAGGAGGCGGTCCGTTTTACCGCTGCCGGGTGGTCCGGCGATGAGGCGAATTCGGTTGGACATAAACACACAGACAGCCGGGGGGTGCCCAAGTTGCCGCGCTAGTTGCGACGCGTTTCGTCATGGCGGTACGCGGCGCATTCTGGCAGTTGCCCGCATTCTGTCAAGAAACCCCCCGCCTTAGGCTAGTCCAGTGCAGCACTCAGGGGCAGTGCTCTCTTTATCCTTTCGGAGAATTCACTGCAATTACCCTCCGTAGCCCAAGCAGAAAAGCGGCGGATTGCCGTTTGACAAACGGCGCGCAACTCCGATAGAATCTAAGTAGCTGGTGGGAAATGTCTGTTCTCCGTATGCGCTCGCTCGGCGTTCGTCGTGGCGTGGGCGACGGTTGTTGCATCATTTTCGTTATTCAGTGTTGCGTTTCGCGTTCGCGGCAGGTTTCTGTCGCCCCGTTTTCTTCATTCTATTTTTTTCTTCCCAAAGGAGGTGGTCTCATGATCACTCAATCCCGAAGGCGAGGGTTTACCCTCGTCGAACTGCTGGTGGTGATTGCCATCATCGGCATCCTGATCGGGTTGCTGCTACCGGCGATTTCGTCGGTGCGGGAATCCGCTCGGCGAGGCTCGTGCCTCAACAAGCTGAAACAGTTGGCGCTCACCTTCCACGAGATGGACAGGTTTCCCCCGTCCTGTCGTGTGCGCCGCGCCGCTACCGGCGAAATCGAGTGGATGGACGGTTGGAGTTGGATGGTCGACGTGATGCCGCACATCGAGAACGCGGCGCTGGTCGAGCCGCTCGATTTGAAGTTCGGCGAGCCGCTGTCCAACATCGACGATCCGATTCACCCCGGCACGGTCGCCTTGGGGACCGCTGTCGCGGAGTTAAACTGTCCGAGTTTCAGCGGAGATCGATGGATCGATGAGGACACAAAGCTCGAGGCGATCACCAACTACAAGGCGATGAGCGCCTCGCACATCGAAAGCCTGTTGGTTGCTTCAGAGGACCCCCCGTCCTCGTACCTGTACGGCATCAAGAAAGATCACCCCGATGGGGGTATCTACCCCGGGTCGAAGCTCTCTCAGAAGAACTTCGCCAAAGATGGTGCCGCTCACACGATCCTGCTGGTCGAGACCAAAGAGCAGTTCCGCGCTCGTTGGGCTGTGGGTCGAGAGGCCTCCCTGGTGGGTCTGCCGGCCACGCCGGTCGGCATGACCTTCGACAAGGAGTTCGGGTATTACCACCCGGCGAGTTTCTTGCCCAACCGCTGGCTCGAGGAATCGAATCTCCCCGCCCAGACGGACCGAACGTATCTCGACTGGAAGTACGACGAAGAAGAGGGCGAGGACGGCTACTATGACGACGGTGGGATGTCGGACCGCGGGATGGGCGTCTCGCAGTACGCCGACACCAGCGCCGCGTTCTTTGGCCCCAGTAGCGACCACAAGAACGGCGTCTGTCACGCGTTTGCCGACGGAAGCGTGCACGCCGTTCGACGCGACGTCGACGCAGCCGCCTACTTCTTCTTGATCACCCGACAGAACGAAGATCCCTTCCCGCCAGTGGATTCCTTCAGCGGCGGGTAGTCATCGGCCAGCCATTGGCAACGGCTGTTGTTGCGTGTTACCAACCGGCTGCCTTCCCTCCTTCGAGGGAAGGCAGCCTTTTTTGGTTTCTCCCCGTCCCGCCCCATTCTGGATGCCGGCCACGGGCTCTTCTCCGCCGGTTGCCTCGCGGGGGCCTTGCGTTAGCGGGCTTCGTCTAGTACAAATCATGGGACCACCATGCCGAAGTGGCGGAATTGGCAGACGCGCTAGGTTCAGGACCTAGTGAGGGTAAACCTCGTGGGAGTTCGAGTCTCCCCTTCGGCACCTTGTGACACAAGGACTTACGTCGATTCGACGTGAGTCCTTTCTTCTTCCGCCACTTCGCTACTGACACAAGTCTGACACTGCGATAGCCCGGCACCGGCGGACCCCGGTCGGGGTAACCAGTCAGAGGAGTGTGCAACGCAAACCGCGGACGGCCGATTCACGCTGCGGGCTTCACCGTGATCCCGTCCGGCGGCAGCCCCTGTTCGTCGCTGATCCGCAGCGAAAAGCCCCAGGCGCCGTTGATCTCGTGGACGCCGACGATCACCGGCGTCTCGCCTTGCGGGAGTTCCACCGTGACCCGGTCGCGCTCGAACTGATGGTGGTTGTGTCCCAGCCGCTGATGGACGCGGCGGCCGCCGACCCACAGGACCACTCCGTCGTCGGCCCCAAGCAGGAACGTCACGCGTTGCGGCCGCCTCGCAACGAGCACGCAGCGGGCAAACGCGGCCACGTGATCGTTCGGGCGCAATGCGGCGTCCAGGTTGACGTAGCTGGACGCCGACCGGTGCCGTACCCATTGGGCTGCGTTGTAGTCGGCGGTGATGATCGGCGGATCCTTCGTCAGCAGGGCCTGATCCGGATCTGCCACGGGGCCGTGCAACTCGAACGCCCGCTGGAAGTAGGGGGCAAGGACGCGGCCCCCGTCGTTGCGGAACTTATCGAGCTCTCTCTTGACCGCGGGATGCTCCAACACCTGCATCAGCGGTTTGAGCGTCGTGCGGCTATAAGGCTGAGCGGACGAGTGAATCTCGATCTCCTTGACCGTGGCCGGGCGCTTCGCCAGGAAGGCGGCCAGATCTTCCGCCGAGAAGGGCAACCCCACGTCGAGCAATTGAACGCCGTCGGCCGGGGCTTGCTTCTGTGCCGTGATGGAAAGGCGGCGCATGCCGTCGTGCCAACGCAACGGTTCCCGATAGGCCTCCGGCGAAGGGTCTTCACAAGCGGGCGGCGTCGGCAACGTCGTGGCCGCCTGGAGAGACTCTCCGGGAGCCAACGCCTTCCCGTCGACCGTCAATCGTGCTTCGGATGTATTGGTGACCGTATAACGAGCCTGCTGTCCGTCGCGGGTAACGGTCAGCTTCAACCGCCCGCGGCCAAGCGGGATGTTGTCGACGATAAGATGATCACAATCGGGCGGCAGCAGAGGACGGATGGCGATGCTCTGCCCCTCTCGCCGGCGTGCTCCGGTGAGATAGAAGAGCAGCGCGTCGAGATTGATGCCGCTTTCCCACGGCCGCAGGCGATTTGCGTACCGGCCGTCGCCGTACCCGTAGCTGGGGCGATCCGGCTTGTGTACTTCCACCCACTCGCCGCTGGTCGAGGCGGAACCGATCAGGCCCGAAAAGGCGGCGGCAGCCTTCGGGTGACGAACCGCGGCCAGGTTGCTGACGAGATAGCCCGGAGCGCAACCGATGAAGTGGTCCATGAAGGGCGTCATCCGCACCAAGCCCTCAGGCCGCCAGAGCCAGCGGAGCGTTCCCTCGAGATTGCTCTGGGCTTTCTGATCTTCGGGCGAAAGATACCCCACCCAAAGCGGGCGCAGGTTGATCGGCGCAAAGGGGGCCCGATGCGGCTGGAAGTTCACCGGCGAGATCGCGGGAGCATAGCGTTGTTCTTCGGGCAGCCACAAGTGCCGCTCGATCGACGCGCGCATCTGGGCGGCGGAAGCCTCGAACTGCGCGACGCCCTCCTCGTGCCCCATGACGCGTGACAGGCGCACCATGGCCTCGTGGGCCGCAACGTACTCGAACATGCTGTCCGCACTGTAGGCATCCGGCCGGATCAGTGCGTTGGGATATCCCGAACGTGTCGGGAAGAGGGAGTAGTAAGCGCCGCCCATGTAGGTCTCATCGCCGTTGAAGGTTTGAAGCGGCCCGTGTGGGCCGTCGATCAGCACCTGGTGGTCGGCGTTACGGCGGACGTAGTGCCAGTGCCGCTCGAGCAGCGTCTTGTCGCCCGTGGCATCCAACCACCAAGCATGCTGCAAGACGACGAACGACGGCACCTCGCACCGATCCGTTCCCGAAGCGGCCCACTGCTGCGGCGTCAGGTCGGGATCCGACTCGACGGCAAGATCCAAGGGAAACTCCCGCCCGGTGAAACGGTGCAGCGCCGACGCCTGCCGATAGTAGGTCAACAGTCGCCGGGCATTGTCGTAGAGCCCCGAGTGAAGGAATCCCAGCAGCGGGCCGTTGGAGTCTCGCAGCCACACGCCCTTGAAGTTGACCATCGGACAGACGCCGCCTTGCGCGTCCTGCTGGACGAGCAGCAGCACCTTGAGCCCTTCGACGAGATCGTCCAATCGGCGGTCGCCGCTGGTGACGTGAACCGTCGGGGCGAGCTTGTTCCTCCACCACGCGACCGTCTCCGCGAGCAGTCGGTCGTGGCGATCGACGACCTGCTTTCTGACGACAGCCGCGGCATCGGCCGATTCCGAAAAGAGCAGCGCCAGGCAGCACGTGCGAGGTTTCCCCAGGGCAACGTCGGGGATCGAAAACGTGAGTTGCTCGTCCTGGTGCTTCAGTTCCCCACCGATCATCACCGGACGCAGCCGCGCCACGCGACTGCGGTGCGGGTATTCGAAGTAGAAGCCCTGCTCATCCTGCTGCATAGCACGGCCGCGAAATTCGAGCGCCAGCGTGAGATCCCCGCTTGCCCCCTCGAGACGCTCCACGGTAATCCAGCGCAGAATCGCAGTCACTCCCGGAGGGGCTGCCGTCACGGTGGTCAACTTCAATTGCGTGCTTTCCTCACTGGTAAGCACCACCGGTGCGCCCCGCACGCTACGGCAACTCTGCCGCGGCAGGTCAACGGCCGAGCCCGCCTCGCGAAGGGTCAGCGAGAGTTCGCCGAACCCGCCGACCGTATTGTGGTTGCCGTCGGTCTGATAGCGCGGCCCCGTCATCATGAAGAGCGTGTTCTGGGGAAAGCCGATACCCAGGTACGTGAAGCAGCGTCCATTGCCCACGGGAAACACGCCGAGATTCTCGCGGCTTTCGGTCAGGCGCGTCGTATCGATGCGCCGCGTGTCGATCGACTGAGACCACACGCTCGTCTGTGGATCAAGACGCTCATACGGCGTCGGTTCGCTGCCCAGGCACAGAGACAGGAGGCAAATCGATAGAGAGTTGGCCACGTTCGTGTTCCTTCGCAATAGACGGCGGCAAGAAAGACGCTCCAAAACGTTCTCGTCAGTTTACGTTCCGAGCAACTGAGGAACAAGCCATGTCAAAACAGTCGCTGTTGGTCGAGTTTCTGGTCGCTCTTTTCCTGATGGCGGATGGTCTCCCGGATCGTGCGTTCATCGATTCCCACGGTCGAGACGAAGTACCCGCGTGCCCAAGAGTGGTAGCCCTTGAAGTCTCGATGCCGCCCCATGAAATCCCGAGCCATCCGAATCGCACTCTTGCCCTTGATGTGCCCCATCACATGCGACACCGCATACTCCGGCGGTATCTGGATCATCTATATGCACGTAATCCGGGCACAGAGGTCCCTCCAGGATCTGCCACTCCCCTTGCTTGGCGGCCGCGGCAGCCCCGCCGCGGCTTGAGCACCGGACCGGGAATCGCCCGCGGTCCGGACTTACGGCAGAGGGCCGTGAGTCCCTATGCTTTGGCCCCGCGCCGCCCTTCTCCTGGCCTCCGCCCGGGAATCAGCGGGTACTTGCGCCGGCGGTGAAGTAGATGTCGTCGAATTCGATATCCGAGATGGCGCCGGTGGTGCCCAGCACCTGGAAGAGTTGGCTGACCTCCGAGAGGTCGACTTCCGTGGCCAACTCGGCCATGGGGATCTCGATCGTGTGCCACTTGCCGTCTCGGGCGAATCCGTAGGGATCGCTGCCGGCCTTGAACGGGATCCACTTCTGGCCGATCCCGTCGACGTTGCCGCTCTTCATGCCGATCATGAAAGTGGCCGACGAACTGGTCTTCATCGAAAAACAGAGCTTGCTACGGGCGCGGGCGAATGCCGTCAGGTCGTGTTTCACGTTCGGCATGAAGGCGGCCCCGAACCATTGCAGTCCGGGAGCCGACTTGAGGCTCTTGCTGCGGCTGCCTTCGGCGGGGCTCTGCACGCGGTCGACCAGCGTCTTCTCCCAGACGAAGAAATCGCCGTCGGTTCCCAGGGTGAATTCTCCCGCGTCTTTGTGGGCTGCTGTTTCGGTGTAGACGCCGAAGTTGCCGCCTTTCGGCGTCGGTCTCTTGCCGCTGGTCTGCCACCAGACGTTGTCGATCGACACGTTCAGCGCCGCCGACGGCGCGTCGCCAGCCAACATGAACATCTGGTGTACGGTGCAAAAATCGACGTTGGAGAAGCGGTTCAGCGGGATCGTGCCCCCCTGCCATTTGCCGTCCCGGGCAAACCCGAACTCGGCCGTCTCATCACCCAGCGGGAGGTAGAACTCGCCGCGAGAACTCTTGACGCCGACCTTCATCGGCGCGGTCGACGTGGTCTTGATATCGAAGTGGAGATACCCGTCGCTGTAGTTCTTCATGTTGCGGAAGTTCGGCAGAAAGACGCCCATCCCGAACCAGTCGCCCGCGGCCACGTCGAACGACCAGCACTCGTCGCCTTCGCAGGCGGTCACCGGGGTTTCCGTCTCGGTCATGTTGTTCCACGTGTAAAGCGCCGCCGCGGTGCCGTAGTCGAACTCTGCGTCGGAGCCGTCCTCGTAGCTCAGCGAGTTCTTCACGGAAGTTCTCTCGTAAACACCCCGAAGTTGCCCGTCTCCTCGATGTTCTTACCGAAGTAGAGCTTCGTATGCGGATTGGCGGTAAGCCGGATCCAATCGACGGACATCTTGGCGGGCAGCTTGGCGGTGACGGCCCCCGGACTGGAGATGCCCGTGTACGAATTGGGCCAGCCGCCGACCGCCACGTTGAGGATCAAGAAGTGCGGCTGGTGGAACTCTCGCAGATGGGCCGGCGTGATATCCCAGGAAGCGAACTCGACTCCGTCGAGGTAGAACGTCATCTGTTGCGGCGTCCACGAGACCCTGTAGAGGTGGTAATCGAGGTTCAGATCGACGTCGGCGTCGCGCCACGCATCGGTCATGGCGTATTGGCCGTCGGGCCCGGCGAAGTGCATGGCGCAGTTGATCTTCCGCCGCTGCAAGCCCTTGGCGATGCCGTCTTTGCCGCCGATTTCCAGGATGTCGACCTCCCCACACTTCGGCCAATCGATGCCGGGAAAGTTATTGCCCAGCATCCAGAAGGCCGGCCACAGCCCGTCGGCCGTGTCGGGGACCTTGATCCGAGCTTCGAGCGTGCCGTACTTGAAGGCAAAGCGTCCTTGGGTGAGCATGCGGGCGGACGTGAACGCGTTGCCCATGTAGTTCTCACGGCGCGCTTCGATGACGAGACTGCCGTCTTCGATATGCGAGTTCTCTCGCCGGGCCGTGTCGTATTCGAGTTGGCCGTTGCCGAAGCCGTGTCCGCCCACGTCGTAGGTCCACGTGGACCGATCGATGTCGGGGCCGTTGAATTCCTCCGACCAGACGACTTCAGCCCCGGCGGCGCCGTCGGACAGGATCAGGAGAACGAGGGCCGTCATCGCGGTTTCGCGCAGCATCGCCATAGGTAGGTCCTCTCGTTGTAGTCAAGATCGTCGGCCGGCCTTTGGCGAGCCCCGCTACGGCCCGGCCGAACACGGTCAATTCTAGCTTTCGTCTTCATCGGTGTCGAACTTGCGGTCGCCAAACCTGCTGTGAAGTTGGTTGTAGGCGTCGGTGATGTCGAACCAAATCTCCGCGCCGTCCTCGCAGTCGATGCGGTCGAAATGCCGGTCGCCGTCTTCGACGAGCGACTGCTGCTTGAACTGTTTGCCGAGGTATTGGACCACGTCGTGTTCGTCCGACGTTCTGACGACGACGTAGGGGCTCTCTTGCGTCCCCTCGCCGGTGGACAGGACGCCCTCGCAGCAGGTGGCCGCGATGAACCCTTCCATTTTGGCGTGGTCCTCCTCGTTCGTTTCCTTGGCGAGGAAGGACAGCATCAAGTGCGCTCGAGGGCTGAGCAACAGATTGGGCATCGAGGCCGCGAGTTTCTCGGCGGCTTCGTCGAGCTTGCCGGCATCGAGCAAGTCGCCGATATCGCTCATTTCGTCGGAGTACGGTTGGTAGAATTCCGACGAGACCAGCGCATCGCGAACTGCCAGGTACGTTTCGCGATTCGGTGATTCCAGGAAGTCGAAGAACAGTTCCTTCATTTCGGTACGCTCGTGGTTGGGGTGGGGGATTATGTTCTCATCTTATCGGCGACCGGATTACCGGCCCGGCCTCACGGCGAACGGTCGCCGACCGACGCGTCTTCACATCCGCACGGCCAATGGTCGGTGACGTGCTCTACACGGTTGCTACCTTGCTCGCGTCTTCGACAGGCGGTCGTGTCGCTTACGCGCCTGCGCAGTTGTTTTCGGAAACTCATATCGTGTCAACACCCAGTCCTCGATGGCCGCACGGACCTGCCTCGCGCAGTCGGCAGGCGGCACACGCCCTACGCCGGTACCCAAGCCGGGCAGCGCCACAGTGCGCACATGCTCCCGGACCGGCTGCCCGCAGTGTGGCCCCGCGGAAAACGTGCCGTGCCGGATGAGCAGGAACGTGGCCCGCGCAGCCAGATAGGGGTGGATCGATTCGCCAAGTATCATCGGCACGCGCATCGTCGGTGCCACGATCAGGAACGGGAATTCGCAGTCATTGGTCTCGGCAATCAGCGCCGCGCCCACCGGCAGTTCGCCGAAGTGATCCTCTTGAATCAGCGCTTGCACGCGGTCCTGCGTTTCATGCCCGAAACGTTCAAGGTAGAGGCGATCAATGCCACCGTCCATGAATCCGAAGCTGTTCGCCGGGCTCACCACGGCGTCGCAGCCGAGATCGAAGATCGAGCCGCGGTGGACGGTCACGCACGCGAGATCTCCGCACCATCGCTGCCAGGCATCTGCAAGTGGCGTGTCGACGGCGGCCAAAGTGATGTGGAGGGGTTTCACAGTGTTTCCGTGTTCTCTCTTTCCAGCAGCCGAATCACCGACTCGGCCACAAGTTGATAGCTGATTGAAGTGTAGCCCCCGCTGAGCAACATGACCGTGGGAATGCCGCGACGGCGGAGTTCGCCGACAACGAGAAGATCCCGCTGCAAGATGCCGCCGGAGGATACGCCGAGTTGCCCCAATCGGTCCTCAATGTGAACGTCGGTGCCGGCGTTGTAGATCGCCAATGCCAGAGGTTGCGATTGCGAGATCGAATCGAGGAAGCCGGGTAGTCGTGTTACGACCTCGTGAAGGTAGTCCAGTTCGTGGCAGCCGGAGGCCAGCGGAACGTCGCAATCGATGCGGGCCCGCGCGTCGGAGTCGTAGCAGGGGTAGATCGTCGAATTGTACATATCGAAGATGAAGACCCGCCGGTCGTCCATGAAGGCGTGGCACACGCCGTTGCCCTGGTGGGCATCGAGGTCGATGTAGGCGACACGGTCGGACTCGTCAAGCAGGCCTTCAGTCCGCAGCGCATGCACGGCCAGCGCGATGTCGGAGTAGATGCAGAAACCCTCACCATCGTCCGGTTTGGCGTGGTGGTAGCCGCCGCCGAGATTCACGGCGAATCCGTGCTCCAGACAGGCCTTCGCGGAGATGATCGTGCCCATGGTGCCCCATCGCATCGGCCGCAGCACGCACCGATGCAGCAGCCAACGCGGCAAGAGCCGCGCGAGCGGGACTTCCAGCGCCCCGGCAACGTAGCGCGGCTGGCGCAAGCGGCCGAGATACGACGCCGTGTGAACGCTCATGAGTTCTTTGAAGGCGACCGGCCGTTTGGGGCGAATCCACATTGGACGCAGCGACTTGCCCAGACGCCGCTTCATACATCGCCACGCCCGGCCGTACTTCCGCGAGTCGAACGGGTGTAGCCGCTCCAGGCCGAAGAAGCCGATGTTGTAGTGACGAGAGTAGACGACGCGAGGCAATTCGTACGCTCCCCCGGAATTCGATCTTCCTTGCCGGCCGCGAGGCGCCGGCAGTCCGGTGTGTAACCGTTTGGTACTCAAACTGTAAGCGGGAGTGAAAACAGGGGACTGGCTCCGAACTCGAAACAGGACAAATCCTCGCGAAAACGGCTGCCGCGAGGTGCCTGTCCCCCTTTTTCACGGTGCTCACCAATGGCTCGTCCGAAAAAGGGGACAGGCGCCGTCGGCAAATGCCCCAACCACTTCAAAACCGGGCTCTCGACGGAGCCAGTCCCCATTTTCGGACTCCCGTACTTACGGTTTGAGTTAGCAGAAGCAGTGTCTCACAAACGGCGCCATTGCGGAACCCCTTGTACGAAGCCACGGCACACGCCTCGCCCACCCGGCGCTGGACGCCGCAGGCTTCTTTGTTAAGATACCCAAAATCGCGACTCTGCCGTGATTTCGTGCCCAGCGCCACAGGAGCCCCCGCCCACAGGAGACCCCATCGTGATCAAGCCGCGGATTCGGGAAAACGTGTGCTTAAACGCCCATCCGGCCGGGTGCTTTCGGCAGGTGGAGGATCAGGTCCGCTACGTGACCGATCGGGAACGTGTCGACGGGCCGCAGCGGGTGCTGATAATCGGGGCCTCCAACGGCTATGGGCTGGCGGCGCGGATCGTCTCCACGTTCGCCTCCGGGGCGTCGACGGTCGGGTTGGCCTACGAGCGGCCGGCCAAGGGCAAGCGGGCGGCCTCGGCCGGGTGGTACAACAACGAGGCCTTTACGATGCTGGCCGAACGTAACGGGCACGCGCTGTGGACCCTCAACGGCGACGCCTTTGCCGACGAGATCAAGGCCGAGATTGCTGACTGCATTCGCGAGAACTTGGGGCAAATCGACTTGCTGGTCTATAGTATTGCCGCGCCGCGGCGTTTGGATCCGCAGACCGGGGAACTCTATTCCTCCGTGATCAAACCAATCGGCCAGGCCTATACGGCCAAAACGGTCGATTTCCTCACCGGCAAGATGCGCACCGAGACCGCCACGCCGGCCAGCGAGGAACAAGTGGCCCAGACGATCAAAGTCATGGGCGGCGAAGACTGGAATCTGTGGATCGATCGGCTGTTGGAGGCGGATCTGCTGGCCGAGGGTGTCCAGACCATCGCGTTTTCCTACATCGGCCCGGACCTTACGCGCGGCATCTATCGCGACGGCACGATCGGCAAGGCCAAGGAGGACCTGGAGCAGCATACCGGCTCGATCAACACGAAACTCGGCAGTCTGTCGGGCCGGGCCGTGATCGGCGTACAGAAAGCGCTGGTCACCCGGGCCAGCGCCGTGATCCCGGCCGTGCCACTGTATATCTCGCTACTATACAAGGTGATGAAGGCCAAGGGGCTGCACGAAAACTGCATTCAACAGATCTATCGGCTATATCACGATTTCCTCTTCTCCGCGGAACCCGCCGCAACCGACGAGGCGGGCCGCCTGCGGCTGGACGATTGGGAGATGCGCGACGACGTGCAGGCCGAGGTGGCCGAGCTTTGGCTACGCGTCAACGAAGAGAACGTCGCCCAATTGGCCGACCTCGACGGCTTCCGTGAAGAGTTCCTGCGGCATCACGGATTCGGCATTCCGGAGATCGACTACGAGCAGGAAGTGACGCTCTGACGTGGATCGTAGTCATCTTGCTCCGCAAGATGTCCGTTCGTCTCGCAGCCGGGTGGCTGGGGTCGAGCGCAGCGAGCCCCCAGTGCGGCAAAAGGGGACAGGTACATTCTGTGCGAAGCACCCTCCGGGCCGTTCCGGCAGAAGGTACCTGTCCCCTGATGGGCGTCCGACCTCAGCTACACGGCGTTCGTCTCACGCAGCGAGACGACGACTATCCCACCGTCGGGCTCAACTCCGGACGGCAATACGCCCGCACGGGCGCAGGGCGGCCGTAGTAGAAGCCTTGGGCGAGCTCGAACTCCAGTTCGCGGCAAACTTCGGCCTCGCCCTCGGTCTCGACGCCTTCGGCCAGCGGCACGACCTCCAAGTCCTTGACGATCTTCACCAGCCCGGCGAGCATCTGACGGCGTTGCTGGGCCGACTTGTCGATGTCGCAGATCATCTGCCGGTCGAATTTCAGATAGTGCGGACGGACCTCGGCCAGTTCGACCAGCCGGTTCTGGCCGGAGCCGAAGTCGTCGAAGGCCAGCCGGCAGCCGAGTTCGTCCAAGCCGTCGCGGAACTGCCGCATGGTGGAGACGTCGGTCACGGCCGCCTCGTGGATCTCGACGGTGATTCGCTGCGACGGTGCCACCATCCGTAGCGTGGCCACGGCTTCAAGCAGCTTGTCGCCGGCGAGTTCGGCGGGGTGCGTGTTGATGAAGACGTGCGGCGGTTCGGGGAATTCGCAACTAGCCCGGATGCCTTCGAGCCGCATGATCGTGCTCAGTTCGACCTCGAGATTCAGTTGGGCCGCCGCCTGAAACATGGCGTGGGGCGTTTCCAGGCCGACCAGCCGGCTGCGGCCGAGGATCTCGTAGCCGAGGATTTCGCGCGTGCGGATGTTGACCACCGGCTGGAAGTAGGGGATCACGGCGTGTTCGGTCAGCAGCTTGTCGAATTGCACCAGCGCCAAGGCCCGATCGCAGACGTCCTCGCAGATCGTTTGCGACGAGGCATTGGCAACGGTGCGCCGCACGCGAAACGGCATGTCGGCGAATTGCACCAGGTCGTCGTCCTGCAGTTCGGCCTGGTCCTCGACCCGCCCGCCGTTGACGTAGGTGCCGTTGGTGCTGCCAAGATCGCGTACAAACAACCCGTCGTCGGAGGAGAACAGTTCGGCGTGGTGCCCGGAGATGGTAGGACGTTGCAGGCAGAGGGCGACGTCGGAGCGGCGGCCCACGCGCAGCGGCGTCGGCTCGACGGCCACGTCGCGGACCTGGCCGTCGACGCTGAGTTGGCCCGTGATCGTCCACTTCCAGTTCATGGCGAGTTGATCCTTGATGTCTTCCGTTCGACCCAGTTACTCGTAGCCGGGGCGGGCGGACCTCCCACGATGACGGCGCGCGGAGGGTGCTCTGGAAGTATACGTCACGCAGCTCGGCGAGCACGTTGGGGGAGCCGGGAAGCCCGCCGTGGAGGAGCTTCTGTAACGGTTGTTCGGCGTGTGCCGGCGGGAAGCTGCACGGCCACGCCCGAACCGGGTGACCTGCGGCACGTCTCGCACGCCACACCTCCGCGCTCCCTTGTACGCGGCCCCCGTGCGCATCCTCTTGTCCACCGCCGGCGGGTGTCGCGGTGAACTACACTTATTCAGGCCGGTGCCGCGCGCCGGCGTGCGCATATTCCGCCGGAGTTTCCGGGCGTATCGTCGATACCAAGATCGCCATGCCGAACCGACAAGAGGCCCGTCCGTGACGTCTGTAACCGAAACGCGGCAGATCGACCAGGGATTGCTCTCCGTCTTGCTCTCCGACGAGACGTTCTATCCGGCCGAGCCGAAATCGATCGAAGAGACCGGGCTGAGCGATGCGTTCATCGAGGCGCTGGTCTGCAAGTTTCTGGCCACCTCGGGCACGCACAGCGGCCGCGCCGTGGCCAAAGCCATCGGGTTGCCGCTGAGCATCCTCGCCGACCTGTTCGCGTCGCTGCGCACGCGGCAACTCACGGTCTACGCCGGTCCGGCGCCCTTTAACGACTACTACTACACGCTCACCGACCAGGGGCGATCTCGGGCGCAGGCCTACCTGCGCGAATGTGCCTACGTCGGTCCGGCGCCGGTGCCGTTGATGGACTACGTGATGTCGGTCGACGCCCAGGCGATCGCCAACGAGGCCCCGCAACACGATCAACTCGCCGAGGCCTTCCGCGATATTTCCGTAGACGCCCGACTGCTGGAGAATCTCGGCCCGGCCGTGAACTCCGGGGCCGGGATGTTCCTTTACGGCGCCCCGGGCAACGGCAAGTCGACCCTGGCAAAGCGGATGACTTCCTGTTTCGGCGAGAAGATCTGGATCCCCTACTCGCTGTTGGAGAGCGGGCAGTTGATCAAGCTCTTCGACGCCTCGTTCCACGAAACGGTCCAGGACGACAAGACGACATTGCTGAAGACCGGCGACCACGATCGGCGCTGGGTCCGCATCCGGCGGCCGGCGGTGGTCGTCGGCGGCGAATTGACCATGGACAATCTCGAAATCCACTTCAACCGCCAGAGCAACGTCTGCGAAGCGCCCTTGCACATGAAGAGCAATTGCGGGTGCCTGCTGCTGGACGACTTCGGCCGGCAGCGGGTGGCGCCGAACGAGTTGCTCAACCGCTGGATCGTGCCGCTGGAGGCTCGGCACGACTTCCTCACCATGCCCAACGGCAAGAAGATCCAGGTGCCCTTCGAGCAGTTGATCATCTTCTCGACGAATCTGGAGCCGGAGGACCTGGTTGACGAGGCCTTTCTGAGGCGGATCCCGTACAAGATCGAGGTCGAAGACCCGTCGGAAGAAGAGTTTCACTACCTGTTCAAGATCTATTGCGAGAAGCTCGGCTGCGAGTATCGCAAGGACGTGGTGCAGTACGTGATCGATACGCACTACCGGCCGAAGAACCGCGCCATGCGGCGATGCCATCCGCGCGATCTGTTGGTGCAGGTCCGCAACTACTGCCGCTACCGGGGCCTGCAACTGGAGATCCGCCCCGAGTACTTTGATCAGGCCGTGCAAAGCTACTTTGCCATGGTGTTGAAGAAACGCACAAGGCCCCAATAAACGCGCAAAGCCAAATCGACCGGCAGAGCCAAACAGCCGCGACATGGCGCAGAGGAAGCAGAGCGCAGAGGAAACAGAAGACGATGCCTGCAAAGAGCGAAACACAGCACCGCTTCAGCCGCGAGGAACCGATCTCCGGCTATCGTACCGAGCAGCCGATCGGCAGCGGCGGCTACGGCGAGGTATGGACTGCCCGGGCGCCCGGCGGACTGCTGAAGGCCGTGAAGATCGTCTCCGGCAACCTCGACGCCAAGCGGGTCTCGCGCGAGATGACTTCGCTGAACCGCATCAAGGAAGTTCGCCATCCGTTCTTGCTCTCGATCGAACGGATCGAAATCGTCGACGGCAACCTGGTGATCGTCACCGAACTGGCCGACATGAGCCTGAAGGACTACTACGAGGTTCAGCGCGGCCGGGGGCATGCGGGTATTCAGCGCGATCAACTGCTGGGATTTCTGCGCGACGCGGCCGACGTGCTCGACTATATCTATCAGAAGTTCTCGCTGCAACATCTCGACGTCAAACCGGAGAACCTGCTGCTGGTCGGCGACCGGGTCAAGGTGGGCGATTTCGGGTTGGTGAAGAACCTGTACGAGCGGTCGGCCTCGCTGGTCGACGGGCTGACGCCGGCCTATGCCCCGCCGGAGGTCTTTGACGGACGTCCCAATCGATGCAGCGATCAGTACAGTTTGGCGATCATCTTTCAGGAAATGCTCACCGGCGAGGTTCCCTTCGACGGCAACACGGCCGCCCGACTGGCCACACAGCACCTGCACTCCGCCCCGAACTTGAGCAGTCTGCCGAAACACGATCAGCCGGCGGTCGCCCGGGCGTTGTCGAAAGACCCGGACGACCGTTTCTCCAGTTGCGGGGAACTGATCGACGCCTTGTTCGAGGCTACGGGGTCGGCCCGCGAGATGGGAGTTCCCGCAGAGGCAAGATCCGGCGAGGTTTCCGACGCGTCGTCCTTGCCGAAGACTCCGGACTGCACGAACGACACTGCGCAGCCACTGTCCGAACTCGGCGCGGCCAAGGGTACGGCGTCCGACGTAGGGCAGACCATGCCGCTGGAAGAACTCGCTTTGCTCTCGGCGGTTCCCCCCGCCCGCCCGCCCGAGCGGCCGGCACGCGGCCGCTCGACGTGGCGCCCGATAGCGCCGACGAGGCCTATTCCCCCACGCTGTTGATCGGCATCGGTGGTACGGCCACACGCACGCTGCGGCGGCTCAAACGCCGCCTGCGCGACCGCTTCGACGGCGGGTTGCCGTCGATACAGTTTCTGCTGTTGGATACCGACCTCCGATCGCTGGGCGAGGCGATTCGCGGCGACGCCGGCTCGGCACTGGCCGACGTGGAAACCCTGGGGATGCCGCTGCGCAGCACGCGCGATTACCGCAACGACGCCCGCGACGCCCTGCGATGGATGAGCCGACGTTGGCTCTACAACATCCCGCGCAGCCTGCAAACCGAAGGCTATCGGCCGTTGGGGCGGTTGGCGCTGGTCGACCACGCCCAGCGGTTCCTGCCGCGGCTGCGCGAGGCGCTGCAAACGGTCGCCTCGCCGGATTGTGCGGCGACGTCTCAGGCCGATAGCGGGCTGAGCTTCCGCCACGGCAGCCCGCGGGTGTTTGTCGTGGCGTCGATCTCCGGAGGCACCGGCAGCGGGATGGCGCTGGACGTGGCCTACGCGGCGCGACACGTGCTGGGCGAACTGGGGTACTCCGACGAGGACGTTCACGGCGTCTTGCTCCACTCGACGCCCCGCACTGCCCGGCAGCGCGACCAGGCCACGGCCAACGCCTTCGCCACACTCAAGGAACTCTGGCACTACAGCGCGCCGGGCCACCACTATCCGGGCGATCGGGCCTGCAGCTTGCCGGCCTTCCACGGCAACAACCGTACGTTTGCCACGTGCTACTTCCTTCCGCTGGGCGACGAACTGAGCGAAACGCAGTGGGACGCCGCCACCGACCCCGTCGCCGAATACCTCTACTGCAGCCTGGTGACGCCGGCCGCGCGTTTCCTGAACGCCTATCGCCGCTCGGAATCGGCCGCGGCCTCAGACTGCCAGGCGGAACCGACGCTGCGCACCTTCGGGCTTTGCCAGCTTGGCGGCTCGAACAGCGACATCCCCTCAATGGTCGCCGAAGTGCTCTGCCACGATCTGGTGCTTCGCTGGCGCGGGGGCGTGCCAACGGCGATCGATCGCCCCACGCTGAGGCTTTCCGAGCCGGGGGCCCTGGTTGCCATGCACAAGGAAGCCCACAGTTCGCCGTTTCCGGAGTTGGATCGGCTCGCCGCCAAGACGGCCAAGACCCTGCATCTCGATCTGGACGACATGGAAGACCGGGCCCGCCTTCTGCTGGCACGGGAACTCTCCGACGGCGTCGACGCCTACTTTGACAAGGTGATCGATCAGGCGCTGGAGAAGCCGGCCGCACGCAATCCGGCCGGGCGGCCGGAGGAATTGCTCTCGTCGGTACTGGAAGTGATCGACGCGATCCTCGGGGCGGAACCGCCCTGCGGCGACGACGTTCAGACCCGGGCCGCCTTCGATTCGCTGGAGACCGTGCTGGTCACGCGCATCGAGCCGGAAGCCGCCCAGTTGGGCAGCGCCGTGGCCGACTGGGTCTTCGGCGTGGTCGACCGCCCCACGGCGCGCGTCGAAGGCGCCAAGCACGCGGCCGGGTGGTTTCAGCAGCACTTCCAGGAACTCCGCCGTACGGCCACCGGCCGTCTGAACGGCGTTCGGCGGGCAGCCGACGGCTTGCGAGACGGGCTGCTCGGCGAGGGGGACGCGAGACGCCCGGATCGCAAGAAGCGGGCCGCCGAGCACGGCCCCAAGTGGCTTCGCGAGACGCGCGCTCGACTGCTTGAATACGCCCGGCTGCGAGTTCACGAAATCGCTTGCAGCGCCGTTTGCACCTGGCTGCGTCTGGCCCAGCGGCGAGTGACCGGAGCGCTGGATCGGCTGCGCGAGTTTTGGAAGGACCTGAACCTCTTGACCGAGGAGTTTCGCGTCGGCGTTCCGTTGCGCGAAGCCGTCGAGAAGGCGGCGATCCCCGAGGTCGTGCGCGCCCATTGGCAGACGTTGCTGAGCACGTTGTTGCGCGACAAGGAGAACCTCGTCGGCGTACTGGAGCGGGCCGTCGAGCGCGCCTACTCCGCCGATTTCGGACCGTTGCGGCGGCTGTTGGTCGAGGGCCTCGACGCCCGCGACGAGCTAACTTCTCCGCTGCGCACCGCCGCACGCGGGCTGGTCCTGAAGACCATGGAACGGGCCAACCTGTCGCACCTGGCCGATAGCGACTCCGGCGAGGGCGAAGACGAACTGGCCGAGCTGCGCCGATGCCTCGACGCCGCCAATCCGCGGCTGCCCGACGCCGCGGCCGCCCGACGGCTGCTGATCGTCCTGCCCAAGAGCGCGCGGGAGTCGGGGCTGTCTGAACGGATACGCCGTGAGGTCGACTCTTCGGCAACGCTCATCGAGTCGTCTGAGGGCGACATGATCGCCTGCTACGAAGTCGAGCAAGTCTCGCTGCCGGCCGCGGCCGCCAGAGTGGTCGACCACCGCCACGACTACGTCAAGATTGCGTCGCGCCTGCATACGCGCACCGACGTCGTCTGGTCGGCGTTGCCGCAGGCCGGCCGTTGAGCCCCCGAATCGCCACGTCCTGCGCCCGACGCGCCGCTCAATACGTGCGGATCAATAGAAGATCCACCCCCAATCGAACAAGTGCGAAAGGAGGTTCAACAGGCCGATCACCACGATCGTGCCGATAATTCCGGCAATGCCGCCGCCGCCTTCGTCCGCCATGTCACTCCCTCCCACGACATGTGCCCAAATGGCACGACAAGATTCATAACTTCTCTCTCGCCACGTCTCGCACCCGCCGCGAAGCTCTCTCGGCCGATGATCGTTGCCGGTGTTGCACGCCGGCCGGTGCGACGATGATTATATTGTAACGTCATAGCGCCTCCGATAAAAGACACCGCCAGTACGGCGCCAGCAGGATTTTCAGCGCCACGTCCGCTCCCGACAGTGCCACGCCGACCAGGAAATAGGCCGCCAGACGCGGTTGGGGCCGGCGGCGTTTGACGATATCCAGGAACAATGGGGCGGTGCCCGCGATAACGAACAGGTAGGCCCAACCCCGCAGCAGAGACCAGACGGGCCAGCCGAACAGCAGAATCCTCCGCCGGTTCTGGGCGCGTTGGAGCAGTTTGGCCACGTGGAAGTTCATGATATTCAGTTCTCGCGAGCCACCGATCAGTGTGGTCAGACCGCACGAGCCGGCGGCCGACGTCGACACCCGCCCCAAGCCCGCCAAATGCGACCAGGCGAAGACCTCCGGATGGGCGATCGCCCCCTCGCCGGTCTGAATCCAGCCGAGCGTATCTTCGTGGTACTCCGGCGCACCCGAAACAAAGCCGTCGAAGTGGTCGCCCGACGCCCAAACCACGGAGACAAACAGGACCGACCTCCAGATTCCCCAGAAGCTGGCAACCGCGAACAAGCGCAGGATCCGCCGGCGCGCGATGTGCAGCGCGAAGACGGGGAAGAACAGCAGCGGATCCAGCGTAAACAGCGCGATCGAATTGCGCAGCAACACCGAGACCGCCAACGCCGCAATCACCTCCACGAAGATGTACAGGTAGACCCAACGGGAAGCGAAGAGGCGGGCCAGGACGGCCCCCGCCCTCTGGAAATGACGCCACGAAACCCGAGATCCCGCTGCCAAGTTACCCTCCGTCGCGGCGCTGCCGTGCCGCCGTCTCACCGTGTGCGACAACCGACTCAGCGTACCACACGGCCTAGGCGTTGTCGAGACACCCAATCGCCCGGGCGACAACGGTGACACTGGGTGGCCCCGCTGCTTTTCCGCAGCAGGCGTTGTCACTTCTCTCGCTCTATCGGAAAAGCGTCGGGGTTGCGCAGCAACAGGAGGATTCGCACCGCCGTCAGCGCCTCTTGTGGCTGCGCCACCCGGACACTCTTGCGAACGAAGTCTGTGCGAATGGCAAGCCCTTTGCGCACGAGTGGCCGGGCCACCCACGCGCTAGTCCTGCTCTCCAATGCCCGCAGGCTGCTCTTCGCGATAGCTCAGATCCAGCAGGTCCATCGGGTGCATCACCAGCAGCGGATGGCCATTGCGGCGGACCTCGCGTTGGATTTGCAGCAGACACCCTGCGTTGGCCGCCAGCACGATCTTCACGTCGGTGCGTAAGACGTTTTCCAGCTTCCGCTTCGCCAGCCGATCGGACATCTCGGCTTCGTTGAGGTTGTAGGTGCCGGCCGAGCCGCAGCAGATCTCCGTTTGTGGCAACTCCCGCAGCTCGAGGCCGGGGATCATCCCCAACAACCGCCGCGGGGGCGCGGTGATCGATTGGGCATGGCCTAAATGGCAGGCGTCGTGATAGGTGGCGGTCTGTTCGATGCGCCCCGGCGGCGGCACGGCCCCGAGTTCGTCGAGGAACTCGTGTACGTCGCGAACCTTTTCGGCGAACTGCTGGCGATGCGGCTGCAAGCCGTCCTGCCAGTGCATGCCGTATTCCTTGAGCATCGCCCCACAGCCGGCGTGATTGACGACGATCGCGTCGTAGCGGTTGAGCTCGAAGGCCACCAGGTTGCGGTCGGCCTGCCCTCGGGCGCCGCGGCTGTCGCCGGCGTGGTAGTGGATCGCCCCGCAGCAGCTCTGCTCGTCGGGCACGATGACGTCGCAGCCGTTGCGTTGCAGCGCGCGCAAGGTGGCCCAATGCGTGGGCCGAAACATAACGTCGGCCACGCATCCGACAAACAACGCCACGCGAGCCCGCTTGCGCCCGATGGCCGGCGAAAACTTCGGCAATTTCGGCCCCGCCTTGCCCAGCCGCGGCAACAGCCCGACCATCCGCCCCATCCGGCCGGGTACCAGCCGGAAGAGCCCGAGCTTCTCGGCCAGCGTATAGAGCCCCAGCCGCTGCATCAGCCGCATCGGCGCCAGCGCCCGGCGCATGCGGCTGGCGTAAGGGAATAGCCGCAACAGGACGACCTCGCGGAACAGGTCCCAGCGTTTCTCGATCGAAACGTCGGCCTCTTCGACGGCCAGCCGGAATGGTTCGATCAGCCGGCCGTACTCGACCCCGGACGGACAGGCCGTTTCGCACGCACGACAATCGAGGCACAGCTCGAGATGCCGCCGCATGCGGCCGGTCAATTGCCCCCGCCCGTCGGCCACCAGCCGCATCAGTTGAATCCGCCCGCGGGGCCCGTCGTTCTCGTCGCCCAACTCGGTGTACGTGGGGCAAGTTGACGTACAGAGGCCGCAATGCACGCACTTGCGAAACAGCGCCGGATCGATCGCCGCCGCCGGATTGGGCCCGTGTTGGCCGTTCGGGTTGTGGTCGTAGATCTGACTCATGAGTCCCTATCGGCAAGCTCGTCGGCATACTCGTAGGCGAAACGGCCCGGGTTGAGGATCCCGGCCGGATCGAAGCGGTCTTTGATGGCACGACTCACTGCGGCGCCTTCGCCCGGCCGCCCCCAGACGTCGTCGGCCGTCAATTCGAGGCCGTCGCCGTACGTAAGCACGGTCATTCGTCCGCCGGCGTCGTCCACGACAGGACGCAAACGCTCGCGGATCAGCACGGCCGTCTCTTTCGGCCCGCGCGGCGAGAGCCCCGCGCGAATCACGCCGTTGCCGGCGTGGGCCAGGATCGAAGCCTGCGGGTCGGCCTCGAGCACTTGTTCGATCAGCCCGGTGGTCACGCTCGGCAGCGCGTTGATCTGAATCTGGGCGGGAAAGTCCGTCAGCCAAGCCCACAGCCCGTCGACCATCGCGGCGCCGATCGTGGTGGCCGAGGCGACACCGGCGGATTGCCACTCCCGGCCGAGTTGTTCGAGCATCCAGTCGACTTCCATGCGGCTGCCCTCGAAGCCGACCAGCAGCCGCGCGGCCCCGCCGTCATCCGCCGACGCCAGGCCGGGCGCGTCTTTGCCGGCCGACCCGGCCAGCAACTCGATCGCCACGGGCGCCGTCTTCGTTTGGACCAACGCCGCCAGCAGCTCTTCGGCCGCCTCGAAGTCGGCCACCGTGCACGTCAGCATGGCGGACGTTTCGATCATCGGACGCACCATCAACGTGATCTCGGTGACGACGCCCAGCGTGCCCAGCGAGCCGACCATCAACCGGCAGAGGTTGTAGCCGGCGGCGTTCTTGACGACCCGCCCGCCGCCGGAAAACGGCGTCCCGCGGCCGTCGGCCGCCCGCAGCCCGATCACGTAGTCTCGCAGCGTACCCAGGGCATATCGCCGCGGTCCACTGGAATTGGCCGCCACCGCGCCGCCGACGGTCGCCCGATCGGCGTGGGGAACGTCGACCGGCAATCGCTGTCGCTTGACGGCCAGCCGTCGGACCAGCTTGGCGATCGTCGTGCCGGCCTCGACCGTGATCGTCATGTCGTCGGCCGGGTAGTCGACCACGCGGTTCATTTCGGCCAGCGAGAGCCCCAGGCCCGGCCGCGTGGGACGCACGCCGTAGTCCAAGGCCGTCCCGCCGCCGATCGGATAGACCGGCGTGCCGTCGGCGTGGGCCTGCCACAGACGCTCGGCCACGGCGGCCTCGTCGGCCGGTGTCACGGTCTCGGTCAAGGGCAGGATCTGGGTGGACATCGCGTCGTTGCTAGGGTTCGGCTTTGGCTATGGCTGCTTCTTCATAAACGGCCGGCAGCACTTTGCCTCGGTTCAGTCGCTCGCCCGGATCGAAGGCCTGGCGGACGTGGGTCATCGCCCGCAGGTCGTTCGGCGTGAAGAGCTGGTCCATCAGCTCGATCTTTTCCACGCCGATGCCGTGTTCGGCCGTGATGCTGCCGCCCAGACGGATACACTCGGTCAGCAGTTCCCGCCCGGCCGCCAGCGCCCGTTGGATCTGTTCGCGGTCGTCCTCGTCCAGCAACATCACCGGATGGACGTTGCCGTCGCCGGCGTGGGCCACGTTGACCACGCGGACGCGATGCCGCCCGGCGATCTCGAGGATCGCGGCGATCAGTTCCGGCAGCTTCGTTCGCGGCACCACGCCGTCCTGGGTGAAGTAGCTCGAACTGAGCCGGCCCAACGCCCCGGCGGCCGACTTGCGGCACTTCCACAACAGGGCCCGCTCTTCGGCACTGGCCGCCTGCAACACCTCCCGGGCGTCGCAGTTGCGGCAGAACTCGGCGATCTGCTCCTGCTGCCGGTCGAGGTCCACCGCCGGGCCGTCGATCTCGATGATCAAGATCGCCTCGGCATCCAATGGGAAGCCAAAATGGAACGCCTCCTCGACGGCCGTCATGATCGCCTGGTCCATCAACTCCATGGCGGCCGGGATGATGCCCGCGGCGATGATCCGGCTCACCGTGCGACAGGCCGCATCGACCGTGTCGAACACGGCCCGCATGGTGCGATAGTCCTGCGGGTTGGGCGTCAGGCGGGTCCAAATCTTGGTGACGATGCCCAAGGTACCTTCGCTGCCGACCAGCAGCCCGGCCAGATCCAACTCGGCCGGGTCTTCCACCGGGCCGACCTGCACCACCGACCCGTCGCCGACGACGACCTCGAGCCCCAGCACGTGGTTGACGGTCACGCCGTATTTCAGCGTGTGCGGTCCGCCGGCGTTGGTCGCCACGTTTCCGCCGATCGTGCTGGCCCCCTGGCTCGACGGATCCGGCGCGAAGTGGTAGCCCGTGCCACCCAACGCTCGGGCGAGTTGGACGTTCAACACGCCCGCCTCGACCACCGCGTAACGGTCGCGGACGCTCACCTCCAGCACGCGGTTCATCCGCGAGAGCATCACCACCACGCCGCCGCCGATCGGGATACAGCCGCCGGAAAGGCTCGTGCCGGCCGCTCGGGGAACGATCGGCACATCGTGGCGGCCGCAGATCGTGACCAGTTCGGCGACCTGCTCGGCCGTCTCCGGGAAGACCACCGCATCGGGGGGGTGTCGCTCGACGGTGAAGGCGTCGCAATCGTAGACCTCCAACTCCGACGGGGCCGAAAGCACGTTCTTACGGCCTATCGCCTTACAGAGATCGCGAACGAGGGGGGTGCGGGTCATGATCGATTCGGTTGTAGGGTGCGTGAAACGCACCATGATCGTATGTTGCGGTGCGTTTCACGCACCCTACATCCCGCCCATTATAGCCCGCGCCGACGTTGCCGCCAAACCACTGCCGCGTCGGTCATTTGACCGAACGGCCCAGCTTCTCTTCGACGCTAGCCACCTTCGACTCCAAACGGCCTCGATGTCCCTTGCGATAGTCCAGCTTGATCGAGCACTCGACCCGATCGCAATCTTCGCTCATCCGCTCGAAGCACTGGCGGACGACGTCCATCACCTCGTCGAACTCGCCTTCGAGGATTGTCCCCATCGCGTGGCACCGATAGTCGAGCCCGCTACGGTCGATGATATCGAGGCTGCGGGCGACGAACGGACTGAGGCTCTCCCCTTTGTCGAGGGGAAACATGCTGAATTCAAGTAACACCATGGTTATCTCCCAGGCAGTGTAGGGTGCGTCTCGACGCACCATGAGCCCCGTAGGGTACGTCTGGACGCACCATGAGTTCGGTGGTGCGTCGAGACGCACCCTACTTGATTGTGTCCGAAGTCTGCACGCAGACAAGATGGCGACGCAATAACTCCCTGGAGGGGTTTTCTTGGATTCCAGCCAACGGGCCTCGATTTCGCTTGACTTGCCCGGATCGGGAAGCACATACTGGGGGGTGGCCTTTCGATCCAGCGGATTTGCGACTGCAAAAAGGCACCATCACCCGAAAACGGCGGCAGCGACTGAGCATCCCGGTCTGATCGCGTCATCTCGGTGGCAATTCTAGGGATGCACTCTACACGAAGACTCACTTGCGTGGGTCGGATTCCAAGTTTCCCAAGGCGGAGACGATCCGTCTGCACATACCGTATTTGCCCAGAGGTTACTTCACGAAGGAGGCACAACGATGTTCCGGCCCATCACGTTTGCGGCGTCCGTTTTGGCGGTCTGCGTACCCCACGTTTCGGCGGACACGATTATGCCCACGCCGACGCATCATTATCCGTTTGACGTGGATGCGTCGGACGTGACGGGAGGAAATGACGGTTTGCTGGTCGGCGGAGCCATAATCATCCCTGATTCCAGAGGAATGGTACTCGGGTTAGATGGGGTGGATGATTACGTGGCTCTGTCGTCGTCCAACATGCCCGAGGGTCAGACCGACTCGACCGTCTTCACGATTGCTGCCTGGGTGAAGATACCGAAGGGACAAGTCGCTCCGGCAAATATGGGCGGCCTTTACGGCGAGTTTGAGCGAGGACATTCAAAGAACTTCTTCCTTATCAGCGACGGCGACGGGGTGGTGAGTTTTGACCAGTACCTTCCCGCCGGTGGTGGAATCCACTCGTCGATAGCCGTGACTGACAACACGTGGCATCACGTCGTGTATGTGCAAAACGAGCCAGGCTCATTTCGACGCAAGATTTACGTGGATGGAGACCTGTATGCTCTAGACAACAGCCCGGAGAGATATGCCGGACTTGATCCCACTATGTGGGCGATTGGTGCGTACCTGGGTCCAGGTGCAGCGTTGCCATATCACACGAAAGGTTGTTTTGTTTCAACGGGTTTGGCACAAAACCGTGGTCCAGCTAAGCAACAG
>CAYYNP010000086.1:20887-32526 GCA_964472545.1 uncultured Planctomycetaceae bacterium | reverse complement strand
TCGGAGCCAGCCCCCGTTTTCCACTCCCGCGAATCGACTTTGCAGTTCTCCTGGGGGTTGGGGGTGATGACCGACAACGCTTACCGGCCGTAGGAAAGGGCAACGCCGGCGAATTCACGGCCGCCGGCTATAGACGACGGCTCGCGCCGTTGGTTCAATGAACGGCCGCCGGCGGGTCGCACCGCGATCTGCGCACGATGCTTGCAACGAAAAGGAGACTGCCGTGTATCGAATCGGGTTTGTGGGGGCTCTCGTCTTGGGCATGTTGTTGGCCACTTCGGCGGTGTCGGCCGAGGAACAAGACGCCTTCGCCACCATCGGCCCGGCGTTGGTCAAAGGCAACTACCATCAGTATCCGCCGTTCTACAGTACGGTGATCGCACCACACGCCGTGGTTGCCCGGGGAAAGGTCTACTGTGCCTTCCAGGATACAAAAGGGCGGCCGGTGGTGATGGTGTACGAGGTGGCGAGAAAGCGCTGGGGCGACCCGGCGTACGCCTCCGACTTCGGCCTGGGCAAAGACGCGCACGGCAATCCGTCGATCTGCCTCGACCGCCGGGGATTCGTCCATATCTTCTACGGCTGTCACGGCCGCAACATGCGCTACGCCCGCAGCAAGCGGCCGTACGACGTCGGCGAGTGGGAGGATCAGCCGCCGCCGACGCACCGCGCAACGTATCCGCAGAGCATGCTCATGGCCGACGGCGCGATCTTTCTCTTCTACCGCGCCGGTGGGCATATGGAGCCTTGGACGTTCCGCAGCAGCGGCGACGGCGGGGAGAGTTGGTCGCAGCCGGAAAAGGTCATCGAGATGCGGCTGGCGCCGCCGGACCCGCTGGCGGCCGCCTATGGCAGTTTTCACCCCGGCGTCGACGGCAAGACGGTCCACTGCTTCTGGGTCCACAAGGACGACAACGCGGCCCGAGTCCGCGACGATCGGCCGCATCCCTGGCGGCCGCTGAAGTACAAGGGGCTGCACGAAGCGGTCTACCGCTACAACATGTACTATCTCCGCCGCGACGCCGACGGCACGTGGCAGACGGCCGCGGCGAAGAAAGCCGAGTTGCCCGTGAGCAAGGCCTTTGCCGACGAACATTGTCTGGTCTTCGACTCCGGCGACGAGTTCACCAACATCGGCATGCCGATGGTCGACCGGCAGGACCGGCCGTACGTGCGATTCCGCCACGGCGTGGGCGACTGGAAAGCCGGCGGGCAGAAGGTCGTGCCGTGGACCACGAAATACGCCGATCATGCCTCCGGCCGGTGGCAAGTACACGACAAGATCCCGCCCGGGTGGCCGGACGAGGTTCGCGGTCCGGCGGCGGCGCCCGGTCCGACGGCGTTCGGCGACAGCGGCGGCGGCGATTGGTTCATCTACTTCCGCAACGACCGCTACAAGGCGAGTGTTCCCACCTCGATCTTCCTGCGGCACGAGACCCTCGGGTTTGCCACGAGGGAAGACGGGCCGGTGGCGCTGCCGTAGATTGGCACGCGGCAAGCGGTTCTTGGTATAATGGCAGTTGTCTGCTGGTCGTTCGACCAGCCACACACCAGTCAGGGCCGACGTCCGCTTCGGCCGCCCACGGATTCGGATACCGCGCCATGCACAAGCCCACCGTCTGCCGACGGCTGCGATGCGAATCGTTGGAGCGCCGCGAGTTGCTGGCCGGCGTGCCCGCGTTCGACGAAGCGGTCGTGCTTCAGGCCGGCGACGGCGACCTGAAGGTCGACGCCTACTCCGTGCCCGAGACGGCCGACTTCAACGCCGACGGGCTGCCCGATCTGCTGATCGGCGAGAAGACGCTCGCCGGGGAAGGCAAGGTGCGGGTCTATCTCAACACGGGCACGGCCGCCGAGCCGGTCTACGGCGATTGGTCGTACGCCCGGGCGGAAGAGGCCGACGTGGCGGTGCCGGGCTCGGGTTGCCTGGGCGTGTTTCCACAAGTGACCGACTTCGACCGCGACGGCAACAACGACCTGTTGCTCGGCCTGGCCGACGGACGCGTGCAGATTTGGGTCAACGAGCGAGACAACGCTGCCCCGCTATTTCGTGCCGACGGCTACCTGGTCACCGGGCCGCCGGGGCCGCCGGGGCCGTCGATCCCGGTCGACGTGGGCATTCGGGCGACGGTCGACGTGGTCGATTTTGACGGCAACGGACGCTGGGATCTGGTCTTGGGGGGCTACGACGGCAAAGTGCGGCTGCTGCTGGATTGGGCCGCCGAGGGGGCGCCGCAGTTTCGTCCCGTCATGTATCTACAAGATGCGGCCGGCGACCTGGTCGTGCCCGGCGTGCGCAGCAGCCCGGTAGTCTATGACTTCGACCTCGACGGCGACCACGACCTGGTCTGCGGCAACACGGCAGGGCAGCTTCTGTTCTATGCCAACCAGGGCACCAACGCCGAGCCCGTGTTCGCGGAACCGAAACCGCTTCGGGCTCGCGGCGTGCCGATCGACCTGCCCGACGACCCTCGCTCGCGGCCTTCGGTGGGCGACTACAACGGCGACGGCGTGGCCGACCTGCTGGTCGGGGCGGCAGACGGTCTGGTGCGGTTCTACGCCGGCCGGCCGATCGGGCCCACGGTGGTCGACCGCCACGTCTTCTACAACAACTCGGCCCACGACGGCAGTGACGCCAGGGCAAACGAAGACGACGATGCGGCGATCGCCACCGACAAGCGGGCGTTGCTGCCCGGCGAGGCGGCGTCGTTCGAGAACTACACCAGTTACGGCCGCGGCATCAACGGCGTGATGATCGACGTCGACGGGCTGGCGGCGGCCGATCCGGTCTACGATCTGACGCTGAAGATCGGCAACGACAACGAGCCGGCCGGTTGGCCGGATGCACCGGAACCGACGTCGGTGACCGTACGCCGCGGTGCCGGCACCGACGGGTCGGATCGGATCACGGCCGTTTGGGGCGATCGCACGGTGGTGAATCGTTGGCTCGAGGTGACGCTACTGATCGACGGCCAGCCGGCCGACGTCTGCTACTTCGGCAACGCGGTGGGCGAGGGCGGCAACTCACCCAACGACGCGATGGTCACCGCCACCGACTTGTTGCTCGCGCGGAACAACCCCCGCACGTTTCTCAATCCGGCCGGCATCGATTTCGCCTACGACTACAATCGCGACCAGCGCGTCAGCGCGACCGACCTGCTGTTGGCCAGGAACAACGTGTCGAGTTTCTTGACGGCGCTGAAGCTGATCGATCTGTCGGGGTTGTAGCGAGTTAGGGCGTCGAGCTTCGCGGTGGAAGACCGCAAGCCTCGTGCGGCAAGCTCAGTAGTAGCCAGATTCGCCCGCTTCGGCTACTCGTCGGCAATACAATACAGATTCCCCTCCGCCCGCAGATAGATCCGTCCGCCGCTGATTGCCGGGGAGGCGTAGCAGTTTTCGCCGAGCTTGTTTTCGGCCACCACGTCAAACTCTTTGCCCGGCCGGACGATCGTCGTGGTGCCGTCGTCGCAGAGGAAATGGACCAGGCCCTCGGCCTCGACCAGCGAGGCGCTGTAGTGCGGGCCGATCCGTTGCATCCAATAGCGCTCGCCGGTGGCCGCCTCGAAACAGCTTGCGATGCCTATGTCGGAAACCACCAGAAAGTACTTCCCGCCGCCGCCGATGATCGGCGAGGGCACGTAGGAGCAGCCCTTGGTGGTGTGCCAGACGACGTGCGTGTGGGTGACGTTGCCGCGTCCGTCGGGCCGGATGCCCATGATGTGGAACGTGGGGAAGCCGGCCGTCAGGAAGAGCAGTTCGCCGTTGTAGACCAGCGAGGCGACGTATTGTTCGGTCGGCCCGTCGATGATCCAGTGGCGGCTGCCGTCGTGCGGGTCGTAGCTGGCCACGCACTTCGTGCCGGAGAGGACCATCTGCGTGCGACCGTCGATCTGGCGGATGATCGGGGCGCAGTAGCTGCGGGTGTTGTTCACGCGGGGGCGTTTCCAGACGGTCTTGCCGGTAGCCCGATCCAGGGCGACTAAGTAGCCGTTGCCGTCGTGGTCGCCGTTGACGATCACCATGTGTTTGAACAGGATCGGCGAGCTGCAATAGCCGTGGCGGCTGGAAAAGCGGCCGGGTCGGGCGGTCCATTGACGGTGGCCCTCGAAGTCGTACGCGGCCACGAACATGTTGCCCGGCGTGGCGAACTGCGACGTGCGTTCGCCGGCCGGGGTACCGTCGGGCGGGTCGGCTTCGAGGAAGCTCACGTAGACCAGTTTGCCGTCGGTGGCGGGTGTGCTCGAGGCGTAGTTGTTCAGCCGGTGCTTCTTCTCCAACTTCGCGGTGAGCACGGTTTGCCGCCAGAGGATTTTGCCGCTGGGCCGATCGAGACAGACCAACAGCCGCTCGCCGGTCTCTTCGGCGCACGTCACCACGAAGATTCGCTCGCCGGAGACGATCGGCGAGGCGTGGCCACGGCCGGGGATCGGCGTTTTCCAGGCGATGTTCTTGCCGGTCGGACCGTGCCAGCGGGTGGGGACGTCTTTCTCCAGACTGGACCCGTCACCGCGCGGTCCTCGCCAGCCGGGCCAGTCTTCGGCGGCCGCGGGGCGCAGCAAGCCGTTGGCGAAAAGGCCGAACACGCAGATCAAGAGAACGGAAAGGCAACGCATTGAGGAAACCTCCGAACCGTCACATAGTTGGCGTCTTGCTGCGGCGAGACGTCCCGACATCTTGCGGAGCAAGATGACTACTCTGCAGACCCTACCGTCCCGCCCTTCGCCCGTCGACCCGCCGTTCCACGCCGGTGACGTTCTTCGGGTCGACGTCGAACTCCGGCCAAACGATCTCGCCGCGGCGTTGGGCGTCGATGTCCTTGTAGGCCGTGAACTCGTTGGAGTTCATGTCGAGCCACATCACGATCGCCCGCATGTCCTGCTCGGTGAATTTGCCCTGCGAAAGGGCCTTTTGGTGCGTGGGGCCGGCCAGTGCCTTGCCCATCCGCGAGAACATCGCGCCGAACTTGCCCGGCAGGGTGCGGGTGCCGCCGTGCAGCGGGCGGCGGTAGCCGTGGCCGAGATAGAACGTGTACGGCTCGAGGTCGTTGTAGTTCATATTCTTCGGGCCGCGGTCGTCTTCCTCGCGATGGCAATCGACGCACTTGTTCTCGAAGATCGGCCGCACGTTTCTGTGGAAGCTGAACAGCACCTCGTTGTCGATCTCCGGCTGCAATTTCGAAGGCGCCCGCCCCATAGCCAGCGGACGTGCGTCGGTCCAGGGGGCGCTGAGCTTCTCTTCGTGGCAGCCGACGCACGACATCTGCTCGCCGGGATGGACGTAGGTTACCGACCGCATCGACTTGACCGCCATCCCCCGCTCGTCGAGCAGTTGGAAGTAGATCGCCTTTTCGACCGGCGCCCGAAAGTAGACGCTGCCGTCTTCCTCCACCGGCACCACGCCCAGCGGGATGCGGCCCAACGACTGATCGCCGAAACCGATTCGCGGGTTGTTGGCGTTGGGGGTCGATTTAGGCAGCACCTGGACGACGCGCATCTGCTTGATCTTCGTGCCCTCGGGCAGTTTGCCATACTCGTCGGAAATGTAGACGTTGGCCACGCTGATCGTGGCCAGCGGCGAATCGTGCTTCAGCCGCTCGCCCTGATAGGTCGCCGTGGGAATCACCGGCGGCACGGGGCGCGGACGTAGCGGCGTGGGGTCGAGCGCCCGCAGGCCGTTGGTGACCTTCACGAGCAGTTCCCGGTTGCCGAACTCATCGAGCACACAGGCCGTGCCCTGATAGTTACAGAGCATGAAGCTCTCGCTCAACGGCCAGGCGGTGCCGTAGGCCATATCGGACCAGCTTCGCGTGCCGCATTCCGATTCGGGAAAGCGCGTGTCGGGCGTGATCCGCTTGATCTGCGACATCTTGTGGTCGTCGGGAACGCTGACGTCGATCAGCACCAACGAACCGAAGGCCTGGCCGTGATGGGGGCCGGCCGTGGCCACGTACTTACCGGAATCGGGCACGGAGCGGCAGTTGAACTCCGCCCAGGGCCGCATGTTGATCGTGCCGGGGCCCACCTCCTCCACCGTGGAAAGCGGGATCGCGTAGTTGGCGTGCAGCGAGCGGGGGTCGCGGCCGTCGGGGAAACAGTGCCACATGTGATGGGCCGCGCTGTGGTCGCGGTCGACGTAATCCCACCGCGTATAGACGATCATCCCATCGTTGTCCACGCTGGGATGGAACTCGTTGGTTTCGTGGAAGTCGATGTCGTAGAGATCACTGCCGTCGGGCTTCATCGAGAACATCGTATAGGCCGGCACCGGACGCCCGTGACAGCGGCCGAACCCGAAGCGGCGCGTCGACATGAAGACGATCCGCCCGTTGGGTAGCCAGCAGGGATCGAAATCGTCGAAGCCGCCGTCGGTCAGCCGCGTCAGGCCGGTGCCGTCGACGTCGACCTTGAAGACGTTGAAGCGGTTTTCCGGTGCCCATTTCTGCGTGCCGCCGCAACTCCAGGCGAACGTGATCGTCTTGCCGTCGTAGGAGAGGTCGGGCGAGACGAACGCCCCCTCGCTCATCACTTTGCCCTGGTTGGTGCCGCTGGGGACCTTCAACCCGGCCACCACGTCAATTACCTTCGGCGCGTCGGACTTGACGTTGCGGACGATGAACAGCCCGCCGCCTTTGCGGCCGTTGTGGCCGTAGTATTGGTCGCAGAAATGGTCGCCGTTGTATTCCGACTTACCCCCTTCGCCGTCGTTGAGCACACCGCGGGAGACGAACAACAGGTCCTTGAAGTTCAACAACGGGTTGGCGAGGATCACCGGACGTGCGGCGGCCCGCAGTTGCAGATACAACTCCAAATCATCCGCCCCGGTTTCGCGTTTGGCCTTGATCTCTTGGATCGTCTTCTCAATGGCCCGCAGATCGGGGCCATTGGGCATCGAACGGAACTCTTCCAACAGGGCCTCGATCCGCCGCAGTCCCACGTCGACCGGAGTCTTGTCGGTATCCAAGATGGTCGACTGGAGGTTGAGGATCTGCTCCGGCGGGAAGTTGTATCGCCCCTGGCCGCCGATCTGGGCCCGGATCTGCTGATGCCGGGCCGTCCAATCTTCCCGCACCACGTCGGGTGTGCCGCCGCGAATGTCGTCGATGCCGGCGGCGACGGGCGCGCACAAGATCAAGAACAACACAAGTGCCAAGGGCATCCAAGAATACCGCATCTGAAACTCCTGCAGGGGGACGTTATGATTCCTCGGGTGGCCCCGCCGCTTTTCCGCAATCGACATTGTGAATTCTTTCGCGTTGCCGGAAAGGCGTCGGGGTTGCGCAGCAACACGAGGTCTCGACGTTCGCACGGAGCCTCTTGTGGCTGCGCCACCCGGACACTCTTGCGAAGAAGTCCTCCCGTATCGCAGAGTCCTCTCCGCAAGAGTGTCCGGGCCACCCATCCACGATGTCATACGCGACTATGCTTCTTCAATCAACTCCAGCTTCATTCGCTCGCAGAGTTCGATCACTTGTTCTTTCATCTCACCGTAGAACGTCACGCGGTGCCAGCCCATCCGCCAGTTCTCGGTGAGTTTTTCGATGTCGCCTTTGACCACTGCCTCGAGCTTCGTGCGGCAGGCCATGTCGCTGGGGTTGTTGCCGCTGGTCTTGGCCTGGTGGAGAATCACCTGCCGTGTGACCGGGTTGAGTTCCAGCGTGGTGGTCATGTAGCCTTCGGGCAGCAGCGACTGCATCGAGGCCCCCTGGCGGTCCTCGGAATGGGTGCGGATGCGGTACGGGTTCGACGGCCCGTCGGGGCCGAACGGCCGCGTCATCGCCACGCAATGGGCGTAGATGATCTCGTTGGCCGACGTGTCGATCACCGGGTCGGAGATGAACCCCGGCCGCCGCACTACGGCCCCCATCACGGCCATCGTCAATGCCGACATCTGATCGGCCTCGCAACCGCCGACCATTCCATCGTTGTTCAACTGGCTGAATCCCAGGCACGGATAGGCCTTCAGGTGCCCGCCGTAAAAGCCGCCCAGGCAATTCACACTGATGCCCCGGGCGTTGTGTTTGTCGACCAACTGCTTCATGGCCACGTACATCGCCCCGGACTTGCCAATCTCCGGGCGTTTCGGCTCGACGACCTCCTGAGCAGCGTCCATCCAGCGGTCGGCGTACGCGGCCGCTGCGTCGGGTTTCACGCCGTCGTAGGCCCCGGCCAACTCCTTGAAGTCGATCGGCACGATCTCGACGCCGGTCACCTGCTGGGCCGCCTGGCGGAAGGCATCGCCGCCCCAGCCGCCGCCGACGACCAGCAGCTTCGTCCGTTGGAGTCCTTTCAATGCCGCGTCGAAGTCGGCCGTGTCGATCGGATCGTCTTTGCAGATGAAGTCGCCGTCCTGGGGCGTGTTCTTCCGCCGAGTCGCACGAAAGGCTGCGGCGACTTCCGCCGCCGTCTTGCCTTGCGAAAGCAGCGCGAAGCTCCGCGCCGAGGCCACCAGGTCTTCATCCTTCGACGAACTGACCCAGTCGACCGGATTGCCGGCGGCCATGATCTGCGCGTGCTTGGCCAGGAACAGCCCCGACCCGCCGAAGAGGTTGTCGACCAGCAAGGTCGGCTTGCCGGAAGCACATAGCCGCACGATGTCGTTGGCCCAACCGAGGCCCTGTACGCAGATGAGATATCCGTCTACCTCGGCGTCGTGCGTGAGCACTTCGGCCGACTGCTTCGGATCGTTCATTAGCACGGCGGTGAGGAATTCCACGTCCGGGCAGCCACGCTTCAGCGCGCCGAGCATCTCTCGCCGCCGGGCGGCAAAATCGTAACCGATGTTCGGCCAGATCGGCCCGTCGTTGGGCGTTTCGCAGAAGACCAGGCGGATCTTCGGCTTTTTACCGGCCGCCGCGGCCCCTCGGGCGAGCCCCGGACCGAGCAACGTTCCGCCCGCGACGCACCCGGCACACGCACAACCGGAAAGGAACCGTCGACGCGAACAACTGGTCGTTACCGAGAGCCGCTTCATGGGAATGCTCCTTATACAGGATTGCAGGATCGCCGCACGAAACTCGAACCGCTACTTCGCCTCATTGTACGCCGCCGGATGCGCGGTGCAAGCTGGAGCCCATCGGTGTCAACAATCGACAATAGCCGGGGGCGGAAGCCCCCGGACGGTCCGAAGTCCTCTCAATGCAACGAACTCTCTGACGTAAGCCGTCCCGGGGCTTACGCCCCCGGCTAGCATCGCACGTCACTTGATGTCGGGCGTGGCTCCTGCTTCAGGTAGAAACCAGATCTGGCCGTGATCGTGATGCCGACCGTAGCCGGGCAGCGGCGGCGGCTCGCCGACGACCACCAGGTAACGAGCCCCCTGACGACGGCATTCCTCCAGCGTGGCCGGCTCGGGCGTCCGGCGGCCGTCGAGCGCCCAGCCGCCGCGGCCGCAATAATAGAGCAGATCGAGCGTGGTGCCGTGCATGGTGGCGACCGGCTCGTCTTCGTCGGTGAGTTGCCGAACCACACCGGCCGCCTCGACCACGCCGCGGTCTTCTTCGGGCGTAACGAACGCCGGCTTGGCAGCGTAGCGAAACGAAAGAGCCAACGAAACGACGACCACCATGCACACGCCGGTTCGGCTCGGACGCATCCGACGGCACACCGCATCCCACCCCAAGGCGACCATAATGCACAGCGGCGGCAGCACGGCCATCATGTAGTAGTTCATCTCCTGAAACTTCCGCGGCAGCGCGATCACCAGCACGAGCATCGCCGCCAGCCACGGCGCGTATCGCCGCCAATCTCGGTGGAACAGCCCCGCCAGGGCCAGTGTGAAGCCGATCGGCGTGAGCGCCACGCCGGTCAGATCGTCGAGCAGTTGGCGGTAGAATTCCCCCGAAGCCAGCCGTGGGTCGGGCGGGAAGTGGACGTCGGTGCTTTGGCGGACCGAGTAGTAGACGCGCTCGGCTCCGGGTCCGTCCGACGCTCCGGTGCGCCACGCATGGACGTACCAGAGCGCCGCCGGCAGGATCGCCAACGCGATGGCCAACGTGGCCCACATCCCTGCAGCCGGGTGGCCGGGGCAAAGCGCAGCGGTGCCCCGGGAGCTTGCAGCATCTGGGGCTTCGCTGCGCTCAGCCGCCAGCCGTGTAGGGTGCGTCTCGACGCACCGCGCCACTGAACGCCGCGCCCACACGCTGGCCGCCAACGGCAACACCACGATCAGCATGTACACCTTCGTCAGCAGCAACAGCGCCAACGAAACCGACGCCACGGCCAGCCAGGCGTAACGCATCGATGCGAGCCACCGATCCAACGCGTAGAACGTAACCAGTGTGAAACAGACCAACGACGCCTCGAGCATGAAGCTCTGGCCGTAGATAATGCTCACCGGCGAGACGGCCAGCGCAAAGGAGGCAGCCGTGGCCGCGGTGGGTCCATGACGGCGGCGCACGAACAGGAACATCACCGCGACCGACAGCACACTGAAGGCCACGGCCGTCAGCCGCCCCCAAACGTCCAGCGATCCGCCGAACACCCGCCACAAACCGGCCGTCAGATACGCCGAGACGGGAAACTCCAGCATGTGCCACGCCCGGCCGCCGTCGGTCAGCAGATCGAGCGTGGGGTGCCACACATCGGCCCGCCCTTCGGCCAGATTCCGCGAGATCATCGCGTAGACGACGTTCTTGGTAGCGAACGGGCCCAGCAGCGGCCGGCCCACGGCGACCAGCCGGACGGCCGCCGTGAGGATCAGCAGAGCGACGAACGCCGCCCCAGCCCGGCGGAACTGCGAAGCCTGGGAGGTCTGGGCAAGGCGTCTGTCCTCCGACATCCGTCGCCTCGGGCCGATTGCTGGAAAAAGATGCGGGTTGGGCCGGTTCTGCGGCCGAATATACCGTTACCCTGCGGCTTTTCACATAGCAGCCGCGTTCGATCCTCGTCTTGTCGCATTAGGGCCTAATCCATGATTCGCACGGCACTCGCTGGGCTGTTGGTTCTCTCGATCGCCGTCGCCTCCGGCTGCCGCACGTGCAGCAGCCCGTTCGACGAATGCGGGCCCACCCACACCGGAGAGCCTTGCGGCTGTGACGCACACGTGCGTGAAGGCTCGGCGTTTGGGCACGTGGTGGACGCCGAGTACGTCGAGTCGCCGGAGGAGTTCGAGGGCGAGTACGAACTGGACCCACCGGAATCGATCGGGTCGGGATCGATCGGGTTGAGATCGCCCACGTCGGGATCGCCCCGGTCGAGATCGCCCCGATCAAGATCGCACGGGCCGAGATCTACCGTACCGGAATTCACCGAATCGGGGCTCACCGAACCGGGGATCTTCGACGTCGAGATCATCAGCCAGACCGACACCGCGCTGGACGGCCCGTTGCAGGAGTTGTCCGATGCGTCGGACGGTCCGGCGCTGATGCCGCAGGGCCCCACCTCGGCCCCACACGTCACCCGGCAGTACCGCGGGCTGCCACAGCACGGCCGACTCTGGCGGTAGGGGCAGAGCCTGGCCGTTTGGCGGCAGCCGGCAGCATAAGCGTCTAGTGTTCTGTCGAGTTTTGATTTTGGGGCGAAGACCGCGACTGTGGGTGCCACTGGCTGCTTGTCAGCCAGTGCCGCCTGGCAGGCACGAGCGGTCCACAACACAGGCTGACAAGCAGCCAGTGGCACCCCAAATCCTAACCTTGACGCAAC
>CAYYNP010000086.1:0-20877 GCA_964472545.1 uncultured Planctomycetaceae bacterium | reverse complement strand
GCCCCCGCCGCCCCCCCCCCGCCCCCCCAACACCCCCCCCCCCCCCCCCCCCCCCCCCACCCCAATTCCTAACCTTGACGCAACACTAGCGGTCCTTCCGTGGGCGCGACAGGAGTACGGAGCCGCGGATCATCGGGGCGTAGGACCGCTTGGAGAGCGGCTGATCACCGTCGAGGATCAATCGCCGCAAGTCGCCCGATCTGTCTTCGCGCCGATCGTCCGAGCGGCTGAGCCGAACGTCGCGGACCTTCGTGGTCGGGTCGGCGACGACCTGTCCTTGCAGGCAGTCGTCCTTATCGCCGCGAAGCCAAAGGGTGACGGTGACCTCGGTCCCGCCGTTGTCGACAATCTCAAACGCCAACTTGCCGTCGTCGATCTTCACCTCGTCGAAGTGATCGTCGTAGGCCTGTTGGAAGTCGCCCATGGTGATCACGTCCGCCGTCTTGCCGTCTTTGCTGACGGAAACGTCAACGATCCATGGGCTGCGAGAGTCGCCCTGCTGCTGCCGGTCCTCGACGGTGCCCACCCAGCGGCCCTCGAAGCCTTCTTCGTCGGAGTCGTCGTCGGCGTCCTCAGGCGCGTCTGCTTTCTTGCCCCGCTTCAGGGTGATCGTGCAGCGGTCCTCATCGGAGCGGATCGGGATCCCTTCACCGTCGAGCTTGCCGTCGACCAAGCCGAGGGTCACCCGTATCGTGACGCCCGTGCAATGGGCGACTTTGAACTCCAGACGGTTACCGGTCGCATAGACGTCCTTCAGCGGCGTCTTGTCGTCGCCGGTGAATTCGTCGAAGCCGACGCCCTCCAGTTCCCCGTCCTCGCAAAGCTCGATCTTGATCCCGATCGCTCGGGTGGACGACCCGTCTTCCGGATAGTCGACCGCATTGCCGGTCCACGTGCCGGTGAAGTCATTCAGGTCCGTCGTCGGTTCGCCGGGCGGTCTCCCGCTGATCCGCCGCGCGCGCGAACTCGGGGGCCCATCCGTGTCGTCTATTTCCGGCCGCAGGGTGCTCGACAAGACCCTGGCTTCGTCTTCGTTCTCGCCGGTTTCGCCGCCTGTGCGGCTGCGATCCTGGGCCGGCAGATACTGCGTCAACAGTCCGCCGATCGCCAACGCGGCGACGGCCGTCACCAGTTCTCTCCGCATGATCTTCTCCTTCTGTGTCCCGTGAAAACAACGATTGTATTGCACCGAGTGCCGTTTAGCCGCTGCCGGCACGGCGGCGTGGCACGCGCGTTCTCCGATCGTACGCCGCCGTGCCGGCGGCGGCTAAACGGGCCCCATGGCTAAACGGGCCCCTCGGGCGATCGGCGTTTCAAAACGATATCGCAACGGGCTTCGGCCGAGCGGATCGGGATTCCGTCGCCGGTGAGTGTGTCGTCCCCCAGGGACAAGGTGACCTGCATCTGCGCACCCGATCGGTGGCGGACGCGGAATTCCAATCGCCTACCCACCACGTAAACGTCTTCCAGAGGCACCTCTTCGCCGCCGCTGAAGGTGCCGGAGGCGACGCCTTGCAGTTGATCGTCGGCCGAGATGGTCAGTTTCACGACCAGTACGGAGGTCGCACTGCCGTCCTGCGGCTTGTCGAGCGCCTCGCCCTGCCAGGTGCCGGTGAATTCGGCGGGACGGGGACGCCGTTCGATGGCTACCGCGAGCCCGACATTACTGCCCCCCCGCGCCCGGTTATCGCCCGCCGAGCCGTCCAGCGTGTTCTGGTGCCCCTGAAAGTGCCGATCGCCCGGCTGAAGTGCCTTTACGGTCGGTTCCCCCCGATCGTGCGCGCCGGCCGGATCGCCCTCTTCGGCAAACCTGGCTTTGCACAAGTCCTCGGCTTCGGCTTTGCCGTGCGTTACCGTTGCCTGTGGCTCGTCGTCGAGCAGAGCCTTTTCGACGGAGTCGCCGCCGCCGAAGAGCATCCATCCCACGCCCGCCACCAACAGGCAGGCCGCCGCCGAGAGACACGCCACCAACAGCGGCTTTCGCCGATGGCGGGAAATCGGCGACGGTGTCTCGCCGATGCGATCCATCACGCCCTCCAACAGCGACGGACGGGACGTGACCGCCGCGCGGAGCGCTTGCAGATTTTCCGCCAAGGGGTCGTGGTCGTTCATTCGCTTGCGTCCTTCAACAGCAGCTTGCGCAGCCGGGCGTGCGCCCGGGAAAGGTATTTGGTCACGGTGCCCACCGGCGAACCGGTGGCCGTGGCGATTTCGCTGACGCTCAGCCCGTCGCAATAGCGATGCAGGATCATCTGCCGCTGTCGCCCGGGCAGCCGATCGACGGCCTCGAAGACCTCGCCGGCCGGACCGGACGACGCTCCGTCGGCCCGCTGAGGCATCCCGTCCGGCGGCACACTCTGTTCCCTCCGCTTCGATTCCCGGCGTCCCGCGTCGATGGCCCGGCGCCGCACGATCCGCAACAGCCAGGCCGCAAATCGCTCGGGCTTTCGCAGGGTCCGCAGGCGTCCGTGGGCGGCCACCAAGGCGTCTTGGGCTGCGTCTTCGGCGGCGTGGTAGTCGCCGAGTACACCGAGAGCCACCCCCAGCACGGCGCGCTGGTATCGTTGCACGAGGGTCCCGAAGGACGCCCGGTCACCGCCGAGCGCCGCCTTGACAAGCTCCGCGTCGGTTTGCACGTTCGTGTCGCGCCCGGGTTGACGGTGGCATGCTCTTTTGTGGTCTTTCTACCATGAAGACGCCCGCGGCGGCCAGAATGCGACAGTCTTCTTGCAGAAAACGCCCGCTTCTTCCGAAAGACGCCGTCCGATCAGGGCACAAGCGGCGCCAGGTCGGTGACGGTAAACAGCAGATGATAGACCCCCGCCCCCAGCACCCCGCCGACGATCGGCCCGACGACCGGCACCCAGGCGTAGGACCAATCGGAATCGCCCTTGCCGGGGATGGGTAACAGGGCGTGGGCCAAGCGAGGACCCAAATCGCGGGCCGGGTTGATCGCGTAGCCGGTGGGTCCGCCCAGCGAGAGCCCGATGCCGAAGACCAAGATGCCTGCGGCGTAGGGCCCGATGCCGTTGGCCAACTCGTTCTGATCGGCCGCGATGCCAAGCAGGCCGATCAACAGCACGGCCGTGCCGATGATCTCGCAGATCAGGTTGCTGGGCCAGTGGCGTATTGCCGGGGCCGTGCAAAAGACGCCCAGCTTGGCCGCCTTGTCGTCGGTCGGAGCCCAGTGCGGAAGATACGCCAGGTAGACCAGCACGGCGCCGAGAAAGGCGCCGAGGAACTGTCCGGCCAGATAGATCGGCACGTCGGCGGCCGCCGTCTTCTCCAGCGCCAGCATTCCGAACGTGACCGCCGGGTTGATATGGGCCCCGCTGGCCCAGCCGGCCACGTAGACCCCCACGGCCACGGCAAACCCCCATCCGGCCGAGATCACGATCCAGCCCGAGTTGTGGCCTTTGGTCTTGGCCAGCACCACGTTGGCCACCACGCCGTCGCCCAGCAATACCAGGATCAACGTGCCGAGCAATTCACCGATGAAGATGTTCACGCCGTCACCTCGCGTTCGTCGCCGTGCGTATAGTAGTCATCTCGCGTTGGTCGCAGTACGTATAGTAGTCATCTCGCTCCGCGAGATGTCGGATCGTCTCGCGGAGCGAGACGATTACTATCTTGCGCCTTCCCGAGTCGATACGGCGCGAGTCTAACGCCTTCGGTCGCCGGAGACAAGACGCAGGACTTGCCGTACGGCGATCGCTGGATACGATGGGATGGAAGCTTTGCCCCAGCCACCCGCCTGAAGAAGTTGCAGGAAACCTCATGAACGATCTCTTCACGAACAGCGCCGACCAACTCGTCATGCAACTGATGGCCATCTCCGGCGGCAGCGGCGACGAGGGCCGGGTGATGGAGTTCATCACCGACAAGCTCCGCCGCGCCGGCGTGCCGGCCGAGGCCATCCAGACGGATCGGGCCCATCGACGCAGCCCCCACGGCGGTTCGGTGGGCAACCTGGCCTGCAAACTGCCGGGCACCTTTCGCGGCCCGCGGCGGATGCTCTCGGCCCACGCCGATACGGTGCCCTTGTGCCGCGGCTGCCGTCCGGTGCGGCGCGGCCGGTACGTCGTGCCCGCCGATAAACAGACGGCCCTCGGCGCCGACGATCGGGCCGGCTGCGCCGTGGTGCTGGCCACCGCCGTCGAGATCTTCCGCCGCAAATTGCCGCATCCGCCGCTGACGCTGTTGTTTACCGTGCAGGAGGAGATCGGCCTGTTCGGTGCCCGGCACCTCCGGCTGGGGATGCTCGGCAAGCCGCGGCTGGCGATCAACTTCGACGGCGGATCGGCCAAGAAGCTGACCGTCGGCGCCACCGGCGGTTATCGCATGGACGTTCGCGTCACCGGCGTCGCGTCCCACGCCGGCAACGCCCCGCAGGACGGCGTCAGCGCCGTGACGATCGCCTCGCTGGCGGTGGCCGATTTGCATCGCGACGGCTGGCACGGGCTGATCGAGAAGGACGGACTGCACGGGACCAGCAACGTGGGCATCGTTCGCGGCGGCGACGCCACCAACGTGGTCACGCCCCTGGTCGAACTGAGGGCGGAAGCCCGCAGCCACCATCCCGCGTTTCGCAAGAAGATCGTCCGCGCGATCGAACGGGCCTTCAAGAGGTCGGCCAAGGCGGTGCGGAATCGACAAGGGAAGTGCGGCGGCGTCGAGATCGAGGGCCACCTCGACTACGAGGCCTTCAAGCTGGCCGACGGCGAGCCCTGCGTGTTGGCCGCCGAGGACGCCATCCGCCAACTCGGCGGCGATCCGATCCGGGCGATCTCCAACGGCGGGGTCGACGCCAACTGGCTCACCGCTCGGGGAATCCCCACCGTGACGCTCGGCTGCGGCCAAGAGGCCGGCCACACCACGGCCGAGCGGCTCGACCTCGACGAATTCCACCGAGCATGCCAAATCGCGCTGGCATTGGCCACGGCCACCGGCTGAGACCGCCTCCCGCGGGCGCGACGGTACTCCCGGGGCACTGGGCGACGGCGAACGGCCGATCCGAGCAATGCCTACTGGCCGTTGGCCACCAAATCCGTTATCCTGTTGAGTTCCGGTGGTCGGATGGCCCCCAGGCCCTCGTCGGCCACCCGCCGTTTGGCCCTCACCTGCTCATTTACTCTCCTAGGGGAGGATTATGGCTCGTAAGATATTAAACCGCAAGGAGTTGCGGCAAGAGAGCGAGGCCGCCGAGCGTCTTCAGCCGACGAAGAAGAAGAAGAAGGCCAAGGCAAAGACCAAGCGCAAGAGCCGGGCGAAAGTGGCGAAGGAGGTGCGACTAAAGGCCTTCTGGGGGGTATTCAACCAGTCTCTCCGCAGGGTTGCGGTCTTCGAGTACGCCGATCGCAAAGCGGCCGACAAGAAGGCGGAGGCGTTGAGCGAATCGCAAAAGACCCCCCATTTTGTCCAGCTCGTCAAGGAAGTCATCGAAGAGTGAGCCCGCTTTAGCGCCGCTGACGACGAGGATTCGCCGATGAGAATTCCGCATCTCTTAGCCGTGGTTTGTGTGGGTGCGTTGCTGTTGGGCACGGTGGGCTGCGGCGGTTCGGGCGAAGCGACCCAGTCCAAAACCGACGACGAAGGATCGACGATCCGCCGGCCAACGAAGCTGGCCGAGTTGGATCCCGACACGGCGGTGCCCGGCCTGGACGGCGGACGCGTTGAAGTCACCCCGCCGTTGGGTTGGCATCGCGCGCCGCGCGACGCCGACAGATGGCTCATTCGCTTCAACCGGGAGGCAGACAGCGCCTATCCGACCATCATGGTCAACGTCGAGCAGTACGAAGACGTTCTCAACGTGACCGACGACAACCTGGCCGAGTTCGCCAAGCAGATTGCCGCGGCAATGGAGGGCACCAAGTTCAGCCAAGAGATCGAGCCGATCGTGATCGGCGATTTCCGCGGCATCACCTACCAGCGCCGCGCCCGCGTTCCCTACGACTACGACAAGATTGTCGTCGATCGCGTATTCGTGGAGACCGTCGTCGATAGCCGCAAGTACAAGCTCGAGCTTCTCGCCAAAGACGGCACCTGGCAACGCAGCGAGCCGCACCTGCACGCCATGGCCGCCGGACTCATCTTCCCGAAGAAGACCCCACCGGAGCCACCCACCGAAAAGACACCCACCGAAAAGACGCCCGCGGAGAAGACGCCCGCGGAGAAGACGCCCGCGGAGAAGACGCCCGCCGAGAAGACGCCCGCCGAGAAGACGCCTGCCGAGAAGACGCCTGCCGAAAAAACACCGGCCGAGAAGACACCCGATCCACCCGGCGTGGACGAAGACAATCCGGAAGACAACCCAGGGTAGCACGACGCAATGGAACTGAAAGACAAGACCGTTCTGGTGACCGGCGGCGGCAGCGGTATCGGGTTGGGTATCGCGGTGGCCATGGCGCAGGAGGGCTGCCGAGTCGCGATCACCGGGCGAAACCGCGCGCGGCTCGACGAGGCCGCCGCACAGTTCGACCCGGCCATGCCCGTGCTCTCGCGGCCGTGCGACGTCTCGGACCGTAGCGACGTCGAGCAACTCTTTGGGTGGCTCGACGGCGAACTCGGGCCGCTGGACATTCTGGTCAACAGCGCCGGCATCAACGTGGCCAAGCGGCAGATCTCCGAGTTGGACCCGGCCGACTGGGACCGCCTGGTGGGCATCAACCTCACCGGCGCGTTCAATTGCATCCACGCCGCGCTGCCTGGCATGCGGCAGCGCCAGTCGGGGCTGATCGTGAACATCTCGTCGATCGCCGGAAAGCGTGCGATGAAGCTCGGCGGCACCGGCTACTGTGCCTCGAAGTTCGGCCTCTCGGCGCTGGGAACGACCGTCGGCCTGGAAGAGCGCGACAACGGCATCCACGTAACCAACGTCTACCCGGGCGAAGTCGACACCCCTATCCTGGCCCAGCGCCCCGTGCCCGTGCCGCCGGAGAAACTGGCCCAGATGCTCAAGCCCGAAGACATCGCCGCCTGCGTGGTGACCATCGCCAAGCTCCCCCATCGCGCGCTGGTGCCGGAGTTGATCATCACGCCGTTGTATCAGGAATACGCCTGAGCTTCTCCAATAACGGCGTTTTTCCTCGGGTTATTGACCCATTTGGCCAATTGGCTACAATCAGGTGACACCCGTTCTGACACCCGCTGGGTGATCGGGTGAAGAAAGCAGCCCCCCGAGAGTGGTGTCTCGTAGGGCCGTGCATCGACCTGATTGGGAGGCCAGCAAATGCCTAATTCTATTCGCAAAAGCAAGGCCAAGAAACCCGCCAAGCCCTACCCCGAGTTCCCCCTCTTCCCTCACGCCACTCGTCGTTGGGCCAAGAAGATCCGCGGTCAAATCCACTACTTCGGACCTTGGGCTGACCCCGACGGTGCGCTGCGGAAGTACCTCGAACAACGCGATGACTTGCACGCCGGCCGGACGCCGCGGCCCGAGACCGACCGTGTGACACTTCGCAACGCCGTCAACCACTTCCTGACCGATCGACAACGTCGAGTCGACTCCGGAGAGTTGACGATGCGATCGTGGCAGGATTACCACCGCGCGTGCGATCGGCTTCTGCACGTCCTCGGCAAGGACCGTCTCGTGGAAGACTTGCGGCCCGACGACTTCGCCACGCTGCGGACGGCACTTTCCAAGACGCTGGGCCCTACGGCGCTGACCGCGGCAATCGCCCGGGTTCGCGTCTTGCTGAACCACGCCTTTCAAAACGAGTTGATCGACAGGCCTGTCCGGTTTGGCACAGCGTTCGAGCGCCCGCCGAAGCGGCTGATGCGACAAGCCCGCAGCAGCAATGGTCCGCGGATGTTCGAGGCTGCCGAGATTCGCAAGTTGATCGATGCGGCCAACCCGACGCTTCGAGCGATGCTCCTGTTGGCCGTCAATGGCGGATTCGGCCCGGCCGACGTGGGGCGGATGACGATGGACGCGCTGGACTTGGACGGCGGATGGATTGAGCTTGCTCGGCAGAAGACCGGCATTCCACGTCGCTGCCCTCTGTGGCCGGAGACTGTGGTCGCCATCAAGAAGGCACTTTCAGTTCGTCCGAAACCGAGAGAAGAAGCGCTTGCCGACCGCGTGTTCCTGACCTCGCACGGCACCCCTTGGTTCCTCGATACCGTCGACGGCCCGCTCGGCACAGCGATGCGGACGCTGCTTCGTCGAACAGGGCTCTACCAGCGTGGGCGCGGCTTCTACGGTTTGCGTCGATCGTTTCGTACGATCGCCGACGAAGCAAAGGACCAGCCCGCGGCGAATGCAATCATGGGACACGCCGATTCCACCATGGCCGATCACTACCGCGTACGCATCAGCGACGATCGCCTCCGCGCCGTGACCGACCACGTTCGACGCTGGCTGTTCGAGACTGACGAGCGTAAGTAGAATTCAGATAGTGCCGGGCAAGGGTCGCGCCCTCTGTGCTGGACGACGCCCGTGGTTTGTCTTCACCTCCCACGGCCGTTTGTCCGGCAGCCCGGCAGAAAGGTGAAGACTCATGTCACTGTGGCGCCGATCACTTGTGGACTTGCGGGGGAGGTTTTCCGACGGCGCCAGCATGCACCCTTCTCTACGGTTGGCGATGGTCCAGGTGGCTGAAGTGGGAAAGAGAAAGTCAATTGATGCGCTTGAGAGAACTCTCCGGGGGGAGCTACGCGCGCAAGGGTTGGAGGACGAGCCCGAATTCCCGTTTCCTGAATTCCAGAACACAAGTCCCTTTGAGAATATCCTGAAGATGGCTCTGCGCCTGCAAGAACCCGGCAACCAGGTGCTGTCCGATGTGCCCTACGCCCTGTGGAGAGTGCAGCAAGGGAAGTACGAACGGACTCGCGACGGCGAACATGACAAACAGGAGATCGTTGATCGCTCCATCTTCTATGTGCCTGCGTTCTCTGGAGGCGATGAAGGTGACAAACAGGAGACCGTTGGCCCCTTCATCTTTTTCGCGTGTGCGTTCTCTGGAAGCGATGAAAAGGAACTGAAGGAATTCGAGCTCGTTGCCTGCGACGCAGGCCATGTCTTGACAAGCTCTTGTCCACCAGAATTCAAGCATGTAATGCCGACAGAGTTCTGGCAGCTCTACCGGTTTGACATCGACCGCTTCCCCCTTTGCCACTGGATCACCGTACTCTTCCACTTGGCCTGGAGCCAGCCCAAGGGAAGCACTCTACGTGCGACTCGATACCTGCCGGATGCTCGTCTCGGCCCTGATGAGATTGGCCGGGACACGGTCTTCCTGAGTATCTTGCCGATCAACCCCTTTCAAGCGTCCGTTGCGGCGATTGACGTGATCCTCGGGAAAACGCATCGGACTTCCAGGGGCAAAGGAGCCACGCAAGAGAAGGCTGAGTCCGACCTAGGTAATGAGCAGACTTCGAATGGCCGGAGTCTGACCCCCAAGGCGTACCTGTTCGGTTGGCCAGAGATACTCAAGACCCTTGAGGAGCGCAACGACGATGAAGTTCGCCGGCAGGTTTCGCGGATGAACAAGGATTTCAACGGGCCAATTATCATCGAGAAACAAGGAAGTAAGCCGAAAGTTGAGAAGCAGAAGCTCATCGAGTGGTGGAACGGCCTGGAGGTGCAATGGGCAGACCGCATGCACCAGGAAGAAGGGAAGAAGCTCTCGGCAGAAATACAGCACAATTTCGGCAAAGACGGGGAAGCTGCCCCTGAAATCGGGGGTGGAGTAAAGAAACGAAGGGCCGATCGCAAGTCTTGACCGGACAAAACATCGCAAAAGGTCGCAAAACATCACAAGAGGTCAATCTGTTCTGGTGTGCCGTGTCGCTCTCCATGAGTTTATGGAGGACGACACGGCATGTTGCTTTATCCAGAAGACATCGATCAACGCCTTAGCTGGCCGCTAGGGAAAGCCCTGCGGCTGGCTCGGCGCCGCAAACTTCCTCACGTTGTTCTCCCCGACGGCTCTATCCGTTTCGAGTGGGAGGACATTGAGGATCTCCTCCAGCGTGTTCCCGTTTCTGCGGCGGAGGGCACCAATGAGAAATAGCGTTGCTCATCTGACTCCACCCGCCATCGGTCGTCGCTACGGAATTTCGCCTGACAAGGTCGTCGGCTGGATCCGCAGCGGCGAACTTCGTGCCGTCAACGTCGCGACCACCTCCACCGGCCGCCCACGCTGGCGTGTCTCCGAGGCCGACCTGGCGGACTTCGAGACGCGTCGCTCAGCCCAGCCGGCGCCTCGGACCAGCCGCCGGCGACGGCGCGATCCGGCCGTCATCGAGTTTTTCTAGTAGGGCATTTGCCATGATCACTGCGACCGAATCACGCCGATCCGACGCCCCAAACTCGAAAATCAGACAAGTCGGGTTTCTCGAATTGCCGATAGGCGACATCCGCCCATCGCCCGAGAACAACCAGCTTTACCGTCCGGTCACCAAGGACGCCCCGGAGCTTCGAGCCCTGGCGAAGAGCATCCAGCGAGACGGCGTCCAGGAACCGCTCGTCGTTACCGAAGACGGCTGGATCATCAGCGGCCATAGGCGGCATGCGGCGGCCAAGCTGGCGGGGCTGACGGTCGTGCCCTTCGCTACATTCACTACCAACTGCTGAACGATCCGCCGCTGAAGCATGCCAGCAAACCGCACTCGCTCTACACGAACACGCTACGCGATTACGAAAATCTCGACGATCTTCTCGTCCGGGCTCGACTCGAAGGGCTGATCCCATTCGAGGCGATCGCCGACGAGACGCGCCCCGTCGTGACGTTTGATGTTCATCGGGACGTGCAGTCGTTTGTCCGTTGCGACCTCTCGCGGTTCCTAATGGCTACTGGCGAGACTTGCAGCAGAGCCAGTCAAAACACATCGAGATCATCGGCGAGAAGAATACCCTCCGCAACATCATCCAGCCCCCGGCGGCAGAGTACGGCATCCCAATGACTCTCGGCCGTGGCTACTGTTCGTTGCCACCACGTCTGGCGATGGCCGAGCGATACAAGCGGAGCGGGAAGGATCGACTCATTCTGTTGGCCAGCACCGACTTCGACCCAGACGGCGAAGAAATCGCCCACTCGTTCGCGCGGTCGATGCGCGACGACTTCGGCATCAATGCGATCGATCCAATCAAGGTGGCGCTGACGGCGGACCAGGTCGCGGAATACGAGTTGCCGCCGAAGATGGCGGCCAAGCCCACATCCGTCAACTACAAGCGGTTCGTCGAGCAGCACGGCCACAACGTCTTCGAGGTCGAGGCCATTTCAGGTGATCAACTTCAGGGGCTTCTTCGGGACGCAATCGATTCGGTGCTCGACGTAGAGGCGTTCAATCACGAAATCGCCCAGGAAAAGGCCGACGCCGCCCAGTTGCAGGCGTTTCGTAACACGGCGAACGACGTGATGTTTGACCTTCTCGGTAACTCGGGGATGCACTGAAGAAACACGCCAATGAACTCACCAACTTCCGAGATACTTGACCAGGCGCCCCCGCACAGCCTTGACGCTGAACGTGGTGTTGTCGCATCGATCCTTCTCGACCTCGGCCGCTTGGACGACGTCACGTCGATCGTCAAGCCGGGAGACTTTCGCGACCCCAAGCTGCGCATGATCTACGGGTACCTTATCGAGTTCCCGCACAACGGCAGCGGTCCGGTTGACTTGACGTCGCTCTTGGACTGGCTGCCGGAGAGCGCGCGGGAGCTGGCACCGACAATCGTCGAACTGTTCGAGAAGCACCCGACGGCCGCCCACGCGAAGCACTACGCCGGCATTGTCCGCGGGTTGGCCGATAGGCGGCGTCTGCTCGAGCTGCTCAAGGACAATCTCCAGGCCGCCTACGCCAGCGACAACGGCACGGCCGAAATGCTGCGCGACATTCGGGCTGGGTTGGACGCCCTCGACGCTCGTGCTGCCGGCGAGGACCGGTTCAACTGGATTACCGACAGCGACTTGGCCGCCGCGGATTTCAGCGTCGAGTTCCTGATCAACGGAGTGCTGGTTCGCCACCAACCCGGAGTGATGATCGGCCCCAGCAAGGCGATGAAAACCAACACCGTTGTCGATATGGCCGTCTCGCTGGCCTACGGCCGACCCTTTCTCGGACGGTTCGACGTTCCCAACCCCGTGCGGGTCGGCATCGCCAGTGGTGAAAGCGGTATGGCGGCCATCAGGAACACCAACCGCCGGGTCCGCGAGGCCAAGGAACTGGGGCCTGACGAAGTCGATCGGGTCTTCTTCACCGAGGATGTACCGAACTTCTCCAGCCTTGAGGATCTGGAGGCCGTCCGCCGCGATATCGTGAAGTATGCCCTAGATGTGGTAATTGTCGACCCGCTCTATCAGGCAATCCCGGAGGCCGAATCGTCTCGGTTGGAGAAGATGGGCGAAGTCTTGCGGGCGGCGAATCAGGTCTGCCGCGACACTGGCTGCACGCTTCTGCTGGTTCACCACACGATCAAACGGCCTGGGCAGACGGCCGGCCGTAGCTCGTTTGCCCCACTTTGCCGAGAGGACGTCCACGGGGCCGGTGTTAGTGAATGGATGCGGTAGTGGGTCTTGCTGAACCGTCGCGAAGAGTACGAGATGGGCGGGTTCCACCGAATGAACCTCGTTATTGGCGGCAGCGCAGGGCACTCGTCCCGCTGGGCTTTGGATATCGATGAAGGTCGCTTTGATCCAGCGTGGGGGGTTTGGAGAAATGGGACGTGGCTGTTCGGACGCTTGAGGAAGCCCGCGAGGAAGACCGGCAGCAGGCCGAAGCTCACCGCAAAGTAGACGCCCAGCAGAAGCTGCTCGACGACATGGTGACCGTCGACGAGAAGATGCGTTTGCTGGGGCCGGAGACGAAGACCGAGATTCGCCAAGCGACCGGTATGGGCGGCGACCGCTTCGGGCGCGCGTGGGTAGCCATGCTGGAGGAGAAACGGATTGAGGGGACGGAGGTCAAGAAGGACAACGGGCAGAAGTACTCCGGCTGGAATCTTAAGGAACACCCCCTTGAGGATAGTAGTTCTTGATCACCGGTCCACCGGTCCGGACCACTGGTCCGGTCTGGGCGGACGACTGCATCACACACACCGGTCCGGTCCCCTATTTATATAGGGGACGGACTGGTGGTGTGTGTGCGTCGTTTGACGGCACTGGGCCGGTGACACCAAATGGAAAGCCGGACGGGTGAAGAAAGGGCAAAGAGAGGAGAGAATAGCGATAAACGTGGACTAGGCGTGGCACAAGCGCGAACCGGCCCTCAACGAGTGGGCGCCGCGGAATGCGCTGAACGGTTCCGAGAAGTCAACAAACGACTCCGCAGGAACTAAGGCATGAAGCGGGGCGCGTGGTGCAAGTAGCTTGCTGCCGATCAGTCGCACCAGCCTCCTTGAAACGCCACGCAAAGTACGAGGTCTCGGCAGTAGGAATGGGGAGCGAGTTGGCGGCGGGTTCACGTGGTAGACGGCGTTCCCCCTCTTCTGTTAAAAACCGGCAGTGCATTCTTCGCAAAACCGCAAGAATCCCGAGGAAACGCGGCAATAACGCAGTGGGGGGGCCTTTGCGACCCCCCGAGAGATGGGTGGCCCGGGGCTGAATTCCGTCGAGTTTGCACCAAGAGAGGGGGGCACGGCGTTGAGAATCGTTATGGCGCCCCCACCCGGCGGCAACGCGACCGAAGCGACGCGAGTTGCCGGGCCCTGGGTGCCTGAGGTTGCGAGGTGGCCGGGTTTCGGTTCGCCATTGACCGAGACTGCCACACGGCCTCAGTCATCCGGCAAGTCCCCAGCGACTCGTCAGCCGGGCTCGGCCGCCCTGCCAAGTCCGGCGGCGCAGAGGAATCCCGGCCGAAATCGGACAAGTCCGGTTTCTGGGCCGCCGGGCCGTCACACGTTCCATTCCCGTTTCCGCACGGCGGCAATGACGGTCTGCGGCGCGATGTGATTCAAGTATGTGTTGGTTGTGCTTATCGAGGAATGGCCCAACTGCCGGGAAATGATGGCGACGTCGACGCCCTCGGCCCTCATTTCTGCCGCGCCGGTGTGCCTCAGCGCGTGGGCGTGGACCCGCTTTTCAATGCCGGCCTTCTTGGCGAGTCTCGGCAGCAAGAGTCGGACGTAGTTCGTCAGCAGCGGTCGGCCCTTTAGCGTACAGAAGACCGGATGCCGGCCGTTCAGCCCGATGGCCTGTCGGCGTTCGAGCCACACTTCCAGCACGGCCCAGGCCCCTTCGTCCATTGCCACAACGCGCCGGCGGTCGCCTTTGCCGTGCAGTATCGTGAGCGTTCCGGCATCGCGATTCAAGTCCTTTGGCCGCAAGGCTAGAACCTCACTCACCCTCGCGAGTGATCTGTACATGGTGGCGACCAACGCGCGGTTGCGAGCCCCGCTCGGCGACCGTTTCGAGCACGCATCCATCAAGGCCCTGACTTCATCCGGCGTCAACACTTCGGGCGGCAGCTTCTTGCCGCGATTCGAGGGCGCGCCTGGCGTGGCAGGTGATATCATCACAAGACCCTTTCGATGTGGGGATAGTAGCGCTTTTTCAGAGAAGCGCTACTGTATTCGGTGGTCTACGGTTGGTTCGAGCAGAAGCGCTACTCGACAGCCGTTTCGGTGGTGATTCGGCCGGCCGTGTCCAGCCGTGTATCTCGGTCGTCAATCCGCCAGCATGTCCTCATTCTCGATCGACTGAAGAACGGCCCGCATGTTGCCCCGGTGCCGGTTGACGAGTTGTTTGTAGGCTGCCAGCGGTTGGCCATCGAGCCCCTCGGCTTGCGCAATCTCTTGGGCTCTAGCGGCAAACGCATCGGCCACGCCACGAGACACAAGCGGAATCTGCCGGCAACGACTGAGTAACGGCCCGGCGTCGTCCATGCCGTCAAACGTGGCTTGCCCTTGGTCGGTCGTCGTGAAGATCCAGACGATCCACTCGGGTATGGGTTCCAGTAGGCCAAGGAAGCGCGTGGCGTCCCGGACGTTGTGCGATTCGTTCACGATGATCGCATAGCCGCCACCAAAGAGCGGACGGCCCGAGTAGCACTTCTTGCGCAGCCGATCCAACTCGACAACGGTCATCTCGCGGCCGTCGTACTCGTAAACGCACGTATCGTCGGCCACGTGGCTGGCCAAGATACGGGCCAGCGTCGTTTTCCCGGAGGCGCTACGGCCGGAGAACCACCACGCGCGGCCAGCTACCGCATCACGGTCTATTGCGCGTTGGAGTTTGGCCACGGCCTGGGGTTGGCCGACCACGTCTTCCAGGCGACGCGGGCGGTAGCGTTCGTAGAGGGGTAAGCCGGTCATATCATCACCTTTCGAGCTAGCTGTTCGTGAAAACAAAGACACCGTGGTCGCTACGGTCAACGCTGGCGTAGTCGCCGCAGAACAAGTCCCGGGCGAAAGCGTCGTAGCCCTGAACGTGCTCGGGGACCTCATGCAGGTACAGTTCGTCGAAGAGGTTCTCGGCGAAATCCCTCTCGTTGTCCCACTCACCGTGGTAGGCGTCCTGGAACCCTTCCGGCGTGGCGTAGTCGGTGCCGACGTGACCGGCATAGGCAGCGTACGCTTCGCCGTGTTCCTCGATCAGCGCGCCTAAGCTGGCCAGATCGTCGACGCTCTTGTGTTCCGACGGGGTCATGCCGTGGAAGCCATCGAAGTCGTGGAACGCCCATTCTTCGGCGCCGGGGATGGGCGAGTCGGCAAGCATCGCCTGGATTCCTTCGTTGATCTCGTCGGCGTTGGTGGCGTCGATCCATCGGCCGTGCAAGTGGCCATTGTTGTACGCGGCCAGGCAGGCTACGTAGACGCGGGGGTCTCGGTTGCGGTCATGATTTCACCTGGGGTTGGAGTTGCGGGTAACGGTCAACCCCACGGGGGCCGCAGGCCAGCCGACGGCGCCACAGAGGCGGACCGTCAGCTCTGCCAGTCCTCCGGAAGATCGCCGTTGGCCAGATAGCACATGCAATCAACGCAGGCGCTGAAGTGGATGATCTCGCCGTTGGCGTCGACACCGTGGGCGCTCACCCGGTCTCCGCCCAGCGTTGACCCGCAGCACTCACACGGCGACCACGAGAACCACGGCTCCTCGAATATCGAGCCGTCGCCTATGCCGGCCTCGAATTGCTCGGGCGACAAGTCGGAATAGTCCTCCAAGCAGTCGGGACAGCCAGGGCACAGGCCAGTGGATACAGCCTCCAAGCTCTCCAGGCTGTTGCGCACGGCTGTCTCGAATGGGGTTAGGTTGGGAGTGGTCGTGCGCATACTGCGCCCCCAGCCGCCTGCGCCACGCTATCGAGCACCTGTTCGAGTAGGTCGTGGGCGATCATCTTGCAGTCGGCATAGGGTGACCACGGCGGGACGCACGACGCGCCCCAGTGTCCGTGGTGGTTGCTGTCGTAATCTGCAAGGCCAGTGTGGAGAGTGAAGCCACCGGTGCCGTGTTCCAGCGCGTCGAGGTACTGGAGCCGAACGTCCCCATAGTCGTCATCGTTGGCCGGTCCGATCAGGCCGGGTACCGGATCGTCCGGCGAGTCGGCCAGAGTTTCCGAGTAGGCTTGGATTCGATCGGCAAGCGCGTCGATACCGCCGTCGGCAGCAAACGCCAGGTTGCACTCAGCCATCGCTAGGTCGGCCGGAGTTGGGCTTGCGGGAGAATCCGCAACGTGAGAGAATGCCATTGTTCGATCCTTTCTCAAGAAGGTTCGGGCCGTGGCCGGGGACGCTCCAACGTCGCCCGGCCGTTTTCGTAAATCGACCCAATCTTAGCCGAGAATCAAATCTCGTCAAACGGATTCCTCTCACGCCCCATTTAACGCTGATGCGAACCCGCAGCCCTCGCGGGGTTGGCCGACGGGACTGAGGAAAAAAGCGGAGAATTCTCCAGAAGTGACGCAGAAGCAGACGGCCGAAAACGTGGATTCCGACGAAACACCACAGTTGTTCGGCCGTTGTTTGACGCCTCTTTGACGGCTGTTTCCGCCCTATTGCGGGCCGCATCGAACCGCGACTCATTGAATCTATCGGTTTCTGCTTCGGCGTCAAGCAGTGTTCTCGAATAAGGGTGAACCCCCCAACGACCGTGTCGCCGCAAGAACGGCACGCGACACCACGACTCAACGCGACAAGCTGGCGTGAAAGAGGCAGCAAAGAAGCGAGAAAGAAGCGGCCAACAACGGGCGAACAACGCCGCAACAGCGCGCGAACAAGGGGGCCGAGCCCGCCCAAGGACCCCGGGGGCGCCCCCAAACGGGTCGGGCGTTTCCTGTACGTAGGTGCCCTCTCCCGATTTTCGCATTTGAAAGTCGGTGTTGCCCCCACATAGTGCAAAGGCCCTACTGCCTTCAATCCGAAACCGTCGACTGGTTGACGCCGAAGTCTGTAGGGCATTACAGGTGTGCCTGTTGCCGGCCGGCACGCCGTCACCGGGGCGAATCGACGCGCCCCTGTTCTCGCGTGCGACCCGACGGGGTAGGGTCCCCACGCGAGTTCGATTCCCTGTTATGTTCCCGGTTGGAAATCTAAGCTCTCATTTCTCCTACCCACATCGACATGCCCTGCCACGAAAGGAAGACTCCATGTCCATCACAGACCAACTCCGCGAACTCATTCGCGACTACGAGTCGGTCTTCGCCGAATTGGAGAGCGGCCTGAAGAGCGAGCGCGTCCGCGGAGCCAACGAACGAGCCCGAGAAGAGGGCCGCCCGATAGGCCGAGCCCCCTACGGGTTCAAGATCCTCGGTAAGCCCGGCGCGAAGCGGCTGGTTATCGATCGCGAACAACGCCGCGTCGGTCAAGAGATCGTCCGCGTCCGTGAGGCCCACGGCTGGAGTTGGGACACTATCTCCGACTACATCGAACGCACCATCGCCGATCACAACGGTCTGGAATTGCCCCAGCGCTGGGAGAAGCGGAAGTTCAATAAGAGAGTCTGCTGGCGGATGTATCGCGGGGAGAGGAGGTTGCAGGAGGAGGAGAGGGTGGTCGTGAGTGCCGACACACACGTCTCGTGATCGCTTCCGGCAACATCGGCCAGCAGATTCCCGCAGTGCTGGGCACGTGTACGGCGGCTGAGTGCCGGGGGAACGGGCAGGTTTGGCGCTGGCCTGTTGCGTGAGAGCTTGGGTGTGCTCCAGCGACCACCCCGTGAAGGGCCAGAGAGTCCAGACCGCAGCACGTCAGGGCCGTAAACCGACTCCAGGGCGCGAGTGTGGGAGCTGGGTGGTATTGCCGGCTCGCATACGCTGTCTCTCAGCACACGCGCACGTGCGAATCGAAATCCAGCCACGAACGAAGAAGCCTGCCACAATGGACGACCACGTCAGAACGTCCATTCAGCCCTGGTGGACATTCCGTCGAACGACATGATGTTGCTGTCGTCGGCACCGCCGAAATAGCCGCCGAATTGGCCGCCGGAGGTTCCCATGTCGAGCCATGCTTGGAATAACCAGCCCAGTGAGATGTTCAGTGAGTCGCCAATTCTGGAGCAAACACCGAGTTCGATCTCGATGACGGGGAGGAGCCGCGTTAGACTCTCTTGTTGGCCCGCGGCAAAGGGAAACGGCTCAGTCACCGTGTTACTGGAACGAATCTCGTCCTCGCCGAGAAGAAGTGATCCGTGGCCGTTGAGGAATACGGAGAATCGGCCTTGCTGCCCAAAGTGTCGGCGAGCTTCGAGGCCCAGGCGCGGGCCGGCACCAATGAAATCGGCGGAGAAATCTCCTCTGCTGAAGAAGTCGACTCCGTCGGTGATGAGCGACTCGTAGTACTGGTCGACATCGGCAACGCGTACACCAGCGGACCAATTCACGGCCCAGCAGGGACTTCTCACCAGTATCGAATTGACAAAGTCCACATCAAACACGTTAGCGGTCACACTGGCCCGAGTCTGAATGAGATCGCCTCCGGGCAGGAAGGTTAGGCCGGGGGGCGCCGTGAATCGGGAATCGCCAGGGTCGATAATGGGAAGGAGGCCAACGTTATTTCCAAACGGATCGACAATGAACTCCCCGGCCCCCACGGTGCCGTTGACCGAGACGTCCCCGTCAAGTTGCGAGAACGTGAATCGAATCTCCCCGAGGCCGTTTCCACGCCGGTAGCCGGCAGACGCCCGGAAGGCACTGTCGTAGGCAAACTGCAACTCCTGCCCCTCGATCTGCAGGGTAGGAGCCAGGCTGCCCCGTGCAAAGGCAATGGCTTCGCTGAAGTGTGGGCGAATCAACAGGTACTCGGCCCCGGCATAGAATCCAGTAGCTTCTCCACAGATTGACGACGCCGGGCAACACCGAGCGCAACCGTCATCCGAACACTGATGGCATCCTTTCGACTGGGTTTGGTTCGTGCTTGTCAACAGGGCGGCCGGGTCTCCCGCTGTAAGACCGGCCGTTGAAGGCGGGAACTGGTTGATGGCCGACGGAAGGGGCGCACCAGCGGGGGGTTGAGCCCACGCCGAGGGACCGCCAATGAGGATCAAGAGGCTCCCTAGCACGACTGCCAAGTCACAGCGGAACACGGACTTCATCTCAACGGCCTCCAGCGATCCGGGAAGGCTATCGCGCGGCATTACTCATCACAAACGTGACTGGTGGTGCGATGCCGCCGGCCAACCCTGCAGGGATACAAGCTGCCTTATGCCCCACGTATCGCCGTATCGGCAGGCGGACAATCGTTACTTTAGGGAGAATCCGCAGAACCCCTATTTTCGCCCTTATCGTCACACATTGACATCACTCTGTATGGCCAAGCGACGGGACGAGCGCGCAGAGTGCCCTCTGGCCGGTTGGCCGTGACGCCGGAGCTGGAGGTGGGACGGCTCTGGATGTCAGCCCGATAGAGCGCCTGTGTTTGGCGGTCTACAGAGTGGCAATACCGTAGGTAGCTGCGGCCAATTTCGCCACTGGCGTCATTGAGTCCATGTCGCGCCCTGCTCGTCGGAGCCGATGAGCCACGAGGTCGTCGATGGTAACGAGTGGGAGCCGAAACTCGGCGGCGAGATCCATCAACTCCGGGCCGACGGCCATGTTCAGTCCGTCGCGGCTACAGATTTCACAGAGCAGACCGGCTGGGGGCAGACCTGCCAGACGGGCCAAGTCGACAGCGGCCTCAGTATGACCTTGGCGGCGGAACACCCCTTCCGGCTCCGCAATCAACGGGAAGACGTGTCCCGGACGAACGAAGTCATCTGGTGTGGATGAGGGATCGAGCATCGCCCGAATCGTTACGGCCCGCTCAGCGGGGCTAATCCCGGTTGCGCACTGGCAATGATCAACCGGGATGGTGAAGCAAGGTTCCGTGAGACTCTTGCGGGCGACCATCGGCCGCAAGTCGAGTTGGCGGGCGATTTCCTCAGCGACCGGCATGCAGAAATGGCCGCGGCCATGGGTCGTCATGAAGTGGATGATCTCGGGAGTAATTGTCTCGGCGGCGGCGAGGAAGTCCCCCTCGTTTTCCCGCTCCTCGGAGTCAACCACAATCACAACACGGCCGTCGGCCAGGGCTTCAATGGCTTCTTCAATAGGTGCATACTGGCGCATCGCTGATCTACCTTTTCTCTGCCTCAGGCGTTCGATCCGTGCCTCTGGGCCCGCAAGCACTACATCGAGAGATGCGCGCAGTCGGTGCTTCCGTCACAATCGAACTTTGGGACGTATCGATGGTTAGAAGAGTAAGGACGCTGGGAAGTCGTTCCCGAGTCGAATGCTCAGGTTTGATGGATTCCCGTAATCGCTACAACGCTAGTACACACTTGGTGCAGAGTCAAGTGAATTTGACCTGCGATCTTCGGCGCGTCGGTAACCCTCTAGTGAGAAAATGCCGCCGCCATGCTGATCGCGTCGGACGGGCAACGGCTAGCCGAGAGACGTTACTTTCCCTGAAAGCCATGTAATCCGACTCCGATCGGCAGGGCCTTGAGAGAGACTGAGATGGCCTGTCGT
>CAYYNP010000085.1:0-32783 GCA_964472545.1 uncultured Planctomycetaceae bacterium | reverse complement strand
GAACGCAAGAAGGCCGAAGAAGCCAAGAAGGCCGAGGAGCAGAAGAAGGCCGAGGAGGCCAAGCCCGACGACGACAAGCAGCCCAACGAAGATCCCCAGCAGCCGAAACCAGAACAGTCCCCGGCGCCGGAAGAGAAACCTGAGAGATGATCCCGATGCAACACGTGAGAGGACTTCCTGTTGCGGATCGGTCCTCGTTTCGGCTACGAATCTCTCTCGCCGTGTTGGCGGTCGCTCACTTGGCCGTCGGCCTTGACGGTCTCCCGGCGGCCGAGATCAACGCGCTCGACAAGCCGTGGCCGATCCGCGTCATCGACGATTCCTCGCGCGGCGCCGACGGCGTGCGGCTGGCCGACGTCAACGGCGACGGGCTGATGGATATCGCCACCGGCTGGGAAGAGGGCGGCATCACGCGGGTTTACGTCCACCCGGGGCACGATGCGGCGGCAAAACTCTGGCCGGCCGTCACCGTCGGCCGCACGCCCAGTGTGGAAGACGCCGTGCTGGTCGATCTCGACGCCGACGGCCGCAGCGACGTGGTCACTTGTTGCGAAGGCGGCACGCGGACCATGTTCATCCATTGGGCGCCGAAAGACCCTGCAAAGTACCTCGGCGCGGCCGCCTGGCAAACCGAGCCGCTTCCCGCTTCCGCAGGCCGCACGGCCTGGATGTTCTGCGTGCCGATGCAAGTCGACGGCCATGGTGGCGTCGATCTGGTCGCCGGCTCAAAGGGCGGCGGTGGGGCGATCGGCTGGTTCGAGTCGCCCGAGCAACCCCGCGATCTGGCCGGATGGAAGTGGCATCCGATCTCACCGGCCGGCTGGATCATGTCGCTACGGGTCGTGGACCTCGACGGCGACGGCGACCAGGACGTGCTCACCAGCGACCGCCGCGGAGAAATGCGGGGCTGTCGCTGGCTGGAGAACCCCGGCCCGGGCGCGTCGCAAACCGAACCCTGGACCAACCACTACATCGGCGCTCGAGACAGCGAGGTGATGTTTCTCACCCTCGGCGATCTCGACGCCGACGGCCGCGACGATCTGCTGGCGGCCGTCAAGCCGCAACGGCTGCGGCTATTTCGTTCCACGGCCGATGAGGGGCGTTGGTCCGAGTCGTCAATCAAGCTCCCGCAACGGGCCGGCACCAGCAAGGGCGTGGCCGTCGGCGACATCGACCGCGACGGCCGCGCCGACGTGGTCTTCAGTTGCGAGGGCGCCTCCGGCGAGCGGCCCGGGTTGATGTGGCTCTCTTATCGCGAGTCGGTTACCGAAAGCGACTGGGTGCCACACCCGATCAGCGGCCCCCGCGGCATCAAGTTCGACCGCATCGAGTTGCTCGACCTCGACGGCGACGGCGACCTCGACGTGTTGACCTGCGAAGAGAGTCAACCGCACGACGGCCACCGCCGCGGCCTGGGCGTCTTCTGGTACGAGAACCCGGCACGGTGAGCCGCCGGTTGCAGATTGTCCGCGTTGAAGTGTCTTTTCCCTTTCGCGGTTTCGATCCACAGAACAGCAGCGTGCGGCGGAGCCTGCGCTGTACAGGGCCTGCCGATGGTGTGTAGAATGGGGTTAGAGTCGTCGAAGTCGGAGGAACTACTATGCGAGCCGTAATGCCCGAGGTCCCGCAGCACATTCTCGACGAGCGTGCGCGAACGGGGATCGACCGCTGGGACGAGATGTGGGAAGGAGTGCTGCACATTCCGCCTGTGCCGAACCGTGAGCATCAGGATCTGACTGCGGCGTTACTGATCTGGCTTCGCTCGTATTGGGCCGCCTCCGGGGAACGGCGGGCCCATCTGGAAGTCAACGTTGCCAGTCCCGGCGGCTGGCCCAACGACTACCGAATCCCCGACCTCGTTCTGATCATGGCGGATCGATTCGATATCGATCACAACGAGTATTTCGAGGGCGCACCGACCGTGGTGGTCGAAATCCGCAGTCCCGGCGACGAGACGTTCGAGAAGATGCCGTTCTATGCCAAGCTGGACGTACCGGAGTGTTGGGTGATCGACCGCGACAGCAAGCGGCCCGAACTGAACGTGCTTCGCGACGGCGAGTATCAACCGCAAGGGCCCGACCCCGACGGCTGGCTGCACAGCGCGGCTACGGGAATCTCGCTGCGCGGCGAGGGCGACGGCAAGTTGCTGGTCCGACTCGTCGAGGATCCGTCGACGGAGCAGGTCTTGCCGAATGGGTAACGTCCTACGCCCGTTCGGCTACGCCTTGTTCGTCAGATGCGCGTGCATCGCCTTGGCCGCCTCGCGGCCGGCGCCCATGGCGCTGATCACCGTGGCGCTGCCGGTGACGATGTCGCCGCCGGCCCAAACGCCCTGGCGAGACGTGGTGCCGACGTCGTCGGCCTCAATGTAGCCCCAGCGGTTCAGATCGAGGTCCTTGGTGCTCTTGGTCAGCAGCGGGTTGGCTCCGGAGCCGATGGCCACGATGATCAGGTCGGTTTCCAGTGTGAACTGCTCCCCGTCGATGGGCACCGGGCGGCGGCGGCCGGAATCGTCCGGTTCGCCGAGTTCCATCTGCTGGCAGTGGACCTGCTCGACCATGCCGCGGTCGTCGCCGAGATACTCGACCGGCGAGCAGAGCAGCTTGAAGATGATGCCCTCTTCTTCGGCGTGGTGGATCTCTTCGCCCCGGGCGGGCATCTCCTCGCGCGAGCGGCGGTAGAGGATGTAGACGTTCTCCGCGCCGAGACGCCGCGCCGTCCGCGCCGAGTCCATCGCCACGTTGCCGCCGCCGATCACGCAAACGTTCTTGCCCGGGATAATCGGCGTGTCGTACTCGGGGAAGTTGTAGGCCTGCATCAGGTTGGCCCGAGTGAGGTATTCGCTGGCGGAGTAGACGCCGCCGAGGTGCTCGCCGGGCACGTTCATAAAATACGGCAGTCCGGCGCCTACGCCGACGAATACCGCGTGGAAGCCTTCTTCGCCGAGTAGTTCGTCGACGGTGATCGACTTGCCGATCACCTGGTTGTACTCGAACTGCACGCCAAGCCGCCGCAGGTAATCGACCTCCTGGCCGACGATCATCTTCGGCAGCCGGAACTCGGGGATGCCGTACATCAACACGCCGCCCGGCTTGTGGAAGGCCTCGAAGACGGTCACCTCGTAGCCCAGGCAGATCATGTCGCCGGCCACGGTCAGCCCTGCCGGCCCGGCGCCGGCCACCGCGATGCGTTTGCCGGTCGACGGCGCCTTTTCCGGCACCTCGATCAGCTTGCCTTCGCGCTCGAAATCAGCGGCAAACCGTTCCAGACGGCCGATGGCCACGGCGTCGCCCTTCTTGCCCAGTATGCAGAGTTCTTCGCACTGGGTCTCCTGCGGACACACGCGCCCGCAGACGGCCGGCAAGCAGTTCGTCTGCTTGATCTTGCGTGCCGCGGCGGCGTATTCGCCCTCGGCAATCAGGCCCACGAAACCGGGAATATCGACGTTGACCGGGCAGCCTTTCAAACAGAAGGGCTTCTTACACTGCAAGCAGCGCTCGGCCTCCTCTTGGGCCTGCTCGGGCGTGTACCCAAACGGCACTTCCTCGAAATTGCGCACCCGATCGTCGGGCTTCTGCTCCGCCATCGGCACGCGGGGCTTACGTGGGCGTTTCTTCGGCTTCTCGCTCATGGCTATTCGGTCGTCTCGATATATCGCTCTAGCGAACAGGCTTCCTGCTCGTGGTAGATGTTCTGTCGGGAAAGCAGCACGTCCCAGTCGACGAGTTGCCCGTCGAACTCGGGGCCGTCGACGCACGTGAACTTCGTCTTGCCACCCACGTCGACCCGGCACCCGCCGCACATGCCGGTGCCGTCGATCATCACGGAATTCAGGCTGGCGACCGTCTTGGTGCCGAACGGCTTGGTCGTTAGGCAGCAGAACTTCATCATGATCGCCGGGCCGATGGCGTAGACGCAAGCGATCTGCTTGTCGGCGTCTTGTTCGAGCAGTTCCTTCAGCGGCTCGGTCACCAGCCCCTTGCGGCCGGCCGTGCCGTCGTCGGTGGTAACGATGTGCTCGTCGCTGGCGGCGGCCAAGCGGTCCGTCCAGAAGAGCAATTCCTTGGATCGGGCACCCTGGATGGTGATCACGCGACAGCCGGCCTCCTTCATCGCCCGGGCGATGGGGTAGACCGGGGCAGTGCCCACGCCGCCGGCCACCATCACCACGGTGCCGGACTCCTCGACCTCCGAGGCGGCCCCCAGCGGCCCGATCAGGGCGTGGAACGACTCGCCGACCTCGAGCCGGGAGAGTTTCGTGGAGCTGGTCCCCACGACCATCAACACCAAGGTGACGGTGCCTGCCTCGGCGTCAAAATCGGCGATCGTCAGCGGGATTCGCTCGCCCGGCTCGTCGGCCATCACGATCACGAACTGACCGGCTTGCGCCTTCCGCGCGATGCGGGGGGCCTCGACCACGATCTCGAAGATCTTGGGCACCAGTTCGATTTTGTCGAGGATCTTGCTCATGCCATCTCTTCCATTGTGGCCAAATCGGAAAACTGCTCTACGCAAAAGGCGAAGCCCGTAAGCGCCCGCGTGAGACTACTGAATCCCCTTCTCGATCTTCCAGGCCTTGACGAAATCGTCGCTGTAGAGGCTCTTGTCCATCAACAGCTCACAGGTCACGGCCGCCTCGACCAACTCCTCGTCGGCGGCGTCCATAATCGCCGCGGTGAGCCCGGCCGCAATACACATCACCAGGTAGGTGCGGTTGAGCAGGTTGTTCTTCAGGCACTTGGTGCTCACGTTCGAGAGACCCACGATGAACTTCGGCGGCGGGTCGTTTACCATCGACAACTGACGAATCGCTTCGGTCACGTTGTTCAACTGCTGGGCCGCGACGTTCACCGGCAGGATGATCGGATCGAGGTAGATGTCTTCCACGTCGATGCCGGCCCCCATCGCGCTCATCAGGAACGTGGCGCCACACTCTACCCGCTTCTCCACGTTGCCCGGCACGCCTTCCTGGTCCATCGTCAGACCGATGATCGCGGTCTTGTTCTCTACGGCCAGCGGCAGCAGCTTTTCCATGTAGTCGTCGGCGGCCGTGCAGGAGTTGATCACCAGGGACCGATCCGGCAGTGCGGCCCGGACGGCCGGAACAACCTCGACCAGCAATTTCGCCTTGGCGCTGTCGATCGAGATCGGCCTGTCGGTCACCTCGGCGACGGTTTTCGCCAGCCAGACGAAGTTGTCGACCTGATCGCCCTTGGTGGGTCCGATGTTGACGTCGATCACGTCGGCCCCACCGGTGACTTGCTCCTTGACCAGGTCCTGCACGATGCCCGGCGTGCGCTCCTTGATAGCGCCGCGGACGTCACGGTACATGCCGTTGATACGTTCGCTGAAGATAATCATTCGCGTTCTCCTTACGGTTGGTTGGTTCCCCCGGGCGGCCGCCGGTGGCCGCTCGACGCTTGCACTGTAGCCATCTCGCTCCGCGAGATGTGGCTGTCTGGCTCCGCCAAATGTAGCCATCTCGCTCCGCGAGATGTAGCCGTCTCGCTCGGCCAAATGTAGCCATCTCGCTCCGCGAGATGTGGCCGTCTCGCGGAGCGAGACGCCTACTATACGTGATGTACTCCCGACTAGGCTCCGACGAGTTGGTTGATCGTATTGCGGACCGTCTCGAGTGCCTTCGGATGGATCAGCACCAGCAGATCGGCCCCGCCTTGCAGCAGGTTGGTGGCGGTGATGGCTTCCCAAGCGGCGCCGCGATCCAACGCGGGGCCCCAGGTGTCGGCCATGTCGTCGCCGGCCTTGGCTTCCTTTGCCCGCCAGGCCTCGGCGCCGGGATCGACCAGCACGGGCTGGGCCATAAGCTTGTCACCTGAGAGGGCCGCCAGCCGGCCGCGCTCGAGGATCGAGTAGATGTACTCCATGCCGTAGCCCAGCGAGGTGGTGGTGGGATACATCACGATGTCGGTCAGCGGATAGCCCATGTCGCCGACGAGAATGTTCACCTGCTTCTGCTTGTTGATGTCGCAAGGGGCCAGCGTGATCAGCTTGTGGCCGTAGGCCTGGGCGGCGGCCACAAGCGTGCGATACTCGGTCTCGATAGCGGCGCCCAACAGGCAGTTCTCGCCCTGGGCCGCTTCGGCCACCTTGGGCAACACCTGCTGGTCTTTCTCCGCCACGTCGCAACCCCAGATGATCAGCGGCAGATCGACCGCCTCGAGCACGGCCTTGACCGTCTCGACGGCCTGCTCCGGCGTGCGGTCGCCTTCGTCGGGATGGGTGCCGGCCAGGCGGAGACTGATTAGGTCGGCGCCGAGTTCCTTGGCCTTCTTCGCCCAGGCGGCCGGATCCGTCCAGACGTCGCCGTAGACGTCCTCTAGCGGCTTCACCCAGTTGGTCGGCGGGATATCGAAGACCTCCAAGGCCAGCGCCGGCGGGTTGGGTACCTCGCCGTCGTAGCCGAGAAACGGGATACCGGTCTGACCGCCGATGGTCACCGTGCTGCCTCGTGTTCCCCCTTCGGCGGCGGTTGCCCCGATGGTCACCGCATTGACCTGGCCGGACCATTTTTCCTTGACCTCAGGAACGCTCATGCAAGGTCTCCTTTCGTCGTTTTCGATTCGCTGGGGACCGTCGTCGGTCCGAGTGGTTGCAGTTTGATTCGGTTTCGTTCTACGCGTTGAGTGTCTTCGTGGGTGGCTCAGCCGGTCCGTTGTTCCCGCAACGTCTTGACCAGGTCGCGAACGGCGGCCAGCGCCGGCGTCTGCTCGGGCAGGCTGAAAACACCTTCACCGGCGGCCCCTGCCTGTTCCACGGCGTCGTCCTGCGGAACGTCGAGGGTCATGTCGGCGTCGAGCTTGGCGATCTCGGCCTCGAGCACCTCGCCGGCCCGTTGGCCCTTGGTGCGGTTGACGAGGATCACGCGACTGCCGATGTTGATCGGCAGGTTGCGCGAGAGCGTCATGATCCGTTTCACCGCACGAAACGACGGTTGTGTAGGGTTCATCACCGCCAGCAGGAAATCGACGTCGTCGGTCGTGCGGCGGGAGAGGTGTTCCATGCCGGCTTCGTTATCCAGCACGACGGCCTTGTAGTTCTTCGTCAGGTCCTTCAGCGATTTGCGCAGCAGGTTGTTGACGTAGCAGTAGCACTTGGGCCCCTCGGGCTGGCCCATGGTAATCAGATCGTAGCCCTCTTCCTCGGTGATCGCCCGTTGTACTTCGTCTTCGATGGCTCGGGCACGCCCGATTTCGCCCGGGGGGGCGCCGTCGGAACCGGAACGCTCTTCACGAATCTCGGCCAACGGCCGGCCCGCCTCGACGCCCAGGGCCTCGGCCAGGTTGGAATTCGGATCGGCGTCGACGGCCAACACGGGCTTGGCGTCCATCTCCCGCAACGCGCGGACGAACATCGCCGAAAGCGTCGTCTTGCCCGTTCCACCCTTGCCGGCTACCGCAAGTGAGATCTTCAACTTCTCATTCCTTATCGCGTTTGTCGTGCTCTTCGTGGCGATCTGTCTTCGTCTCTTCGTTTCTTCCGGCGGCACTCGCCTCACCGCCGTCTTACGCCGGTGCCCCGCCGCTGCGCCCGGCCGACTTCTCCGCGATCGACGGAAAGAGCGAGAGGTCGGTATGGGGAAGGAAACAGGCCGAGGTGAATTTCTCCATATAGGTCGGATCGACCATCAACTCCTGGTAGGCGATGCGATCGCGGACCCGCAACACCTCCTCGAACATGTCGCGGCTGAGCATGGCCATCTTCGTGCCGGCGATCGCCGTATTGCCAAGGAAGCGGATTCGCTCCAGCGGCAGGTCGGGCAGCAGTCCGATGGTGACGCAACTCGACACGTCGAGCCGGTTGCCGAAGGCTCCGGCGATGTAGACCCGCTCCAGGTCGGCAAACGAGAGGCCCACCGACTGCACCAGCGAATCGGCCGCGGCGTAGATCGAGCCCTTGGTACGGATGAGGTTCTCTACGTCGGCCTGGCTGATCACGATGTCGCGTTTGCTGCCGGACTCTTTGGCCGCGACCAGCACGAACTCGGGCCGGTCGTCGTCTGCGGACGTACGAAAGCGGTCCGGGGCGCGATCGACCTGGAAGTTCCCGTAGCGGTCCAACACGCCGGCCAGGAGCATTTCGGCCAGCGCGTCGATCAGTCCTGTGCCGCAGAGCCCCACCGGCGGCTCGTCGCCGATGGTGGTGGCCGAGACTTTCAGGCCGCGCTGGAAGATCCGCACGCTGTCGATGGCCCCGGCGGTCGCGCGCATGCCGCAACTCACCGACCCGCCCTCGAAGGCCGGCCCGGCCGAAGCAGAGCAAGCCACCAAAAAATCCTTGTTGCCCAGCACCACCTCGCCGTTGGTGCCGATATCCAACAGCAGCGAGAGTTTTTCGGACTCGTACATCTTCGAGGCCAGAATGCCGGCCGTCACGTCGCCGCCGACGAAGCTGCCGACCATCGGCAGCGTGTAGAGGATCCCCCGGGGATGAATCCGCAGGCCGACTTCGGCCGCCCGAATCGGCGGCGGGCTGGTCGCCGAGGCCACAAACGGCGACAGCCGAATCAGGTCGGCCTCGAGCCCCAGCAGGAAGTGCAGCATGGCCGTGTTGCCGGCGGCCACGATGCAGTGGATGTCACCGCGGCCGACGTGGGCCCGACGCACCAGGTCGTCGATCAACGTCTCCGCGTCCTGGGTGACCGACTGGTGCAGGGAATCGGCACCGTCGGGCCGCCGGGCGGAGTTGATGCGGTTGATCACGTCGGCGCCGAACTTGATCTGCGAGTTATACTTCGCCGCCGCCTCGCGGGTGGTCCCGGAGGTCAGGTCGACCAGATGGCCCACGACGGTGGTCGTACCCACGTCGAGCGCCAGGCCGTAGTTGCGGTCCGACGTGTCGCCCTGCTCCACACAGATCACTTCGTCGACGGCGCCGCGAACGCCGACGGTCGCCGTCACCCGGCCGTTCCATTGCCAGTTCCGTGAGGAGCCGCGCACCGTACACTTCCGCAGCGCCCGAGGCAGTTCCCGAACGACCTTCACGCCCATCTGCAACGACGCCGGACGGGTCTTCGCCAACGCCTCCAGCAGTCGCTCCTGATCGGCGGTGGGGTCGTCGAGACTCGGCTCGGTCAACTCCAGACAGGTCTTCTCGACCAGCGGTTTGAGTTCCGTGGCCAGCCGCTGCGGCCCGCGATGGGCGAAGTCGCGAAACTGCTCGCTGTCTTCGCCGATGCCCTCGTAGCCGCCGAGGCGCGACTCCGGCGGCACCTCGACCACCAGGTCGCCCTTGGGCACGACCTGACAGGCCAACACGTAGCCGCGGCGGATTTCGTCGCGGGTGAGGAACTCGGTCGACTGGCCGTGGACTTCACCCTCGTTGACGATCACCCGACACTTGCCGCAAACGCCTTCGCCGCTGCAGATTGCACCGACGTAGACGTTCGCTTCCCGGGCGCCGTCGAGCAAGGTTTGACCCTCGCCGACCGTCGCTTCGTGCCCCTGCGGAAGGAAACGGATGTTCGCCACGATCGGGGCCTTCCTATGCGGACCATTGGGTCTTAAGGAAGTTGGGAATCCCCGAGGCCTCCTTCGGGCCGATCATCACCGACCAGCCCGATTCGTCCTCGACGCCGGCCGAGAGCACGGCCACGAAGCCGGGGATCACCACCTTGCGATGGGAAAGGTCCTCTTCGACGCCGGACTTCTTCAACGCCTGGGTAATCGTCTCGGGGTTGAACTTGTCGGACGCCCAGGCGGTCAGTACCGAGGTGCCTTCGGTATCGACGGCCAACACGTAGGCCGGCACACGGCTCGATTCGACTTCGCTCTCGACCGAGTAGTAGCTCAGCGAAAAGTTGGTCGTCACCAGCACCGGCGAATCGCCCGATACCTCGCCCACTGCGTTGAGCTTCGGCTCGACGGCCACCGGCTTCTGCGGGTCGATGAAGATGTCCTGCCGCGTGGTCAGCATGGTGAGCACTTGCCACTTCTCGATGGCGTCGGTAACGACCACGCCGGCGTATTTCGCCAGGAACGTGCTGCCTTCTACGACCTGCATTGCCGGGTCTTCGGCCGTGGTGAAGGCGATGCTGGGGTAGCCCAACTCGCGGCAGCCCTTCAACGACGCGCGGCGGATGGCGGTCAGCGCCTCGAGCGTCGACTTCAAGTCGCGTGTGCCGGGATCGAGCACGATCTCTTCCACGCCGACGGCGGTGATCTTCGCGGTCAGTTCGGCAAGCGCCTCGATGCCGTCCGCCCTTACGGCCAGCGGACAACCGTTGTCCTTGGCCACCTTGGCGGCCTCTTCGGCCTCGGCCGGATCGGCGATGTACAACAAGGGGCGTTGGCCGGAGAGCGCGTCGGCCGCTTTGGCCAGGTTGGCGGCCTTCTCCGAAATCAACACGCAGGGCAGGCCCGACTTCTCAGCGGCCAGCGTAGCGGCGGCGGCGAACTTCGCGGCGTCGCCCGACTCGTTGCAGACGGCCACCAGATCCGTGCGGATCTCGGTCCCCACCCGTTCAAAAACGAGTTGCCCGACGGCCTCGGCCCTGGCGGCCAATGCGTCGTCGTCGAGCGCGTCGGAGATTCTCACCGCAACGCCGCCTTGACGGTGGAACTTCTCCTCGTGGCGGAAAAGCTGCGTCTCGTTACCGATCTTGACCTCGCCGGTGTCGGTGCCGATCGTGACAAGCTGAATCGGAGGCCGCGATGCCGACTCCAACGCGGCCTTGCCCTCGTCGCTGACGTGCGGGCATTTATCCAGCGAGGTCTGGCCGGTAGCCATCTTCATGGCAAAGGCCAAACACGTGGGGAAGCCGCAGTCCTTGCAGTTTGTCTTGGGCAACTGCTTGTAGATTTCCAGACCAGTAAGAGCCATCGCTCCTCCTCCCGGGTTGTCGAGGTGAGTGTTGAGTTCGGATGATTCGCAGGTATGCGGCGGTGAAGCCGGTGGTTGGTGATGTCTGCCGATAGTAGCCATCTCGCTCTGCAAGATGCCGCCCCGTCTCGCGGAGCGAGACGGCTACTCTACGGCTCGTTACCAAGCTCCAGCCTGGGAACGCGACTTCCGCCAAGCTCCGCTTGGCCGCCCCATTTGCGCCGCCCCATTTGCGCCGCCCGACGAAGCAGAGCTTCGGCAATGCACGTTCCCAAGCCGGAGCTTGGGAACAAGGCGTAAACGGCAACTTGGCAGCGAGGGATATTCGGTCCGTCTCGCGGAGCGAGACGATTACTATTCTTGCCCTAGAACATCGGGTCCAGCGCCATCGCCGGATGCTCCACTTTGGCCAGGTACTCGGCGACTTCCTCTTCGGTCGTGGCATCCTCTTCGGTGGCGATCTTGTCGAACATGTCGGGCTCTCCCATTCGCTCTGCCTCCTTCTGGAATCGCTCCTTGATGTCCTCTTTCAGCGCCTTGGGCATCCACACCAGCCGCTTCAGGCCGCCGTCGGCGGCGAGGAATTTCGGGCTGGAAAGATACAACCGGCCGACGCCGACGAAGCCCGGCGTTTGGGCCCCGCCGCCGGTCACCCCGGCCAGTTCGCCGAAGCTCATGCCCGACGGCGTGCTGCCGATGAACTCGCGGTTGACCACCATCACGCCGTTGGCCAGCGGCAACACGGCCACGATGCACTCGAAGCAGCCGCAACTCGTCATCGGGGCTTCCATCAGGCTGTAGCCGCAGAACCGCTCGACCTTGTGTCCGGAGTTCTGATAGACAAACTTGTTCACGCCCTCCCATTCGCCCTTGACATGGTCCAACGTGCGGCCCTTGGCGATCGGCTGGTTGGGGCAGGTGGGGTTGATCTCGAAGTTGGCCCGGCCGTCCAGCCAGTTGTACGCCCCGCAGAGGCCCAGCCGCTGTGGCGTGATCACGCAGACGTGGTCCGGGGCGTAGCTCTGACAGACCGTGCAACTGTAGAAGGTGTCGACCGATTCGTCGGTCATGTCGGCGATGCGGTCGTCGCGGAAGGCAAACGCCTTGCGGGCGGTCTCGATCATCTCGGTGACCTTGGTCGGTTCGGTGTAGATCTTCACGGCCACCTTGTCGATGATCCCACCGTAGTCGTCGTGCAGCTTGGCGTGCAGGATCGTGCCGCAATGGCGGAGCCGGAAGCCGGCGTCGAAGGCCTTTTTGCTGATCCGGCACCAGAGCTGATCGCGCTGGCCGGTGTGCATGAAGCCCATCGCGTGGCTTAAGTAGAGGTGGATCTGCCGCTCCATGATCCCTTCGAAGTCGCGCTGCATCTTCCGCCCGGCCACCAGCACCTCGATCGCCAACGGCATCGCCCCGCCCGGCTCGACCGAGTCGAGATCCGGCCCGACCACCTCGACGTCGCCGTCCTGGATCTCGGCCCCGTCGACCATGTGGGCGTATTCGGTGGCGTCGGAGTACTTGAAGCCGAACTGCACGTGCATGTCGTCCTTGCGGACCCGCTCGCCCTCGAAGGCCGCCGCAAAACCGACCGGAATGTCGATCTTCTCGATCTTCACCTTCACCGCACGCGTGTCGATACACGTCGGCACGATCTTCGCGGGGTCTTTTTCCACCACGATTGCTTCGCGGACGGTCACGCCGGTAGGCCGAACCTCGGGCGTGCTTTCCGCGTCGGAGATAACCGGATACCCCATCAGGATCGCCCCGGCGCCCATGGCGTACCAGTCGTCGGAGACGTCGCCGTAGGTGATCCCGAAGGCGTTGATCCGCCGCTTGGTATAGTCCAAGCACTTTCGCGACTCGCCCCGCTTGTGTCCGCCGAAGGTCAACGCGCTGCGGATCGACCAGTTGAGCACGTAGATCCCGTCGAGCGTGTCCGGGCCGACGGGTACCACGTACAGGTCCCAGCATTCCTCCATCGGGGCGTCGTCCTTCAGCACGCCGCCTTCGACCATCTGCTCCCGGGCCGTGGCCCCGTCGCGGTTGGCACAGAGGAACGTGAGGATGCTGCGAGCTTGTAACTCGCGAACCGTTTTGACGGCGATCTCCGTCGTGGGCGCGGGTCCCAAGATCAACCCGAAGCCCGGCATCCGGCCGTCCACCAGTTGGATACCCAACTCACGCATGATCGTGTCGGAGATGAAGCCCTGATAGCCGGGCGGGGTCTGATAGCCGTTGCATGTCCGCAAGGCGACCAAGGCCTCCTGGGCCAGCATCGTGGCCGCTCCGGCGTCGAGCCCGTCGCCGAGGTACGGCAGCCAGAGTTCGTCGGTGGGTACCGGGCCGAGCAACTCGCGGGCGTGTTCCACCTGCGGCTTCAGGTCGCCCAGTTTGGCCACCTCGAGGCCCATCATGGCGTAGGACAACGGCAGGTTGTAGACGGTCAACCCTTCCCAGCCGATCGGCGTATCCGGGCCGTGTTCGGCCAACGCCTTTTCGAGTCCTTCTTCGGCCTGGCGCACCCATTCGTGCGCGCCGCGGATGACCTGTGTAAACACCTGCTTGGACATGACGGATATCTCCTTCTGCGTTTCCTCTTGACACTCGGAGTCGTATTCGTATCAGTGGCGGTGGTCTATCCGGCCACTTCCGCCTTTTCGGCAGTTTTCGGTTCGTAGGGCGGTTCGTACATTGGCAGCGGAAGGCCCAACGCCTCGCGCTTGCGGTCGATGTGGTCGATCATCAGCCGGGCGGCCGCAACCGGGTCCGGCTGGAACGCCCACGTGGCCCCAAAATGTTTCTCGAACGAGTTGGTCAGTAGGTCCATCACCACCTCGCTGCCCTCGACCGGCAACGATTGGCCGATCACCACGTAGATCCCGCTGGCCACAAAGTACATCCCGATGGCGATCGCCTTCTCGCTCATCCATTCGGGCGCCGCCCCGGCCACCGGCAGCTTGTCGAACGAATCGCCGATGCCGCCTTCGCGGACCATTTCGGCACAGGCGGTTAGAATGCGCGTATTATCGACGCAGCTTCCGATGTGCAACACCGGCGGAATGCCCACCGCGTTGCAGATATCCTGCAAGCCGCGGCCGGCGTGTTCGGCAGCCGCCTCGGGGGCAAGCAGCCCGGCCTTGCCGCAGGCGATCGCGCTGCAACCGGTCTGTACGACCAGCACGTCGTTGCGAATCAACTCCTTGACCATCTCGATATGGCACTCGTCGTGCGGGAATTTTGGGTTGTTGCAGCCGACCACGCCGGCCACGCCGCGGATCCGGCCGGCCTGGATGCCGTCGTTCAGCGGCCGATAGCTGGGCCGATACTTGCCGCCGAGCATTTCGGAAACCACCTCGGTCGTGAAGCCGGCGATCAGCGGCTTCTGGTCCTTGGGGATGTTGACCTTCTCCGGATCTCGGTTGCCGAAGTTCTCGATCGCCAACCGGACGATCTTCCTGGCGGTTTCCTCGGCGTCCTCTTCGTGGAATTCGATGTGCTCGGCGCCGGCGAACCGGGCCTTGGGGCTGGTCGAGACGACCTTCGTATGGAAGCAACTCTGCTGTTCGGTCAAGGCCGGGAAGACGCACTGCACGTCGATCAGCATCACGTCGACCGCTCCGGTGGCCACGGCCAATTCCTGCTGGAGGAAGTTGCCGGCAATCGGAACGCCGTGTCGCATCAGGATCTCGTTGGCCGTGCAGCAGATACCGGCCAGGTTGATGCCGTTTGCGCCCTTGGCCTTGGCTTCGGCCAGGATCTCGGGGTCTTGGGTCACGGCGACCATCACGTCCGAAAGCGTGGGCTCGTGGCCGTGCACCAGGATGTTCACCTCGTCGGCCTTGATCACACCCAAATTCGCTCGCGACCGCAGCGGCTGCGGCTGGCCGAAGAGCACGTCGGAAACGTCCGAGGCGATCATCGAGCCGCCCCAACCGTCGGCCAACGCCGTGCGGGCCGCCGCCAGCAGAATGTGTTCGGCTTCGTTGTCGACGCCCACGTTGGTCATGTGCAGCCCGGTGACCACCTCGCGGTCGACCCCGCGCGGGGCCGTTCCGGTGGCCGCCCAGTTCTTCTGTTGCTCTTCGGGTGCGCGCGTCAAGTTGAACAGTTCGCCGTCCTGCTTGCCGAACTCGGCCAGATAGCGTTCCGCCAAGGCAGAGGCCAGTTCGGCGTCGCTATGGCCGTTGGCCTCAATGCCGATTTCCTCGGCCAACTTGCGCAACTTGCCGGGGCTGCGGATCTTGTAGGCGTTCGACTTCCCCTCGGCGGCCAGCCGCAATGCGCGGACGATCTCGCGGCCGTGATCCGAGTGGGCCGACGTGCCGGCCGCAATGTGCCGCAGCAGGTTCCGCGAGGCGATCACTTCGGCCGTGGCCCCACAAATGCCAACCTGGGCACCCTTGCCGCCGGGATTCACCCGGCACGGGCCCATCATGCAGTTGCGGCAGCAGAGGCCTTCTCTGCCGAATTTGCACTGCGTCTTCTGCTCGGCCAGCCGATCCCAAACCGTCTTCACACCGGCCTTCTCGGCAACGTCTATGATCTCGAGCGTGGCCGGATCGACCGAACGCCGTTTTTCGTCCGCCATTAAGATCTCCTTCGGGAGCTACGTCTGCGGCGACGCGAGGCCGCCCGTCACAAGTTCAATCAAACCCTGGTCAATCTACAAACTGAATCCCCTTAGCCCAACTGGCCCTCGAGTTTCTCGGCGATCTCGTCGATGGCCGAACCGAACGCCGGATCCTCCAGATCGACGCGGCGGCCCGCCAAATCGCAGGAGGCGATCTCGTCGCAGTACGGAATCGTGCCGAGGATCCTCTGATCGCCGAGGCCGCGCCGAACCGTCTCGTCCTGTTGCGGCTGGCGAATCTTGTTAACCACGATAAACGTAGGGTGGATTCCGATATCTTCCCCCAACTTGACGATCCGCCGAGCCGTCTGCACGCTCCGCATGCCCGGCTCGACCACCGCGATCAGGGCGTCGACCCCCTTGGCCGACGCCCGGCCCATGTGCTCCAGCCCAGCTTCCATATCGAGAACCACGTTGTCTTCCACCCGCAGTAGCAGATGCTGCATCAAGGCCTTCAGCACGGCCGTTTCCGGACACATGCAACCTTTGCCGCCCGATTCGACCGTGCCCAGTACCAGCAGTCGGACCCTCTCCGCGTCGACTGAGAATCGGTCGGGCAGATCGTCGACCTTCGGGTTGAGTTTGAAGATCAGCCCGGCGCCTTCGTCTTTGGCGTCGGTCCGCTCGAGGATCAGGTCCCTCATTTGGGCGATGGGGGTGGGCGCAGCTTCCTCACTCACGCCCAGAGCGGACGCCAGATTGCCGTCCGGGTCGGCATCTACGGCCACCACGGGCAGTTGCTTGGCAGCCAACCGCCGTGCCAGGGCCGCAGAGAGAGTTGTCTTGCCGACGCCGCCCTTCCCTACGATCGCGAGTTTCATCCGGCTCGATTCGGTACGAGGTTACCTGGGACCAATTCCCAACGCACGGCCCCCCCTTCAGGGTAAATCACTTAACACAATAGGGAACCTGCCGAACCGATCACGCCCAAAACGCCGAAGGATTTCCAGTCAGGATGTCGTAACGTAGCGAGGCCTTCAGCGGACTAACTGTTCTTGCAGTACCCGAGTCTCTCACGTGTCAGGATTGCGCAACCCAATTCGTGTAAGGGAGAAAATGACTGATTCTTCCCGATTCTATCGGTCGCCCGCATGGCCGTCAACTACTCCATTTCAGTAAACCTCCACCGGTCGGTGCAAGGCGGCCATGAGACGCGCCACCGGGATGTTCCCGCTACGCGGCGCGGCGGTGATAGGCCCCCAAGACAAAGCAGACGCCACGCCGATCAAGGCGTCACCCCTAGACCGGTTGCTACCTGCCACCACTGTGGGATTATTCACAAACCGGGTGCTTTCTTGCGGTCAATCGGACCGGGCCGGGCTAGAATGGAGAGGGGGATTGGCGCGGATCTCGGGGTGCGAATCGCGGGGTACAGGGCCGACGTGCACGCCCGATGCGTCGGCCACTGATCGAGCGGAAAATGAACCTGTTGATGGGAGGTGTTCCCGTGCGAGTTATGCTGCGTGTTGCTGCCTGGCTGTTGGCGTTGGGATGGTGCGCTTCGGCCGTCGCCCAGTTCGAGGAGGGTGATCCCGGGGGCGTGAGGCTGGGGGAGTCGAGGGTGCAGCAGTGGAAGGCCGGCGTGGTGGTCCAGGCGGCCAGCGGACCGTGCCGAGGGCTGGTGGCCTACGTGCCGATGCCCATTGACTGGCCGGAACAACAGGTGCGGATCGTCGACGAGGAGATCTCACCGCTGGCGCGCGTCCGCTATCAGACCTTCGAGGGCGGGGCCAAGTTGATGATCGTCAGCATCCGCTCGCTCCCGGCGGGTGAAGAGGCCAAGGCGGTCGTGACGATGGAAATCCGCCGCAGTGTGGTGCTGCCGCCGGAAGAAACCGACGGTTACGTATTGCCCGATGTCCGCCGGCTCGACGCCAGCCTGCGAATCTACTTGGGCGCCAGCCCGTTGATCGAGACCCTCGACCGGCGGATCCGCACCTTGTCTCATCAGATTGGCACCGACGAAGAGACCGCGTGGGGCAAAGTCGAAGCGATCTACGACTGGGTCCGTGAAGAGGTTGAATACAAGAACGGCCCGATCAAGGGCGCCCTGGCGGCGCTGCGCGACAAGACCGGCGACTGCGAAGAACTGACCTCGCTGTTTATCGCCATCTGCCGGGCGTCCGGCGTGCCGGCCCGCACCGTGTGGGTCAAGGGGCACTGCTACCCGGAGTTCTATCTAGAAGACGCCGAAGGCAACGGCCACTGGTTCCCGTGCCAGGCCGCCGGCAGCAGGGCGTTCGGCGGGATCCCCGAGTATCGGGCGATCCTGCAAAAGGGCGACAACTTCCGCCCGCCGTACAACCCCCGCCAACGCCAACGCTACATGGCCGAACACCTCACCGGCACCGGCGGCAAGCCGCGCGTAAGGTTCGTGCGGGAAATGGCGACGGAGTGAGGGGATCTTCGCACGCCAATCAAAAAGACCCGCCGACGCTGGAGGACGCCGGCGGGCCTAAGGGGGTGTCTCTTGTCGAGCAGCGTGGGACGATTCACGGAACAACACTCTTGCCCCTCGTCCCTCGTCCCTCGCCCCTCCACTAATACATCTCGTCGCCTCCCGGAGGTCCGGCGGGGGCCTTCTCCGGCTTGGGCTTCTCGGCGACCAAGGCTTCCGAGGTCAGCAGCAGCGTGGCGACGCTGGAAGCGTTTTGCAGGGCGGTGCGGGTGACCTTGGTGGGGTCGATCACGCCGGCCTTGATCAGGTCTTCGTACTTGTCGGACGCGGCGTTGTAGCCCACGGCGCCCTTGGCTTCGGCGACTTTCTCGCAGATGATGCCGCCGTCCTGACCCGCGTTGGCGGCGATCTGCGTCAGCGGGGAACGGCAGGCACGCAGCACGATGCTGTAGCCGATTTCCTGGTCGTGCGTTAGATCCTCCGGTTTCAGCGACCTGGCCGCCCGCAACAACGCCACACCGCCGCCGGTCACAATGCCTTCTTCAACGGCCGCACGAGTAGCGTGCAGGGCGTCCTCGACCAGGGCCTTCTTCTCCTTCATCTCGCTTTCGGTGGCTGCGCCCACGTTGACCTTGGCCACGCCACCGGCCAGCTTGGCCAAACGCTCCTCGAGCTTTTCGCGGTCGTAGTCGCTAGTGACGTTTTCGATCTCGCGGCGGAGTTGCTCGATCCGACCCTTGATCTCGCTGCTCTTGCCGGCGCCCTCAATGAGCGTGGTGTTATCTTTGTCGATGACGATCTTCTTCGCTCGGCCGAGTTCGGCGATGGTGAGGTTTTCGAGCTTCGTTCCGAGACTCTCGAAAACCGCCTGGCCACCGGTGAGGATAGCGATATCTTCGAGCATCGCTTTGCGGCGGTCGCCGTAGCCCGGGGCCTTGATGGCGGCGACCTTGATCGTGCCGCGCAGGCGGTTGATGACCAACGTGGCCAGGGCCTCGCCGTCGACGTCTTCGGCCACGATCAACAGCGGCTTGCCCGCGTTGACCACGGTCTCGAGGATCGGCACCAACTCCTTGACGTTGGAGATCTTCTTTTCGTGGATCAGCAAGTAAGCGTCTTCCAGCACGCACTCCATCTTCTGCGGATCGGTAACGAAGTAGGGCGAGAGGTAGCCGCGGTCGAACTGCATGCCTTCGACCCATTCGACCTCGGTGGCCAGGCTCTTGCCTTCGTCGACGGTGATCACGCCGTCCTTGCCGACGCGCTGCATCGCATCGGCCAGAATGCCGCCGATCTCTGCGTCATTGTTCGAGGCAACGGTGCCGACCTGGGCGATCTTCTCCTTGCTGTCCTTGACGGTGGTCGACATTCTCTTCAGTTTCGCGGCGATGTCTTCCACGGCCGTTTCGATGCCCTGCTTAAGCTGCACCGGATTCACGCCGGCCACGACCGCCCGCAGGCCTTCGTTGAAGATCGCTTCGGCGAGGATGGTGGCAGTCGTGGTGCCGTCGCCGGCCACGTCGCTGGTCTTCGAGGCGACCTCGCGGACCATCCGGGCGCCCATGTTTTCGTAGACGTCCTCGAGGTCGATCTCCTTGGCCACGGTGACGCCGTCTTTGGTCACCGTCGGCGAGCCGAAGCTCTTCTGGAGGATGACGTTCCGGCCCCGCGGTCCCAGGGTGACCTTCACGGCCTGGGCCAACTTGGAGACCCCGCGCCGCATGGCGTCTCGGGCTTCCTGATCAAAGGCAATCATCTTGACCATGTGCTGTTTTCTCCTTGCTACGTTTGGGCGAATCTGCTCGCCGTCGATGGTTCGTGGGGGGGTGGGCCGGCAAAGCGCCGGCCGCGCGTACCGGGTTCGAGCTAGCCGATCACCGCCAGAATGTCCTCTTCCCGCATCAGCAACAGTTCCTGGTCGCCAAGCTTGAACGCCTCGCCGCCGTAGGAGGTGAACAGGATGCGGTCGCCGGGCTGAACCTGCAGCGGCTTGCGGGAGCCGTCGTCCAGCAGGCGTCCTTCGCCCACGCTGACTACCGTACCACGGGCGGGCTTGTCCTTGGCCGAATCGGGCAGGACGATGCCGCCGGCGGTGACCTCTTCGGCCTCTTCGCGCTCAACTACGACGCGGTCGCCCAGCGGCTGGATCTTCGGTTTGCACGAAGTGCACTTCTTCGCAGCTTTCTTCTTCTTCGCCATGTTTGATGGTCTCCGAACTCGTTGCAACTTTCCTTGATCCCCCAAACCGCCCGCTGCTGTTGGTCGCCCTGGGGCAATTGGGGGTTCGTCTGCCAATTTGGGCACGCGGTGGGCGCCGATGGCCGCGATTAACGCAATCGGCGCGCCAAACCTAGCGACCGTCGTAAGATGCTGCTGCCATACAACTTACGAGTTTGGCCATTCATAGCCCGAGATCAGAAGGCCGCCAAGGTTGGCAGAAACGATCCTCTGATGATGGGGAGCCTGCCATTTTGACAGGTCCACAAAGCCGCGACCGGTGGTCGCGCCCGGCGGAGGGCCATTGGCAGGACGTGCGTCACCACAGTTCGCCCGGCATGCGGTCACCGGTCGAGGTTCATACGGTGGGGGCGGTGGCGGTCGTGGGGGCGCGACCACCGGTCGCCGCTTTTTGCGAGAGCGCGGCGGTGGGACACGCCTCGACGCAGTCGGCGGCCACCTTCTTCAGCGCGTCTTCTAACCGGCCGTGCAGCGGCACACCCACCCGGACGTCGAATCCACGGCCGATGAACGTCAGGCCCAACGGCTCGTCGGCGGCTTTGGCGATCTCGATGCACAGCCCACAGGCGATGCACTTGCCCGGCTCGTAAACCACCTCGGCGTGCTGCAGGTCCTGCTGAAAGGTCTTGCGGGGCGCAGTGTAGCGTCGCGGATCGGCGTTGTAAGTGGCGGCGTGCTCTCGGAGCTTGCACGTATTCAGCCCACGGCAATCGCAGTGGAGGCATCGCGCGGCTTGCCGGGCAGCCTCCTGAGCGTCGAAGCCGGCATGGGGGCCGCCGGCAGGATTCTGCCGTGCGGACGATGAGACACCGGCGGCGAGCTGCTTCAGTTCATCGGGCTCCATGCGGCCGATGCGAACGTTAAACGGTTTGGGCTTGCCGGTCGGTTCGTTGCCGGCCAAATGCCGGTTGATCGCCGCGGCGGCCTCTTTGCCGTCGGCAACGCTACGAATCACCAGCCCCTTGGTGCGCAGCGCGTTGCCGGCGGCGAAAACCCCCGGCCGGCCGGTTTGATAGGTGGCCTTGTCGACCTGAATTCCGCGGGCGGCCGCCTTCAGGCCCCAGCCATCGGCCTGTTCTTTGCCGGTGGCCCCGCAAGCGATCAACACGGCGTCGTAGTTGGCGATCAGGTCGTCGAGTTCGGCGCCGGCCTCGACCCGCGTGCCGGTTTGGATATCCACGCCAAGTCGCCGGATCGGTTCGACGTCGGCGTCGATCACATCGCGGGGCAACTCGTCTTCGTTCGTCTCGCTGAAGAGGCGCCCACCGGGCTTCTCCTTCTCGTCCAGGATCGTGCAGGCGTGCCCCCGTTGGGCCAAGTGATACGCGGCGGCCAATCCGGCCGGTCCGGCGCCGATGATTGTCACGCGCTTGCCGCTTGAAGGCTTCACCGCGGGCAAGTAACGGTTCTCGGACGATATATCCACGTCCGCCGCAAATCGTTTCAGCCGGCAGATATCGACCGCCGCGTCAATGTCCTTTCGGCGGCAGGTCTTCTCGCAGGGTGCCGGACAGATCCGCCCCAGCACGGCCGGCAGGGCAATCGCTTCCTTAATCGTCACGATCGCTTCGCGGTTCTCGCCCGTAGCGATCTGCCGCAGCATCTTCGGGACGTCCATATGTGCCGGGCATGCGAAGTAGCAAGGCGCCAGGCAATCGCCCAGATGGTCGCTCAGCAGCAGCTCCAGCGCGGAACGCCGCACGTCGTGAACCTCCTCCGTCTCGCTCTCGATCTCCATTCCGTCGACGGCCGCCGTCGCGCACGAGGGCGCCAAGCGGTTGGCATTCACGATCTTGACCATGCACACCAGGCAAGACGTCGACGGCTCATAGTCTTTCAGATAGCAGAGCGTGGGGATCTCGATGCCGAGTTTCCGCGCGGCGTCGAGCACGGTGGCGCCCTCGGGAACTTCCACTTTCCTTCGGTCGATCGAGAGTCTGGGCATGGAGGGTTCCGGTCAGTGCGGGTGGGCTCGGCTGGCTTCAGTGTTTATCGGTCGTGGCCGTTCATGAGGACACGCAAAGGGGCTGGTGGCTACTCGACGACCACAGCGTCGTTGGGACAAATCTGCCGGCACGTGTCGCAACGCGTACACTTGGCCGACTCGACGACGTGGCGGACGTAGGGCGTGATGCGGATCGCGTCGGTCGGGCAGTTCTGCGCGCAGAGCGTGCAGCCGATGCAGGCCTCGGTGATGCGGTAGTCGATCAGCGCCGTACACTTGCCCGCCGGGCAGCGGCCCTTGAGGTGGGCCTCGTATTCGTCGCGGAAATATCGCAACGTGGAGATCACCGGGTTCGGCGCGGTCCCGCCCAGGCCGCAGATGCTGCCGCCCTTGATCGTTTCGGCCAGTTGTTCGAGCTCTTCCAGGTCGCCCTTCTTTCCTTCACCCGTGCAGATGCGGTCGAGAGTCTCCAGCATTCGCCGGGTGCCGACGCGGCAGAACGTACACTTTCCGCACGACTGGTCCTGGGTGAAACGGAGGAAGTATCGGGCGATGTCGACCATGCAATCGGAGTCGTCCAGCACGACCAGCCCGCCAGAGCCCATGATCGCGCCGACCTCGCCCAGGGCCTTGAAGTCGACCGGAGTGTGCCCCAGTTCGGCGGGCACGCATCCGCCGGAGGGCCCGCCGACCTGGACGGCCTTGAATTGGCGTCCGCCGGCCACGCCGCCACCGATTTCCTCGACGATTTCACGGATCGTCACACCCATGGGAACTTCGATCAACCCCCCGCGGCGGATCTTGCCGGCCAGGGCGAAGACCTTGGTGCCTTTGCTCCTCTCGGTGCCCAGTTTGGCGAACGCCTCGGCGCCGTTTCGAAAGATCCAGGGCAGCAGGGCATAGGTCTCGACGTTGTTTACGCTGGTGGGTTTGCCCCAGAGGCCCGATTGGGCCGGATAGGGCGGGCGCAACCGGGGCATGCCGCGGCGGCCCTCGATCGATGCCAGCAGGGCCGTTTCTTCGCCGCAGACGAAGGCCCCGGCGCCTTCTTTGATCTTCAGACGCAACTTCGAGCCGCTGCCCATCACGTCGTCGCCCAACAGCCCGCGATCCTCGCAGACGGCCAAGGCTTCGGCAATCCGTTTGACGGCCAGCGGGTATTCGGCCCGGATGTAGAAGAAGCCCTCCTCAATGCCCACCGCCCGGGCGGCGATCGCCATGCCTTCGATGATGCGATACGGAAACGACTCCAGCAGCATGCGGTCCATGAACGCGCCGGGGTCGCCTTCGTCGCCGTTGCAGATCATGTACTTTTTGTCGCCGGCGGCCTCGCGCACCCTGGCCCATTTGATACCCGTGGGGAACCCGGCCCCGCCGCGGCCGCGCAGCCCGGAATGCTGGACCTCCTCGATCATCTGCTCCGGCGTAAACTCCTCGACGCTGCGGCGCAGGGCCTCGAATCCGCCGTGGCGAAGGTACTCGTCGAGATCGGTCGGGTCGATCTGGCCGCAGGCCTCGGTGGCCAGGTGTTGCTGGGTACCCAGGAAAGCGCACACGGGGGCGTCGCGGACGTCGATCGCGTGTCGGGTGATCGGGTCGCCCTGCTCGTTGGAAAGCAGCCGATCGAGCCAGCCGGTGACCGAGCGGCCGATGCGACGCATGAGCCCTCTGGGCTTGAAGTGTTTCAACACGATCGACGGGGCGCTTTCGGCGTCGACCTTGGCGTAGAGCTTTGCCTCGCCCTCCGGCGGGACGAGTTCCAGCAGCGGCGTGCGGTGACACATCCCCACGCAGCCGACGCGTTTGACCACCGCCGGGGCGCCGCTATCGGCCAGCGTCTGCTTAATCGCCTGATGCACTTTGTCGCTGCCGCCGGCCACGCAGCACGAGCCCAAGCCGACGCGGATTTCTCCCACGGGGCCGTCGGGATTCGCGGCCACGCGCTCTTGTGCCGGTTTGCCGTCACCTCGCTGCGAAAGGAAGTCGCCCAACACGTCGCCGACCATGCCGGGCGTGAGATGGCCATAAGTCGTGCCGTCGATCTGGATCACCGGGGCCAGCGTGCAACAGCCCAGGCAGGCCACCTCTTCGATCGTAAACAAACGCTCAGGATCGGTGTCGTCGCCGTCGGGAATGCCGAGGTGGCGCTGCAGAGCGTCCTGGATTAGCCCGGCCCCTTTCACGTGGCAGGCGGTGCCGCGGCAGACGCTGATCATGTGGCGTCCGACCGGGCGGTGGCGAAACTGGGTGTAGAAGGTCGACACACCGGTAATCGACGCCGGGGTGATCTCGGTCAGATCGCAAACCCGACGCAGTGCCTCTTCCGGCAGGTAACGATAGTGGCCCTGCAACGCCTGCAGGATGGGAATCACCGCGTCCGGCGCACCGCCCAACTGCTCGACGGTCTGGTCGACGAAGCTCAGACTGATTATGCTCATGGTTGTGTCTCTTCGGGGCCGTCGTCCTTTGGACTGCTCTCGCCTTCAGGCTCGCCGGGTTCATTGGGGGCGTCCGGAGTTTCCGAATCGCCGGAGCCTCAGGGTGCATGGGTGACGGTGTCTGAGATACAGAACAAGTGATCTTCGCCGCGGATGTAGAAGCGTCCGTCACCGAAGGCAGGACTAGTGACGCACGGCTCGCCGAGTTCCGATCGGCCGACTTCTTTGGCGCCTTCACGATCGAACGTCATAATGAACCCGCGGCCGTCGTCGCTGAACAGGTAGATCTTGTCGCCCACCAGGCTCGGCGACGACGTGAAATAGTCTTCCTCGAATTCGTGGTACCATAGCTCCTCGCCGGTCTTGGCGTCGAGGCAGGTGAAGTAGGCCGAATTGGGCATCAGGAAGACGAACTCCTCGGTGGCCAGCGGGCTGCACGTGTCGGGCAGTCCCTGGCCGCCCATCCACTCGACGTGCGGCGTGTCGGTTACGTCACCTTCGCCGTCGGGGTGAATGGCGACCCAGGAGTCGTACTCGTTGCCGATCTGCAACAGCCCGCCCGCGTAGACCGGCGAAGGTCCACATTCGCCCACCAGCACCTTGGCCTTCCAGAACTCCGAGCCGTCCTTCGGGTTGTAAGCGGTCACCCAGGGATCGGCACAGATGATGATCTGGTCGCGCCCTTCGTGGGTGATGACCATCGGCGTGGTCCACGAGCAGGGCACGGCGCGCTTTACCTCCCAAACCGTCTTGCCGGTGGCGTTTTCCAGGGCGTACACTCGCGACAGTTCTTTTTTGCCCATCGACCCTTGGTCGATCTGCACGATCAACAGCTCGCGGTACATCGCCAGCGAGGAGCCGTGACCGTAGGAACTGACCGGGATGCCGAAGCTTCGGGTCCAGGCGTGATTGCCCTCGTAGTCGAAGGCGGCCACGTCGCCGTTGGCGAAGATCGAAAAGACTCGACGGCCGTCGGTTACCGCGGTGGAGGCGGCAAGTCCGGTCGACTGGTCGACTTCGGGCACTTCCGACGGGCTGTCGGGCGTCTCGGGGACGTCCTGCTGCCAGAGGATTTTGCCGTTGTCGGCGTGGAAGCAGTAGACCTGTCGGCGTTGTTCGTCGGCGCCGGTCAGAAACACGCGATTACCCCAGACCACCGGCGAGTTCTTGCCCGGCAGCGGCACCGCCGTCTTCCACGAAATCGCCTTGCCGGACTCGCCGTCCCAGGATTCGGGGACGTTGGTGTATGCCGAGATCCCCAGGCCGCCGGGACCGCGGAAGCGGGGCCAGTTCTTTTGTACGTCTTCCGGCCAGGGAGGTGCGTAGGGTTCGGTCGGCGGGGTTGGCGGGCCCGTGGGGTTCGCGTGGCCGTTGTTGCCGGGGGGATCGCTCGGCGACCAGCCGTTTGGACCGCTTGGTGGATAGGGCGGGCCGACGACTGGCGTCACGGCTTCCGTCTTGGTTACCGTCTCGGTGACGGTTGCGGTCGCCGTTGGCGTGTTCGTTTTGGATGCCGTCTTCGTATCCGTCTTGGCGGCCACCGATTCGGCCAGTTCGGCCAACGCCGCCTCGTCCTCAGGCAAGGCACTTCTGGCCTGCGACCAAAGGCCGATTACCAACCCGATCAAGACCACTCCCAGTCCGGCCACTGCCCAACGCCCCACGTAGGTCCATTTGGTTTCCGCGTCGACGGGCGAAGCTTGCACGCCGGGCGTTGGCAACTTGCGACGCAGCACGGTGGCCGACCGGGCCGCGGCCAGGCAGATCGCCAAGGCGCCCAGCATTAGCCAGCTTCCCATGGCAGTGAAGTTCCGCTGCCGGAAATAGGCGTTCCGCGCGTTGCTGTCGTACTCGCGGAGCCTCTCGATCAACTCCTCCTTTGGCAGCGAACCGACGGCGTTTTTCAACACGGCAATCGACTCGGCGTCGAGGCCCGGCTGCGATTCGATCGCCTCGACGGCCGCGGCAATCCGCTCGCTTTCGGCCTTGGGTTGGGCTTCGATCGCCGCCTTCAACAGGGCCACCGTCTGATTGTCGACCGGGTCGACCGCCGTTCGGCTGCGGTAGTCGCCCAGCAACATCGCGCCGACGAACACGGCAAACAGCCCGCTGACGACGGCGACACCCATGGCAATCGCAAACCGCGGGTCGGGCGAGGCCCGGTTAATTGGCTGGTCGTTCGACATGTTGCAACTCCCGTTCTAAGGGTAAGTATAGTAGTCATCTTGCTCCGCAAGATGTCATCTCGTCTCCCTGCGGCGAGGCGACTACAATGGGAGGACCATCTTGCGGAGCAAGATGACTACTGTATGTATGTGGCGAGTGTCTTGCGGAGCAAGACGCCTACTGTCTTCTCCTAGTCGCGCAAGAGCTTCTCACTGAGGATCTTGGCGATCCGCTGGTTATACTCGCCGGAACTCATCCTCGGCGGGATCCAGTTCTCGTAGTCGAAATCGGGGTAGTTCAGCAGTTCGTCCATGCCGTGATGGACGATGTAGAAGTCGCGGACCTTGGCGGCAATCTCGGTGCTGTCGTAGTGCCCCAGATCGATCGTCTCTTGCGGACGGTCTTTGACTGCCTGCTGGCACTCGCAGCCGACGAAGACGCGCACGCCGCGGAGATCCATCACGGCGTTGATCTGCGGACCGGCACCGCAATCGCCGACCCAGAGCGTCTCGTGCGTTTCGGTCACCCGGTCCGGCCAGACGACGCCCACGCGGACGACGTCGTCCGGCGAGAACTTCTTCAGCACGTCGATCAACTCGCTGACTTTCATGGCAAGCTCCCTGCCGGACAACGAAAAGGGGGACAGGCTACTTTTTCCGGCGCGGCCCGTAGGGTGCTTCGCAAAAAAGTAGCCTGTCCCCCTTTTCGTGGCTGGTTGCGGGTCTTCATCAATACGGCGTTCATGATGGTTTGTTAAGGGTGACCACGTCGGCGATCGTACCCCGCTTGGCCTGCTCGTGCGGACAGTACCAGAAACACCGCCCACACGCGACGCAACTGGTGCGATCCGGTTGGTAGTCGGTACGGCGGCGGCGGAGGCTGAGGTAGATCAACTTCACGGCGACAGCCAACCCGACCCAGGCCCCCAGCCAACGGCCGGCCATGCCAAAGTCGTCGCGCAGTGCGATCGCCTCGGCATAGAGATCTTCCGTCTTCCGGCCGGACGTGCGAAAATCGTCGCTGGCGTCGGTGGTCTCTTCCGCTTCGCCAAGGTCTTCCAGCCGCACTTGCTCCGCCAGACTGACCGTGGGGTGCATCCACGAAAGCGGCACCTCGAGCAGGCCGCCGAGCAAGCCACCCAACGCCACCAACACGGGCGCCGCCACCAGCAACACGGCCAGCCGGCTGCGTCCCTGTCGGCGTTCGCCGCTCGATTGATCGACCGTCGGCTCTTGAATCGCCCCGTACGGACACGCATCTTCACAGAGCTTACACTGGATGCACTGCTCGGGCGGGATCCGGACCTTCCACTTCGACACCTTCGAGAGCCACCCGAGTATGGCTCCGTACGGGCAGAGGAACCGGCAATACGGCCGCCCAATGAAGATCCCCACGAGCAAGAAGCCGGCGCCGAGGATCAGCATATTGCGGCTGCCCTCGAGCCGGAAAAAGGCTACGAACGGATCGTAGCGGCAGATCACGAACGCCGCCCCGCTGACGGCCAGCGTCACGGCCAGCCCCAGATAGACGTAGGCCAGCAGCCCGAGGGTATGCTCCAGCCAAGCTGGCACGCGGACCGGACGCACCGCGGCCAACTCCTGCACGGCCCCCAACGGACAAACGGCCGCGCAGAACGTGCGGCCGAAGAACAACGTGAAGACCAGCGGCATCGCAAAGAACACCACCGCCACCGCGGGCAGCCGATAGCCCGTATCGCCCAATGCCAACGCCACGTTCTGAATCGCTCCGATCGGACAGATGCAGCCTTCGCGTACGAAGCCGAACCAAATCAGCGAGGCGATCGTCAGCACGAACAGCCCGGCGCGCGACCGGACCGTCAGCGCGAACAGCGACGCCAGCGACAACGCTACGAACAGCACGAGCGAGTCGCGCAGGCCCACCCCCGCGTCCTCGGGCGCCGGATGCTGCGAACGCGGGATCTCATGATCGGTGAAGTCGGGGGTCCGCTCCAAGGCTTCCACCGGCGACAAACCGCACAACACCACCGCAACGGCCGCGCCGAGCAGCAGGAACCGGGCCGACAGAACCCGGGGCAAAGGCATCGAAAGCAGCTTGGCAATCACTCTGGTGTCGTCTCCTCCGCCGGTTCCGGCTCGGCCGTCGGCTGCTGCGATAGCTTTAGTTCATGCTCTTTGACGGCATTCCGGGCGATCGCCTTCAGCAGATACGGCGCACTCTTGGGCACGCGCACGAAGGCTTCCGTAGGGCAATCGACGGCGATCGCACACTCGTTGCAGTTGAGGCATCGGTCGTGGCGGACCTGGAGGTAGAGCGAACCGTTCATCTCCTCACAGCCTTTAACGCACTTGCCGCATCCGATGCACAGCGTGTCGTCGGGGATGTTGTACTCGAAATGACGTTGTCCGCCGGCCCGCTCTTCGATGAACACGCGCTCGATCGCACCGGTGGGGCAAAGTTGATTCTCGGCGGCCGTGTCGCGCTGGTCGGTATCGAAGTAGCCGGGACAGACGTCGCAGTAGCCGCAAAGAGGGTAACACTGCACGGCCTTCACCGCCGAAACGTCCAGCACGCAGTGCGTCTGACAGTTGGTGCAGGCCATGCACTTGTCGGGATCGATCTGCCAGATGAGGTCTTCCGACTGCCCGCGCCGATAGGCCAAGAAACCGACCGACCCGGCCAACGCCGCGACGCCGGTAATCCGCATCCCGTCGCTTAGAAAGCCGCGGCGATCGACTTGACGGTTTTCGTCGTTCATGGTGGTTACCTCTGCGTATCTCGCTGGGCCGCAAGGGCTTGCGGGAGTGAGCAGCCGGCCAAAGCCTTACATGCTCGACAGGCCAACGGGGTTCGACACGGTTTTCGGTCGGACGTCTCGCGGCGTCGGCAAATCAGCGCGGCCGAAAACAGCGTCACGCCGCCGAGTGCCAAGCACCGCAAGGCACTGCGGCACGCCTCACGACGATTCAAACGGGGCTCGGCCGCTTCGCGTTTCGCCTTCTCGTCCATCATTCTTCTCCCGCCGCGTTGCCCTGATACTCGAAAACCCGCACGCTGCACTTCTGGGCGTCGAGGATCAGCACGCGATCTTGCCCGTCGACAGAGATATCGGCCGGCAACTTCGGCACGGTGTCCGGCCCGGCCACCACGCACTCCAGCTTGCCGTTTCGGTCGCAAACCTTCACCCGCGACTTGCCCTTCTCCGCCGTCACAAAGCGGCCGTCGGAGAACATCGCAAAGTGCGACGGGTTGCAGCAGCCGTTGAAGCCGTCGACCTTCGAGGAGGACGTGCCCCACTGCGAGACGAAGTCGCCGCCGAACGTGTAGGTCTCGATCCGCAACATCGCTGGATTGACCACGTGCAGCAACAGATCGGGGCCGACCGCCACGTCGAAGTAAGGGCTGGGGATGCCAAAGCCGGCGAAGTCTCGCGACTCGTCCGGCTCGCCGATTCGGCCGCGCTGACCACCGGCGGCGTCGAAGTGCCACACAATGGCGTTGCCCGCGTCGGCCACGGCCACGTCGGCCCCGGCTAGCGCGATCGAGGTCAACAGCGAATCCTCATTGAACGTCGTCCAAACGCCCGCCGGCGTGCCGTCCGCGTCGAACAAGGCAACACGATCGCCCAGGCCGACGTAGATGCGTCCCGGCCGATCGTGCTTCGCCGAGCCGACGGCCATACAAGTCGGCTTGCCGTCGAGCGGGATCTCCAGCACGACCGTTCCCTCGGAATCGAAGATATGCACCGACGTGTCGCCCGCCACGTGGATTCGGCCGTCGGGTCCGACGGCGATGGCTTTCGGCTCCTCGAGGCCCGTGGGAATCGTCGCCGTTAGTTCGTAGCGGATCAGCGCCGGATCGATCGCGTCGTCTTCGCCGAGGCCGTTGTTCTCGTCCCCGTTGCCGAGCAGGGCGATCGCCCCCACGACGGCCACCGCGATCAGCAAGCCGCCGAACAGCACGGCGGTCGTCACGGATTGGGATCGTTTGTCCATCGCCGGGTTCCTGTTGCCGCGCTATCGGAGTTTCCTACTGACGTTTCCTACTGCCGCGTCCTACGGAGTCAAGTCAAGACAGACCATCTGCGTTACGTCGCGGACGATCAGCCGTCCGCCGACCAGCGCCATCGGGCCCCAAGTTTCGTGGGCGTCGTCGATCACCTGGGCACTGCCCCGCGGGCGATAAGTTTCCGAGGTGGCTTCGACCATGCTCAGCCTGCCGTGGTCGTCCATCACGAGGATCAGCCCGTCGGCGATCATCAGCGGCCCATAGCCCCATTGGCCGAACTTGTCGTCGTCGCTGTTCCAGACTTCCGTGCCTTGTTGGTCGAGACAGACCAGCCGCTTGTCGATCTTCCGCACGCCGTAGAGGTATCCGCCGTAGAGCACGGGCGTCTGCTGCTCGGTGCCGAACTGCTGCCGCGTGAGCTCCCTGGCGACCTCGACGGAGAATTGCCCGCCGGACTCGCTGACCTGCAAGATCACGCTGGCCGAGCGGTACCCGCTGCAGAGCAGGATCCGCCCGCCGTCGAGGATGACCGGGGCGGGCGTGGTGGCGTAGTCCATCTGCCACTCGGCCGTCTGCCAGAGGATCGTGCCGTCATCGGCCGATACGCCGGCAACTCCGCCCTCGGCAGCATAGACGTACGCCCGACGCCCGCCAAAATCCATCGGCGTCACCGAGGCGTGCGTCATCTTCCAAGTTTCCGAATCGGGACTGGGCGTTTCCCAGATCACCTTCGGCTCTTCGTTGCCGGCCGCCGCGTAGTCGACCGACATATCGATCGCCGCCATCAACGTGGTGCCGGCGGGCGCCAAGATCAACTGTTTCGTTTCCGGGTCGATCAACGGGCATTGCCCCGCGTACCACTGCGGCACTTCCGTACCGAACCGCTGGGCAAGGTCGACGACCCAGTAGCCTCGGCCGGTCTCGGCGTCCCAACAGACCACGTGGCATCGCGGGCCCAGCGACACGATGTACTTGCCCACCACGGCGGGAACCGTCCGCGACATGGCGTGGTTGCGCGTAACGATGATCCGATACCGATTGCTCCAGATCTCGCGTCCGTCGTCCAGCGAGAGGCACCGCATCACGTCGGCCGAACGATCCACGTCGTCCAGCGAAGGGCGAAACAGACCCGGCGGTGGCTGCCCGGCGGCCGGATCGAATCGCAGCGCGGCGATCAGTTCGGGCCGCCGCTGCTCGCACAAGCCCTTCATCGCGGCGCTGAGCAAATCGAACGCCGATTGGGAGACGGCGCCCGAACCGCCGGCCGCATCGACGCCCTTGATCGGGAACGTCTTGCGAAGGACCGCTTCGCCGCCGTCGAAACTGCCCGGCGGCAGTGTGTCGAGTCCGTCGGCCAATTCGGCCCGCTGTGTGGCGGTGCGGTTGCGCAACGGCTTCAGCGGCATCTCATACCGCAACGCGTCGACGAACTTCGTCCCGCTCTCGGCCAACAGTTCGTCAACGGCGGTCGCCAGTGCCTCCTGCTCCTCCGAGGATACGGAGAACAGACCGGCGATGGTGGTTGCCAACGCGTCACGGTCGCTCTCCCCGTCGGCCACCGACTTCAACGCGTCGGCCAGCGTCTCGCGCTCCGGCTGCCTCAGACCGCGCAACTGCTCGACCTCGTCGTCGGCCAGGTGGTCGAGCACGTATACCCGGCCGTCGTCCACGGCCGCCGCCGCATAGCCCTCGCCGAGTTCGATCGACCAGATCTCCTCGGGTCCGTCCGACGTCCAATCGTGATCCAAGGCCACGCCGTCGTCGCAAATCGCGTCGAGATTCGCCCCGCGAAACCAGGGCCATGCACCGGGCACGTTCGACGCCACACCCTCCCCGACAACGGGCTCGCCGAGAACCACCTCCAGCAGGGCACCTCCGGTGTCCTTTGGCGGGGCGTTGTCCATGCCGGGCACCCGGATTCCCAAGGAGTCCGACCAATCGGCGCTCGTCCACCACACCAGCAGACCAATTCCGACGACGGCCAGTATGCCCGAGACGGCGATGCCCAGCAGCGAGTTCTTCATACTTTTAATGTATCCCGGCAGAGGCGGCGTGGAAACGGGGTGGGGTAGGGAGGGTCGGGGGCGGGGCCTCTTCATCCGCAGCGGCGCGCGGCCGGGAACCATGCACACCTTCCGTCAT
>CAYYNP010000084.1:12421-32983 GCA_964472545.1 uncultured Planctomycetaceae bacterium | reverse complement strand
GGTTGGGGGTTGGGGGTTGGGGACGAGGTTGTAGGGTGCGTGCAACGCACCATGACGTAGATTCAGACGTCGCTTCCGCGGTGCGTTTCACGCACCCTACGATTCCACTTCGATGATGTCTTCTCCGTAACTACCCACCACGCGGCCCCCCGGCGGCACGACCAGGAATCGCTCGTTGTCCCAGGGGCCGTTGACCAGGCTGCGAATCAACGACATATCGCCGGCGAGCTTGTCGAACTTCCAGCCGTTTTCCTCGGCCTGGCGGCGGATCTGCGCTTCGAGCCGCGCTTCGGGGCCGACGCCCATTTCGATGAAGGTCAACCCGGTGTAGTTGCGGGTCATGTCGCCGAGTTGGTCGTAGAGGAACTTGGCGTTGTCTTCGCCGTATTTTTCGACCATCTCCTCGTAGGTCTGCCCCAGGCCGGTCTTCTCTTGCATCGACTCTTTGTGCGACTGGGCCAGCCCGTCGCCACGTTCGATCCAGCCGCTGGTCTTGTAGTAGACGCCGGGATGGGCGTGGAAGTATTCGACGTATCGCTCGTGGCTGCCGAGGAAGAGCGTGATGCAGTCGTGTGCCCGGGGCAAGACCAGCGGGATCGAGCCGGCGGTTAGTCCCACGATCCCGTTGCTACACAGGGCGTATCCCATCAGGATGGCGTCGTATTGCGACTCGTCGACGGCTTCGACGGCTTCCTTGAGCGTAGCCGACATGCCTTCCTGGCCGATGTCGTGCAGCCCTTTGGTGAGAAACTCGACGTCGACCAGGTTGTTCGACTCGGCCGCGGCGGCGCAGAACTCGCGGTAGAGGATCTCGCAGGCGATCAGCTTGAGACGTTTGGGGGCTTCCGGTTCGGATGTTGGCGGTTGGCTGGTTGGTTGCATTGAACTCCTCGAAGACTCAGCGTGGCAACGTTTGCACCACTGTAACGATTAGGTCGGGAGAGAACTCCAGCCGTGGGCGGAAGCCCTCGGAGAGTCCCCGGTGTGTGTCGCGTGAACTTGCAGGGCGAACGAGAACGCAGGCCTGTTGGGTTGACGATGCTCTTGTGTAAGCCGTCCGGGGGCTTCCGCCCACGGCTAGTAAGGTCGTATGGTGTTCGGATTGGCGGGCGAACAACAACCACGCTACGGCTCCTCCGGCTCGGCCACGAAACGATAGCCCGCGTCGCGGATGGTCAGGAAATGCCGCGGCTTGGCCGGGTCGGGCTCGAACGTCTTGCGCAGACGGCGAATGAACTGATCCGGCGCGCGGGTCTGGATGTTGCCGGGCATCTCCCAAACGTTTTCCAGCAACTCGTGCCGCGAGATCACGCGGTTCTGGTTCTCGGCGAAGTAACGCAAGAGGCTCATTTCGAGTTGCGTCATCCGCACCGGGCCGGCCGGCGTGGTGACCTCGAAAGTCTCGAAGTTGACGGCGGCCCCGGCGAATTCGATCGACGTCAGACGCTCCGCCGGCGGACGCTCCTGTTCGCGCACGCGCCCGTGCAGCGAGAGCAGGTTCTTCACGCGGCTGAGGAACTCGTCCAGATCGAACGGCTTGGTCATGTACTGGTTGGCGCCCACGTCGAAGCCCCGGGCGCGGTCCTCGCTGAGCGTGCGGGCGCTGAGGATCAAGACCGGCATCCGTTTGTCGGTCGCCCGCAGTGCCTCGCAGACGGCGTAACCGCTCATGCCCGGCAGCATCAGGTCGAGGATCACCAGATCGACGGCGTCGGGATCCTCGCGAATCAGCTTCAACGCAGACGGCCCGTCGCCGACGGTCGTCACGCGGTAGCCTTCGGCGTCGAGGTTGTATTTGATACCGGTGGCCAGATGCTCTTCGTCTTCGATCACCAGGATGTGCTGTCCGGAGACCGTACCGTTGATGTGCTTTTCCGCCATCATGCGACCTCCTTGGCGGTGGTTTCCGGCGGCGCGTCTTCCTGCGGCGATTCGAGCGCACGGCCCGGCAATTGCACCTCGAAGACGGTCCCCGTGCCTCGGTCGCGGTCGCGCACCCGGATGCGGCCGCGGAGCCGGCGGACGAGCGTGCGGACGATGTAGAGCCCCAACCCGGTGCCCGGCTTTTCGCGTTCGAGTTCCACTCCCAATCGGACGAAGCGCCGGAAGATCCGCCGCCGCAAATGGTGCGGGATGCCGCGGCCGTTGTCGGCGATGCGCACCACGGTATGTTGTTGGGGCTTGGCCCGTAGCGTGACCTCGACCTGTGGCTCGGCGCCGGCGTATTTCACGGCGTTGTCGATCAGGTTGCGGAAGATCATTTCCACGTCGAGCCGGCGCGCCCGCACGACGCACGGCTGCGCGTCGATCTGCACGGTTTCGGCCGGCACGCGATAGCTCATGCATACCGTTTCGGCACACTGCACCAACACGGCGGCCAGGTCCACGTCTTCGACCTCTTCGTCGACGCGCCCGGCCTCCAGCCGCCCGGCGTCGATGATCTGGGTGATCAGGTGGTCGAGCCGATCGAGGTCTTCGAGCATGAAACGATAGAAGTCGGCCTGTTGTTGTTGGTCGACGCGGCGGCGGTTGAGCGTTTGCAGATAGAGCTTCATCGAGGCGATGGGCGACTTCAGCTCGTGGGTCACCGCGTCGATGAAGTTCGACTGCCGCCGGGCGAGGCTGATCGCCTTGACCGACAACGTCAGGTAGAGGACCACGCCGGCGACCAACAGCGCCATGAACGTTGCGCCCACGCTAAGCAGCGCCCAGTACAAGCCGGCATAGGACGTATCGGCCAGTGCCCCGTTGACCGCCAGCAGCACCCAGCCGACGATCAGCACGATCAACAGCGCGATCATTACGATCGCCAGGGCAATCGGCAGTCGGAGCGAACGGCGAAGAGACATCGGCGGCGGGCAGTGGTGAGGACGTCGATCAGGCGGTTTTCGCACCGCAAGGTCGAGCATATCAGACGCCGTCGGTTCCCGTCAACCAGCGGGGGCGCTACCGGTCCGAGCGAGCATAGCACGAAGCCTGGCGCCAGAGCGCCGTCCACTTCGTCCTGGCGCCCATCCGCCGGAAAACTCACCCAAGCACCGCCATCATAGCCACCACCGGGCGCCCCCAAGGTGGCAGGCGAAACGTACCACGGCCAGGTATTACGTACCTATTACCGAAGCCATACACACCCGGCGCTCCGCCGGAGACGACATGGGATATAATTCTTCGCTTATGCAATAAACGAGCCACCCACCCTATTTCGGATATATCCGGGAGCCAATCCTACTGTGAAAGCAGATTACGTTCAGATCCACCCGGGCAATCATCAACCGCAAGCCGTCCATCCCTCCGGCAGCGATACCAAGATCCTGCTCAGCAGCGTCTTCGGGCCCTATGCCCAAGACGACCAGTACGGCAGCCGGACGGTCAATCCGATGGAACTCTACCATAATCAGGTCACCCGTACCCAGGGTGCCTTTTCGCTGCGGATGTTCCACCGAAGCTGGGGTTTGATGCTCATTCAGGCGAACGTCGAAGCCCCTTGTACGGTGCTCGACTTCCCCGAGTTGGAGCGTTTTGCCGAGGAGATCCGTACCCGGCAATACGACGTCGTCGGCATCACCGGCATCACGCCCAACGTGCTGAAGGTGAAGAAGATGTGTGAGTTGGTACGGCAGCACCAGCCGGACGCTACGATCGTCGTCGGCGGCCACGTGGCCAACCTCCCCGACTTGCACGACCGGATCGACGCCGACCACATCGTCAAGGGCGAAGGCGTCCGTTGGTTCCGGCGTTTCCTCGGCGAGCCGGAAGACCGCCCCATTCGCCATCCGTTGATCCTTTCCGGGCTGGGCACGCGCAACGTGGGCGTGAAGGTCAGCGACGAGCCGAGCGATACGGCCGCCACGTTGATCCCGTCGGTCGGATGTCCCTTGGGATGCAACTTCTGCTCCACTTCGGCGATGTTCGGCGGCAAGGGCAAGTTCGTCAACTTCTACCGTACCGGCGACGAACTCTTCGAGGTGATGTGCCAACTCGAAAGCGAGATGAAGGTCAGGTCGTTCTTCGTGATGGACGAGAACTTTCTCTTGCACCGTCGCCGCGCCCTGCGGCTGTTGGAGTTGATGGAGGAACACGGCAAGTCGTGGTCGTTGGACGTCTTCAGTTCGGCCAACGTGTTGAACTCCTACTCGATGGACGAACTCGTCCGCCTGGGCATCTCCTGGGTCTGGATGGGTATGGAAGGGCAGGACAGCCAGTACACCAAGCTCCGCGGCTCCGACACCTTCGAGTTGGTGCGCCGGCTGCAGTCGCACGGCATCCGCGTGCTCGGCTCCACGATCATCGGCCTGGAGAACCACACGCCGGATAACATCGACGAGGCGATCGAGTACGCCGCCGAGCACGTGACCGACTTCCACCAGTTCATGCTCTACACGCCCATCCCCGGCACGCCGCTGCACGCCGAGCTTTCCGCCAAGGGCGTGATGAAGGACGAGAGCGAGTACGAGCAGGCCGACGTCCACGGCCAGTACATTCTCAACTACCGCCACGCGCACATTAGCGACGACCAGGCGGCCGAGTTCGTCGTCCGTGCGTTCGACCGCGACTTCGAGCGCAACGGCCCCAGCGTCGTGCGGATCGTGCGGACCACGTTGGCCGGCTACTTGCGATACAAGAACCACCCCGATTCGCGCATCCGCGAGCGCTACGCCTGGGAAGCCCGAGAGCTGGGTACCACCTTCTCGGCCTTGGTCGGCGGGGCGAAGCTCTACTATCGCAACAATCCCGAGATGTACGCCAAGATGTCGGAGTTGCTCGGCGCTCTGCATCGCGAGTTCGGCCTCAAGTCGCGGCTGTTCAGCGCCGTCGGCGGACGCTACGTCCTCTGGAAGATCCGCCGCGAAGAGAAGCGCCTGGCCGCCGGCCAAACCTACGAGCCGCCCACGTTTTACGAGCGGAACGAAGCCGTGGGCGACAACCCCCAGGCAAAGCTCTGCCAGTACGCCACCGTCACCGAGTCGCAGCCGGAGTACGTCGGCGGTACGGCATCTGTCTCGGTGTCGGAGCCGGTCGAGGTTGGTGAACCCGTCGAGGTGGGGGTGTCCTGAGACTCGCACATAGGGTACAATTGAGTGCGTTTCAGACTGTCCATCGTCCGGGTAGAAGAAGGGAGTGACCGATGGTAGAGAATGGGTCTCCTCGTTACGTAGACGACATTTTGCAGAGGGATTTCGGCTCGGAAGAACTGCCGGCTAACGGCACGGTGAATCCTTGGGACACTCCGGCAGTTCCCGGAGAACTTCCTCCGTCGTCACAGGTGGCAGGTGATGGCGCAGACGAGCCCGCGTCGCCTGCGACGGGTAGTTCTGGCGACTAATTAGGCGCAGTGTTGCGGGCGATTTCTTCGGGCAAGGGCTTCTCATGCCGGTCAACTTCCAGGCTCTGCTGTTGCTGCTCGTGTTCATCGTGCCGGGCTTCGTCTTCGTCGAAGTCGATACTCGCCGACGTCCGGCTCAGAATCTCGGGACGTTCGACAAGACGGTACTCTCCGTCTTCTTCAGCACGATCCTGCATGCCGTCCTCGCCTGGCTGGTATTGCTCGCGCTGTTGACGTTTGGATTTGACACCGCAAGACTGCTCGACAGGGAGTGGCTGGCCGCCCAGGCTGAGACGCACATCGTAGCAACCTACGCCTTTGGATCCTGCTACTTCATTCTCTCTGTGGGGATTGCCACCGTATGCGGCTTCATGGTTGGCAGACTCACTCGCCGCTGGACGCCCGTGCTATCGAGGGTCGTTGTTCGAGAACAGAACATCAATAACTGGGTGCTCGTCCAAATGAGCAACGGTGATTTCTTCACCGGGATCCTGGGGATGATTCCGGCCGACTACGACGTGCTCACGGGCCCTGCCAAAGACTTCACAGTCATCCCGCCGGGCCGGTACAAGCCGGCGGGCCAGTCCTGGCAGGCACTACAAGACGGAGAGGTTGTCCTGCTAAACACGTCGAACGTCGACGCCATGCGGATCATTCAGTCGCAAGGGCAGCCGATCAACCATCCCCCACCCGCTGACGAACCGCCCGGATGAACTCCGGCGTCGTGCCGCAGCAGCCGCCGATGAAACTGGCGCCGGCGTCGATCAGCTTGGGCACGAACTCGGCAAACTGCTCGGGCGTTTGACGATAGACCGTCTCGCCGTCGACCATCTCGGGCAGTCCGGCGTTGGCCTTGACCCAAATTGGTCGGTCGGTGGCGGCATGTAATCGGCGGCAGATCTCGACGAACCCGGCGACGCCCTGGCCGCAGTTCGACCCGATCGCGTCGGCCCCGGCCTCAACCAGATGTTCGGCGGCCTGTTCGACGGTGGTGCCCATCATCGTGCGGTCTTCGTTCGGCCCCGAGTCGAAGACCATGCAGCCGACGACCGGCAAGCCCGTCTCGGCGGCGGCGGCGATCGCCAACCGCGTTTCGGCCGGATCGGCCATCGTTTCGACCACGATCCCGTCGGCCCCGGCGTCGGCCATCGCCTGGGCCTGATCGGCGAAGGCGGCCTTCAGTTCATCCTCGCCGACCTCGCCCATCATCAGCATCACGCCGCTGGGCCCCATCGAGGCGAAGACCGCTGCACCGTCGCCGGCGACCCCGTCACCCGCCGCCCGCTTCGAGATTTCCACCCCGGCCCGATTGATCTCGGCCACCTTCGCCTCGAGCCCATGCCGGGCGAGGACGAAGCGGTTGGCCCCAAAAGTGTTCGTCAGCACGATCCGGCTGCCCGCCTCGACGTACGCCCGGGCGACCTCTTCGACCTTGCCGGGCTCTTCGAGATTCCAGGCGTCCGGACACGCGCCGACCGGCAGCCCCCGCTGCTGCAATTGCGTCCCCCAAGCCCCGTCCGTCACCACCGGCGCGGCGTTGAGAAGCCGCTCGAGCGTTTCGTGCATCGGAGATCTCCTTGATTGCCGAAGTTGCCCGGGCATTGTAGTAGAAGACAGGGGATTGGGGGAGGGGGTTCGGTGGGACGCTGGACGTCCGTTTGCCGGTACAGGTTAGTGCGGCGGCCATTACAGCGGAACTGGTGTTGCATGGGGGCAAGAATCGTAGCTGCAACACGCTCGTTCGCGAGCCTCCGAAGCGAGAACATCGGAAATCGTCTCAAGACCAACCGACGAGCTTGATCTTCATCGTCCGCTTCTTGCACTTCGGACAAGGCAAAGCTCTGAAGGCGCCATTGGGGCGGACGGCTCGGCGACTTCCGCAATTGGGGCATCCGTACTTGCGGAATTCACGCGCACGTTGTCGATAACGCAACCGGATGTAGACGCTGGCGGTCTGGTAGATCAATAGGTATGACGGAAGCAACGCGAGCCATCCCCAGAGTAGGCCGGCAGCGATACTTGATGTGGTGATCCCGACCGAAACCCCCGCAGGGATTGAAATGCAGATCGCAAGTAGGCATCCGAACAGACCAGGATTCGCCCCAAGCCATCGGGCTTCATAGGCATGTCCACACGACTTACAGAAGTAGTCAGGGCAGTGGAGGTAACGGCCGGCCAGTGATACGAGAATATCCGACAGGAGTACGGAGTTCGTACGCCCATATTCCTGAAGTGTGTCTGCCTCGCATGGATGTGGAGCGTAGACGATGCGACGGTCGTCAGGATCGGCGCGGATGTCGTCTGCCGGAGCCGGTTCGTCGAGCACGATGGCGCAACCGCCTTCACCCACCATGGGCGAGGAGTAGCTACAAGCAGGACATTCGCCTCTATATACAGCTGGCATATGCTCCGGGCACCGCTTGCAGGGCGTCGGTGCAACCCATCGTCTAGAAGGATGGGAGTCAAACTGAGGATCGCGACGCCTCGCACTTCAAGGCATAGAAGGCGAGGCTAACGTCAGGATACCCGACATAGCGCGATCAATGCAACCGTAGGGCGTGAGCCTGGAGTACCCCGAGCCCGGTGCTTCGTTATCCCTTCGCCGCCGCCACGACGTTCTCCACCGTAAACCCAAAATGCTTCAACAACACCCCCGCCGGGGCCGAGGCGCCGAAGGTGCTCATGCCGAGGAAGACGCCGTCGTTGCCGAGGTACTTGTGCCAGCCTTGCTCGACGCCCATCTCGACGCCGACCCGCCGGGTGACCGCCGGCGGAAGGACCGAGTTGCGGTAAGCGGCATCTTGGGCGTCGAAAAGTTCGAAGCAGGGGATGCTCACCACGCGCGACTTGATCCCCTCGGCCGTAAGCTGCCGATGGGCCTCGACGCAGAGCGAGACCTCGCTGCCGCTGGCGATCAGGATCACGTCGGGCTGGCCGTCGGCCGCGTCGGCCAATACGTAGCCGCCGCGCTGCACGCCGTCGGCCGGGGCGTATTCGGTGCGGTCGAGCGTGGGGAGATTCTGGCGGGTCAACACCAACGCCGCCGGGCCGTCGGCCGATTGTACGATCGTGCGATACGACTCGGCCACCTCGTTGGCGTCGGCCGGGCGAAAGACCTTGACCCCGGGCATGCATCGCAACGCCGCCAGGTGCTCGACCGGCTGGTGCGTGGGGCCGTCTTCGCCCACGCCGATCGAGTCGTGCGTGAAGATGTAGAAGACCGGCAGCTTCATCAACGCCGCCAGCCGCATCGACGGCCGCAGGTAATCGCTGAAGACGAAGAACGTGGCCGCGTACGACCGCAGCCCACACAGGGCCATGCCGTTGCAGGCGGCGGCCATGGCGTGCTCGCGGATGCCGAAGTGGAAGTTCCGCCCGCCAGGGTCGTCGGGACCGAACGTGCCGGCGCCGTCGAAGGTAAGATTCGACTTGTTCGACGGGGCCAGGTCGGCCGAGCCGCCCAGCATCCACGGCACGCCGGCGGCCACCTGGTTGAGCACCTTGCCGGAAGAGGCCCGGCTGGCCATGCCCTTGGCGTCGGCAGGGAACGTCTCCATCGCCGCGTCCCACCCCTCGGGCAGTTCGCCGCGGGCGATCAACTCGGCCTGCTCGGCCAACTCGGGATGCTTGGTCTTGTACTCGGCGAACTTCGCCTCCCACGCCTCGCGGGATTGACGGCCACGAGCGCCGATTCCCTGGCGGAACAGTTCGGTCACTTCCGCCGGCACGCGGAACTTCTCGTCCGCGGGCCAACCGTAGGCCTGCTTGGTCAGCTTGATCTCTTCTTCGCCCAGCGGAGCCCCGTGGGCGCCGTGGGTATCGGCGGCGTTGGGCGCACCCCAGGCGATCACGCTGCGGACGATGATCAGCGTGGGCTTGTCGTCCGTTTCGCGGAAGGCCTGAATGGCCGCCCGCAATGCGTCGAGATCGTTGACGTCGTCGACCTCGACCACGTTGAACCCGTAGCCGGCAAACCGCGCGGCGGCGTCTTCGCTGAACGCCAGCGACGTGCGGCCTTCGATGGTGATGTTGTTTTCGTCGTAGATCCAGCAGAGGTTCGAGAGGCCCAAGTGGCCGGCGATCGAGGCGGCCTCGGCCCCCACGCCCTCCATGACGTCGCCGTCGGAGCACAGGGCGAAGACGTCGAAACCGAACAGGTCGAAGCCGGGCCGGTTCATGCGTGCGGCCATCCACCGCGACGCGATCGCCATGCCCACGCTGGTGGCGATGCCCTGGCCGAGCGGGCCGGTGGTGATCTCCACGCCGCTGGTGTGGCCGTGTTCGGGATGGCCCGGGCAGCGGCTGTCGAGTTGGCGGAACTGCTTGAGGTGCTCCAGCGGCGCGGCCAACTCGCCGGTCGGCGTGCCGGCGTCGTCGAGTTGCTGCACCTCGGCCAGGTGGAGCACGGAATACAGCAGCATTGAGGCGTGTCCGCAAGAAAGCACAAACCGGTCGCGGCCGGGCCAGTCGGGCTGGGCGGGGTCGTAGTTGAGCACTTCGTTAACCAGCAAATAGGCCGCCGGGGCCAACGCCATGGGTGTGCCCGGATGCCCACTGTTGGCGGCTTGCACGGCGTCCATCGCCAGGGTGCGGATCGTGTTGATGGCCAGTTGTTCGGTCGGGTTTTTCTCGGACATGGACTCGTTTCTTGCGGGCCTCGCTCAAAGGCCCCTCTTGTGGGCGGTTTACTTCTGGTTGAATCCGTCAAGTTTACCGGGGCATGACGGCCGCGTCAATGCGACGCGGGCCGCAGTGGGCACGCACGCACGCGGATGTAACCTGTTGTTAACAAACAGGTTATCATCGGAACACGCTCTGGGCGAGACACGCCGACGTGCCGTCGGCGGCTAAACGGAGATGGCCCAGAGATGTCGGCAGGGGCGCCCGTTAGCCTTTTGCGAGTCGCCGTCTTCTGCCGCGCAGCCACACCGTCATCAGCACGCCGCCGACGAGCAAGGTGAGCGTGCTCGGCTCGGGAACGACGCGGATCGTGCCGATTTGCGGCTCGGCCCCGAAGCCGGCGACGTACTCTAGCGTGAAGCGGCCGACGTCGGTGCCGCGCTGGGCAAGTTGGCCGAGATCGATGTCGGTGTAGGTCATCGTGCCAAGAAAGCCGCCTTCGCCAACGGTGTTCGCGTTGGCCGAGGTGAGATTGGCCAAGCTGCCCAGCGGCAGGAGGCTGCCGATTGCCTCGACCCCCGGGCCGGTGAATTGTCCGTCGCTGGTGAGGTTCCAGCTCATCACGCCGTCGACCAGCACGCGAAACTCGCCGGTGGCCGGGTTGTACTCGGCGGCGGCCGTGGCCGGTTGCGTCGCATGCGGATCGCTGGGGCCCGGATCGCCGGTGAAGTTGGCGATCAGATTGGTGATGTCCTGGCCGTCGACGTTGCCGTCGCCGCGGCCGAGCAGGCCGCCGGCCGTGTCGTTGTCGGTCCAGGTGCGGTCGGCCGGATCGCCGGGCCGCGAGAACTTGAAGATCAAGCGCGAGATATCCTGACCGTCGACGTTGCCATCGCCGTTGCCGTCGCCGCCGCCGGCCACGTACAACTGCGTGGTCACGGCATCGGCCGGGTCTTGCGGCGCGGCACGTCCGACGTACTGAACGCCGCGGTGGAATACGCCGATTCCCAGGTGACTCTCGGTGCCCGCGACGGGTGGCACGTCGGCAAAGGTCCCTAGAATTTCCGCCCCGTCGGCCGCGGCGACGATCGTTCGGTCGATTGTCGCCGGCAGCGTCCCTTCGGGCACGGCGACCGGTTCGAGCAGGAGGCTGCCGCCGAGATTCACGGTACCCGCGGCGGCGGTGATCTGGCCGTTATTGGCCGCCCCGAGTTGACATACGACCCCGGCGTTGCCGGCCAAGGTCAAATTGCCGGCCAGATCGAGCCGAGTTCCGACGCCCAGGTCCAGTCCGGTGCCATCTGCGAAATCGGCCGCACGGGCCAGGCTCAACGTGCGGCCGTTGGCCACGGCGACCCGGCCGCCTGCGACGAGCAGGTCCTGTGCGTGACGATCTTCGGCCACGGTGACCGTGTGCGTGTTGGCGGCGTCGAGTATTGCGCGGCTGGCGGCATCATCCGGCAATACAGGAGACTGCTCGCCGGAGAGGTTCAGCCACAGCGAATTGCCCGAGCCGCCGTCGATGTGGCCCCAGACGCCGTCGCCGCCGTCCCAGGTCAGTGGCCGGGTGCCGGTCACCCGCACGTTGTCGAACATCACGTGTTCGCTGTTGGAGGTGACCGTCGTATCGACCATCACACGCAACGTCGCGACGTCGTCGGACACGAAGCCCGCCTCGGTGGCAAAGGTGGTGAATGCGCCGTTGCCGTTGTCGTCGGCCGTGTCCAGCGGGACCGTTTCGCTGCCCTGCAAGTGCAGGAACGGATGCGCATCGAAGAAGACGCCGTCGGTGCTCGTTTCGACGGCCAGTTCGATCGTGTCGGAGTCTTCGAAGCCGCTGCTGGTGTCGTAGATCCGCACGTCGGCCGAGACCTGCACGTCGACGAACTGGCGGACGTCGATCCGTTCACTGGTGAAGACGACGTTGTCGGCGTTGTTGACGTGGAACTGGTGGGCGTTGCTCGGATCGGCCAGATCGGTGTAATCGTCGGTCACCTCGACCGCCGCGCCGCCGCCGGTCACGTCCCACTGGAGTTCGACGTCCTCGCCGCTACGGACGAACGACGTCGCCCCCGCCGTCGCCTCTTCAAACCCGGTGAACATCATCGGGAAGACGTTGCCGAACTCGGGATCGGGCGGGATGAAGGGCAGCACGCGCAGGTCGAAGGTCTCGACCTGAGCCCATTTGCCGCCGTTCTTGCCCGCCAGTTGGGCCTCGAGGTGGTAGACGGCCTCCGGGCTGGTGTCGGCAATGGGCAGATCGAACGTGTACTGCCGCGACGAACTGTGGGTGCCGGAGGTGAAGTACCCTCCGTCCTTGCTACGACTCCGCCACTCGCTGCCCAAGGGCGTCGAGTATTCCAGCGTGGTCCCCTGCATGCCGCTGACGGATATTGAGTAGTCGTTGTGGCCGTCGAAGACGTCGAAGGTGAACTGGGCCACGTCGCCGGCCCGGACTTCGTAAGTGTCGTCGGTCAGGCCCAGCAGGTTCATGCCGTTGCGGGATCTGTCGTGGCAGTCTGCGCAATCGCGGCCGTCGCCCGGTTCGGCCAGTGTGTCGTCGGCAACGCCCGCCACAAGAGAGATCACTGCAAACAGAATCAGCACGCGTCGAATCGATCCGATCATCCTCGTTCTCCTCCCTCGTTCGCGCCGCGAAGCCACAGGCGGTCGACTCCTGGGGGCTTCCGATGTCAATCTGTCTGTTCCTCAGAAACTCGCAACTCGGCCAACAACTCGGCCAACAACTCGGCCAACACCGCGGCAACAACCTCGGGTACGGCGCGGGCCACTTCCGGGGAAAGCTCGAGCCCGGTGGCGATCTGCCGCGGCTGAACGCCGAAGACCACCACCTCGCGCGGGGCACAGCCGAGTTGCCCGGCCATTGCCAACGATTCTAGCAGACCGAGTTGGTGAAGTGAAATCGGCGCGTCGGCCGGCGGACGTAGGTCTTCGGCCGCGTAACGGTAGACCGTGCCCGGCGGCGCCGGACCCTCGATCGCGTCGACGACGATTACCTTGCCTCGATCGGCGACGATTTCGACCAGGTCGGCGCCCGCCGTGCCGCCGTCGACGACTTCGACCCCCTCGGGCAAAGCCGTCTGTTGCATCGCTTCGATCACGCGAACGCCCACGCCCTCGTCGCCCAGCAGGATGTTGCCGATCCCCAACACCAACGTCGGCCGCACGTCGCACGCCGCATCGGGCACTTTGCACCTCGCACTTTGCATTTTGCATTTTGCACTGCGCACCATGCACTCCCTTCCTCTGCCGTCAATCCTCGACCCCAGCCACCCATCAGGTCTTCCCACTCGATCGGTTTTTCACGGTCGCCCGGCACCGGCCCCGTCTCGCGGCCGCAACACGTGGACCGCGCATGCCAAACACGGATCGAACGAATGGACCACCCGCAGCACTTCGACCGGCTCGTCCGCGTTGGCCACCGGCGTGCCGACCAGGGCCTGCTCGATCGGCCCGCGCTGGTTGAAATCGTCTTTCGGCGAGCCGTTCCAGGCGGTCGGCGTGACGACCTGGTAGTTGTGGATCTTGCCCTCTTCAACGCGGATCCAATGGCCCAGCGCACCGCGCGGCGCTTCGGTCAGCCCGGCGCCCACGGCCACCTCGGGCACGGCGACCGGCTCGAAGCTCGGCTCGCCCGGCACCAGTTCATCGAGCCAGCCGTCCATCACCCCGGCGATCAGTTGGGCCTCTTCGGCCCGGGCGAGTAATCGGTCGACGGTCGAGATGCCGCGGCGATAGCGGCCGGCGATCCACATTCGCGCCAACGGCCCCACCTCGTGGACCATCCGCATGTATCGCGGGGCCTTGAGCCAGGTATAGGCGCCGTCCTTTTCGGGCAGAGGCTCGGTGAGCCCGGCGGCCGGATGGCGGCTGCCGCTGGTCGGCTCGTACCGCGAGTGTTTCACGTACTCGGCGATTCGCCGGGGATCGAGCGCGCGGAACCGACGCGAGGTGTAACTTCCGCCGGGAAACAGCTTCCGCCGGCCGGTCGACTACAGGTCGAACACGCCGTAGGCCAGCAAGTTGCCGCAGCCGCGGCCCAGCGACGAGTATTGCGGGAAACGCTCGGCCACAAGTTCCACGTCGGGCAGGTAGACGTCGCGCACGAACCAGGCGATCTCCGTCAGCAGCGCGCGGAATGCGTCGATCTTCTCGGTGGTGACCTCCTCGCTACAACCGCCGGGCACGAACGCCGGGCACATCGGCAGCTTGCCGCCGAAGATCGCGCCCATCTGATGGGCCTTGCGGCGAATCTCCAACGCCTGGACGTAATGCGCCACCAGGTCGGCCGCCGGTTCGCCGGTGAGCATGTCCGGCGCGGTCCAACGCGGCGTCCAAGGCGGCGACGCCAACAAGCCGGTGGTGTCGATGTAGTCCAACGCGGCCAGATGGTAGAAGTGCAGCACGTGCGACTGCAAGTAGTTCGCCCCCAGCACCAGATTCCGCAGCACGCGGCCGTTCTCCGCCGGCCGCACGCCGAAGGCCGACTCGAGGTTCATCGACGACGCCATGCCGTGCGACACCGGGCAGACGCCGCAGATCCGTTGCGTATACTGCGGGGCGTCGAGCGGGTCGCGCCCGGCCATGATGATCTCGAAGCCGCGGAACGTCGTGCCGGAACTCCGCGCATCGACCACCTTCAACGTGCCGCCGAACGACTCGACGGTCACCGCCACGTCCATGTGCCCCTCGACGCGGGTCAGCGGTCCGATCTCGATGGTGGTCGCCATCTAAACGCTCCTCTACTGGCGGGCGGGGCCCGCCGTCGGGTCATATGGGCCGTGTGGGGCCGCCTTGCTCATGGCCGCCGCCGACGCTCATACGCGGCGCGGCGTTCGGCTTGTGCTTCCAGATAGGCCTTGCGCTTGGCGTCGGCTTCGCGTCGCAGGCGTTCCAGACGCTCCTTCTCCAGGCGCTCCTTCTCGCGCCGGAGTTCGGCCATCCGTTCGCGATAACGCTCGTTTCTTTCGTAGGCCGTGAGGTTCTCGTCCCCGGTTGCCGTGTTGCCGGTGGCCGCCTCCGGCGGATTGTGTTGACTCTCGGCAACCTGCGGCTCCGTCTGGGCAATGCCGGCCGGACGTCCGTAGAACGGCGACAGGCCGTCGGGGAACTCCGGCTCGGTACAGCCTAAGCACGGGCTGCGCGAGCCGATACACCAATTCACGCCGAATTCGCCCTTGGCCGGGCTGTGCCACTTCCGCTGCGGGCAATCGCTCCGCGTGTTCGGGCCCTTGCAGCCGTGTTGGTAGAGACACGTGTCGATGCTGTAGTCGCCCGCCTCGAAGGCGTCGTAGTTCGGACACCGATTGTGAACCTTGCCCTCGAAAAACAGTTCCGGCCGGCCCTTGGAGTCCAACAATGGGGCCTCCTCTTCCTCGATCAAATGGGCCACCGTGCCGACGACCCAGTCGGGATGCGAGGGGCAGCCGGGAACGTTGATCACTTCTTTGTCGGGGAGGATATCGCTCAGCGGCATCACGCCGGTCGGATTGGGCTCCCCGCCGTTGACGCCGCCGTAGGCACTGCAACTCCCGACGGCCATCACGAAGCCGGCGTCTTGGGCAAACTGTTTCACGCCGTCGAGCACGGTCAGCCCGGGCCAAAGCTCCGCGTACTTGCCGCCGGCGCCGGTGGGCACGCCGCCCTCGACGATCAATACGTAACCCGTCTCAGCTCGGGCGGCCGCCGCGGCGGCGATGGCGGCCGATCCGGCACCGGCCATGATCGTGGGGTGGAATTCCAGGTTCAGTGTATTCAGCAGCAGTTCGTCGATCGTGCCGTAGTAGATACTGTTAAGCAGCGACACGCTGCATCCGCTGCAACTCTGGGCCTCCAGCCAGATGACCGTAGGGCCGTCGTTGGCGTCTTGCCCTTCATCGCCGAGCAACTGCGGCAACTTCAATCCCAACGCGGCGGCCACGGCCGAGGTGGCCTGGAGGAAACTGCGGCGGCTGACGGGCATGATCGGTTCTCCTCGCGTCAACGTGGGCGTCTCGCTCCGCGAGACGGACCGGAAAGTAGTCGTCTCGCTCCGCGAGACGGGCCGGAAAGTAGTCGTCTCGCTCCGCGAGACGGGGTGGAAAGTAGTCGTCTCGCTCCGCGAGACGGGGTGGAAAGTAGTCGTCTCGCTCCGCGAGACGGGGTGACATCTCGCGGAGCGAGATGACTACTATGGCGTCGTCCGACAAAGCCCAGCCCCGCGACGATTGCCGTCAACAACAAGATCAACGTCCCCGGCTCGGGCACCGGCGTCAGCAACACGGCGTGCAACTCGCCCGAGGCGTCGAAGCCGGACGCGGCGATCTTTCCCGATTCGTTGATCCCGGCGGCCGAACTGAGCACCCAGGACGAACCCTGCGGGAGCAGGTCGTTCAGGTCGGTCATGGCGGCGTCGCCGGCGTCGAACAGAAAGGCGTGTTCCACACCGCCGCCTGTCATCGATACACCGACGATCTGCCCCAGATCGTTGACGTCCAGCGCCGCCGAGGTCGGGCCGCCGAGCGTACCCAAATCCTGCATCGCTCCGACGCCGTTGTGCGAAAACGCGTGCATTTCGCCCAGCGCGGTCTCCGCTTCGCCAACCACCAGTCCCCCGTCGTTAACGGCGTTGGCCACGGAGAAACCTCCGCCCAGCGTCCCCAGGTCTTGCATCGGCCCGGCGTCGCTGTAGAGAAAGGCGTGGAAGACGCCCGGTGCGACTTCGTGTTGGCCGACGACCCGCCGCGAGTCGTTGACGTCAAAGGCGGTCGAAGCGAGGCTTCCGGGCGCGGCCAGGTCGTGCCACGTGCCGGCGTCGTAGATCACTGCATGAAACTCGCCGGTGGGAGTCTCCGATTCTCCTACGATGTGCCCGAGGCCGTTGACGCCGAAGGCGACCGACGCATCGCCCGCCAAGACCCCGAGGTCTCCCATCGCGCCGTCGTCGACGAACGCCCGAAAGGCGCCCGGACCCGTCTCCGCCTCTCCCACCACACGGCCGCTATCGTCTATCGCATGGGCGGCCGACGCGAGCCCGCCGAGCGTGCCGAGATCTTGCATCGCGTTGCCGTTGAAAAAGAAAGCGTGGATGTCGCCGGCCGCGGTTGCCGACCGCCCGACGATTTGCCCCGAACCGTTGATGCCGAAGGCTTCGGAGAAGTCGCCGCCGAGCGTGCCCAAGTCGGTCACCACGTACGGCGTGGCGGCGTTGGCTCGCTGGTCCGCAGCAGCCCAGGTGAAAACACCAATCATGCCGACAAGAACCGACCGCATCGGGAACCGACACATGCTCGTGTTGCCTCTTCTCTGCCGCCGTCTGTCCGGGGTGCGATTGGTCTGCCGGCCGTCGGCCGACAGCCGGGAAAGTGACGATCCAATTGTACACGCTGTGCCGTTTGTACGCAAATAATCGGTGATTCCGAAGATCAGGGTCTCGCAATCGACTATACTAACTCCCGTTCGGCAAGCCGCTTACGGCACACCGCAAACACGAGGGCGAATCATGACCGGCAGAATCTCGTTGATCTTGGGTCTGACGATTTCCGGCGTTACATCTTTCGCGATGCCGACAACGGCCGCGGCTGACGAGGAGGCCAATCGCATTGTGCCGGGCGAGTTGCTGGTCGATCCGCCGACCGTGGAGAATCTCGGCTTCCGCTGGTATATCGACGGCGATGCCAACCGCAACGCGTCGGTGCAGGTGGCCTACCGTGCCGCTGCAACGGACGCGTGGCACGACGCGCTGCCGATGTTGCGCGTGCATCACGAGGTGGCCAATCAGGATGACGAGCCGTTTCGCACCGGCAACCTGTTCGCCGGCCGCGTGTTGTCGCTGGCTTGTCCGGGTGGATCGCGGTAGAGTAGCATGTTGACGGTAGGTATTGCCGGGCAAGCCGGCAAACTGCAAGAGCCGTTCACCCCAACAGGAACCCCCCGATGATTTGTATCCAACGCATGCACCTGGGCCACGTGGTGGCTGCCGTGATTCTCTCGCTGGCCGGCACGCAGATTCAACCGGCGGCTGCACAAACCTCCTCCGCCGACAACCCGCGGCTGAAACAGTTGCTGCAACGGTTTCCGCAAGCAGACGCCGACCGGGACGGCGTGCTGACGCTCCAAGAGGCGATTGCATTCGGCCGCCAGGCGGGTGTAATCCCGGGCGATCGCTCCGGCGCCAACGCGGCCGACAAGCACCTGCCGAAGCAAGACCCGGCGAACGTTCGGCCGTCGGCCTTCGGCAAGTGGAAGGTCTTCCGGAACGTTCAATACGACACCAAGCACGAACGCAACCTATTGGATTTCTACCAGGCCGATTCCGACAAGCCCACGCCCGTTGTGGTCTACTTCCACGGCGGTGGATTCCGCGCCGGCGACAAGGGGCACGTGGCTCGCGGAGGGGGCCGGCTGCTGAGGATGTTCCTCGAAGCCGGTGTCTCCGTCGCTTCCTGCAACTATCCGTTTCTAGACGACGCCGATTATCTGGCCATCATGCAGCATTGCGGCCGGTCGATTCAGTTCCTCCGCGCGATGCAGAAGCCGTGGAATATCGATCCGAAGCATTTTGGGGCCTACGGCGTGTCGGCGGGCGCGCTGATTTCGGAGTGGGTCGCCTATTCGCCGGACCTCGCCAAACGCGACAGCACCGATCCCGTCGAGCGGATGTCCAAGTCGCTGGCGGTGGTCGCCGCGCACCTGCAACCGATGGGCACCGAGTCGTTGGTCATGCGTTTTATGAAGCCCGGCGGCCCGCCGCTCTTCGTTTACGCCAACGCCTCGGCGACGGACCGGGTCCACGATCCGAAGTTCTCGAAGATGATCAAGCAGCGGGCCGACGCCTTGGGTATTCCCGCCGTGCTGGTGGGAGGAGGGCGAAACGACATTCCCGCTCCTGCCAACGGCGCCGATCCGCTGGATCTTCAGTTCGAGTTCTTCGCGAAACACCTGGGGATGAAAGCGCCGTCCACGACCGGCGCAGAACGCTAAAGTCTCGTGGAGAGAGCGTGTGCTACTGCTTCGCGGGTGGCCCCGACACTTTTCCGCATCGGGCGTTGCCACTTCTGCCGCTATGTCGGAAAAGGTGTCGGGGTTGCGCAGCAACGAGAGGTTCCGTGGTCCGGCGCCGCGCCTCTTGTGGCTGCGCCACCCGGACACTCTTGCGAAAGAGTCTCCCCGTATGGCTGGGTCCTCTGCGCAAGAGTGTCCGGGCCACCCCGTGTGCGTCTGGTCCCACCATGAGTTGCGGTGGTGCGTCGCGACGCACCCTACTTCTATGACCGGGCAATCAGCCCGTCCAGCATCTCCTGCACCGTGCCCTCCAGCCGATCGATCAACTCCCTTGCCGCACCCTTGCGACGCCGCCCACCTTCGACCGCGATCGGCTCGCCGAGCTGCACGGTGACTTTGCGCGGGGTGCGGATGGTGGCGCTGTACTTGCCGAGTACGTCTTCCTCGAATTTGTCGAGGGTCTCGGCGAGGCGTTCGATGTTGGGCTTTTCGGCCACGTAGTCGCCGGGGTAGCTGAAGAGTTGGACGACGAGGAACAAGTCGTCGAGGTCGTCGTTGAGGCGCTTGTGCTGCGGGTCGTCGGGGGCGACGTCTTCGAGCAGTTTGAGCGTGATCCGCCGCAGGTCTTTAACGCGTTCGGGGATGGTGTTTTCGCCCGGGGTTAGGTCGTGGCGCTCTTCGAGCCGCGCGAGGATCACTTTGGCCAGGGCGTCGGTTCGCTCGGGCAGGGTGCCGGTGGCGGCGTGGCCGAGGAACTCCATCTCTTTCAGGGCGAGGATCGCCTGGGCAAAGTTGTAGATCCGCTCGGGCAGCGGCAGGTCGCCGCGGGGACGCCAGAAGATCTCGCGTTCCAGTTCGTCCATCGTACTCAGCAGGCCCTCGGTGGGATCTTCGAGGTAGCGATACTTCAGCGCACACGGCACACAGACCACCGACCGCTTGGCCCGTTTGGCGGCGGTCAGGGCCACGGCGGCCGCGCCTTCGCGAAACGGGGTCACCCGATCGTTGCAGTGGTAGACTTCGCCCTCGGGGAAGATCACCAGCGGATGCGGCTTCTCCTGCACGATGTTGACGGCCTGTTTGAAGGCTTGCAGGTCGGCCCCTTCGCGGTCGACGCTGAAGGTGCCGTGCCATTGCAGCACGCGGCGGGCGAGCGGGCCGTGGGAGTCGAAGACGTGCCAGGTCGACATGAAGTAGGCCGGGCAGCCGACCGCATCGGCCGCGGCGTACATCGTGTCGGGATCGGCGTGGGTGCAGTGGTTCGGCGTGATCAGAATGCCGGCCCCGTCGGCGAGTGCTTGCCGCACGTGCTCGGTGCCGAGCACCTCGATCTCCATCAGCCGCATCACCTTTCGGCATCGCCGCCGCCGAAAGGGCCGCATCCACCGCACGAGTCTCGGACGCATCGCCGGCCCCCACCATCGCGGCGGCATGGCCATTCGGTAGGGATTCATGACGGTTGGTCCTCGGGGCCTTATAGTAGGCGTCTCGCTCCGCGAGACGCCACTGCATCTCGCCGCAGCGAGATGACTTGTGCGGCTACATCTCGCGGAGCGAGATGGCTACTATACGAACGGCGCGGCTACATCTCGCCGCAGCGAGATGGCTACTATACG
>CAYYNP010000084.1:0-12321 GCA_964472545.1 uncultured Planctomycetaceae bacterium | reverse complement strand
GCTACTATACGAACGGCGCGGCTACATCTCGCCGCAGCGAGATGGCTACTATACGAACGGCGCGGCTACATCTCGCCGCAGCGAGATGGCTACTATACGGACGACGCGGCTACATCTCGCGGAGCGAGATGGCTACTATACGAACGGCGCGGCTACATCTCGCCGCAGCGAGATGGCTACTATACGGACGACGCGGCTACATCTCGCCGCAGCGAGATGGCTACTATACGATCGGGCGTTACACCGAGCGGACTATAACGCCCGAGAGAGTGCCGGGCAAGCCCGTTGTACGATTACCGATCGCCGCCGATAATGGCCGTTGCCGCTGAGACTTCGCACCCACCGGCGACCCGCATTTGATGAACGACCCGCGAATCACCAACACCCCCATCGTCGACGCCCACGTCCACGTGTTCTGCTGGGGCGAAGACCCTCGCGAGGGATTCCTCTCGCCGTGCACCCGGCGCCGATGGACGACGCGGCTGCTGCTTTGCCTGACGCGGATCTACAAGGAGCCGGGCGAGACGCTCACCGAGAAGATGCGCCACCGGTTGGTGGCCGACGTGGATCGCTCGCCGTTGGACTACGCCGTGGTGTTGGCCCAGGACGCCGTCTATCGGGCCGACGGCTCGCGCGACGACGCGGCGACCGATTTCTACGTGTCGAACGACTACGTATTGGAGTTGGCCGCCGGCAACGCGAAGATCCTGCCGGGCTGCTCGATCAATCCGCTGCGCAAGGACGCCCTGGCCGAACTCGAACGCTGCCACGCGGCCGGGTGCCGGCTGGTGAAGATCCACACGGCGATTCAGGGCGTCGATCCGGCCCGGGCGGAGTTCGATCCGTTCTATCGCCGGGCGGCGGAGTTGGGCGTGGTGTTGATGTTCCACACCGGTTACGAACATTCGTGCAGTGTGGTGTCGCAGGATTATGCCGATCCGGCCCGGCTCGCCCGGGCGCTCGACCACGGCGGGGCGGTGATTGCGGCCCATTGCGGCACGTGCGGTTTCTTCGATCCGGTCGATCAATACCCGAGTTTCGTCCGCATGATGCAGCAGCACGACAACCTCTACGGCGATACGTCGATCATGGCGAGTTGGATCCGCTGGCGTTCGCTTCGGCGGCTGGCCCGCGAGCCGGCGGACGTCAAAGCCCGTGTGCTCCACGGCAGCGACTACCCATTCCCGCCGGCGCGGCTGCCGTACGTGTTTCGCACGGGGGCGTTTCCGCCGGGGCGGCGCAATCCGCTGGCGATGGACTGGCGGATAAAGCGGTCGTTCGGTTTTGGCCCCGACTACGGCAGCAGGATACTCCCTCTGATGGGTGCAGTCGCGTCGTCTGAGGACGTGGCGGCACGTTGACTTTGGCGGCCGTCGAGGATAGAGTGAATTGTTGAAGCTCCTCTCTGCGGTTTGCCCATTCGCGGCCCCCAATTGACAAACCATGAAACTGCACGCGCAAGCTATTGCGCGGAGGGTGGCTGGGGCAAAGCGCGGCGGTGCCCCAGTGACACAAAGGACAAGAGAGCACAACGAACCTGGGGCACCGCTGCGCTTTGCCCCAGCCACCCCACTGCCAAGATCACCACTGCCAAGATCAGATGTCACTAGGTAGTAACCGTTTGTCCGGTTCACGGCGTTTGACGCTCGAGTGTCTCGAAGCGCGCCAACTGCTCGCCGGCGATTCGGTAGTGGGCCCGTTGTTGGCGACGGATTTGGCGGATCTTACGCCGGCCGATTCCGTTGCCGAGGCGTCGCCCACCGCCGAGCCCGACGACACCCCGGTGATGCCTGCCGACGTTTCCTCGCACGTCGTCCACGTGGCCTATCTGATTCCCTCGAATCGTGATCCGCAGCCCGAGGGCGTCGAGAATCTGCAGACGACCCTGTTGTGGTATCAAGACTGGTATCGCGACCAGATGGATCGCTACGGCTTCGGGCCCAAGACCTTCGAGTTGGAGACGGAGGCCGACGGCGTGACGCCGTTGATCCACGTGGTCGATACGTCGCGGGCCGACACCTACTATCATCAAGACCAGTGGAGCCGGATCATCGACGCGGGAACCGACGCGGGACTTTCGGTTTGGGAAGACGGCCAGATCTGGCTGCTGGTGAGCGAGTCGCTGGTGATGAACGCCGACGCCTCGATCGCCGGCTCGGTGACGTTGGGGGCCAGTTTCGGCTCGGGCAGCGATCCGGGCGTGGCCGTGGCGACGTCCAGTCCTTTGGCGACGCCCGACTACCTGACCGACAACCGCACCTACGGCGGGCTGACGCTGCCGGAGGTTGGCCCGTATCCGCTGGTGGCGAACGTCACGTACCCGTGGTATGAAGGCGCCACGCTCAGCAGCGTCGCCTCGTCGCACCTGGGGGCCGTGTTGCACGAGATGTCGCACGCCTTCGGGCTGTCGCACGATTTCCGCAACGACGCCAACACCAACGGCAACCTGATGGGCAACGGCTTCCGCGGACTTCGTGGCTGGCTCTATCCCGACGCCTACTCGTCGCACGACCTGCGGCTTTCGTATGCCGCCGCGTTGGCGCTCAACGCCAGCCGCTACTTCAACCCCGACGGCGACTTCACCGACGACCGCAGCCCGAGCCTTTCGATTCTCACCTCCGGCAACGTCGCTCCGGTCGGCGGACAGATCGAGATTCGTTTCACGGCTTCCGACAGCGTGGGGCTGGCGGCGGCCCTGTTGCAGCACGAAGGCGATACGGTGGCCGAGATGCCGCTTTCGGGCACCTCGGCCACGGCCACCTTCAAGACGGTCGACTACAATCCGGGAGACGTGAACAACTACACGATCCTGGTCTACGACGTGCAAGGCAACCGCAACGACGACGACGTGATCATCGTGCCTGCGACCAAGGTGAATCGGGCGCCGATACCGTACTTCAAGGTGACCAACTCGCAGGTCAAGGTGGGTGAGACGGTAACGCTCGATGCGTTCTTTTCGACCGATCCCGATGACACTTCCCCGCAACTGAAGTTCGAATGGGATCTCGACGGCGACGGCACCTTCGACACGGCTCCCAGCACCGAGTACCTCCACTCCGCCAGCTTCGACACGCCGGGCGGGCAGGTGATCCGCGTGCGGGTGACCGATGAGGACGGGGCCCGGGCGATCTCGGCGCCGCTGGCGCTGCGAGTGTTGCCCACGGCCGAAGTCGTCGGGCGCTATCTCTTCTACAACCACTCGGTCTTCGACGGCGACAACCCCGGCCTGGGGCCCGCCGACGACGCTGCATTGGCCACCGACAAAACGGCCCTGATGCCCGGCGACGTGGCCGCGTTTGCCAATTACACGAGCTTCAAGCGTGGGCTCAACGGCCTGATGGTCGACGTGGCCGGGGCGGCCGCCGTGCCCACGCTCGACGACTTCACCTTCCGGCTGGGCAACGACGACGATCCGTCCTCATGGACCGCCGCCCCGCAGCCGTCCGGTTTTGCCGTTCGCCAAGGGGCGGGCGTTGGCGGTTCCGACCGCGTGACGATCGCCTGGGCCGATTGGCAGATCGTCAACCGCTGGCTCGAGGTGACCGTGCGGGCGGAGAATCTCGGCCTGGCCGCAGACGACGTCTTCTACTTCGGCAGCGCCGTGGGCGAGGCCGGCAACTCGCCGCTCAGCGCCCGCGTGACGACCACCGACGTCCTGCTGGCACGCAACAACCCTCGCAACTTCCTCGACCCGGCCAAGATCGACTACCCCTACGATTTCGACCGAAACCGCCGCGTCAACGTGACCGACGTACTCTTGGCGCGAAACAACCAATCGACGTTCCTGACCGCGCTGAGCCTGATCGATCTGACGGGCGAAGAGAGCGAAGAGGCGGCCGTGGCGGAGGCGTTCGACTTCGCGTTGTTGGCCGAGGTATAGTGCCCCGTTTCACCTAACTCTGGCAGTCGGGTGCCTGGGGTTGAACCACGAGGAACGAGTGGTGAACCCCCAGTGCCTGCGTCTGGGGGCTCGCTGCTCGTTCCTCGCATCTCGACCCCAGCCACCCTCTGTCGGGTGCGGGAGTGGTACCCCTGCTGTGGCACCTCCCCGCTTTCTCGTCTTGACCTGTGTGGCCGATCTTGCGACACTCCCCCGACACCTCGTTTCGCACCTCGCATTAGGGGTGCCTCTCCCGCTCGGGGTGGATGGCGACGGATCGCTTTGGACATCGACAGGAGACCGCACGGATGTGGTGGAAACAACAGGCCCTTTGGCTGCTGGTGGTGGGTATTTGCGTGGCAGGGTGTGGCGGCTCGGACAAGAGCGGCGAGACGACGGGCGCCGGCGCTGCGGGCGATCCGACCGAGCAGTATGTCGAGACCGCCGACGGTGAGAAGCTGACCGGTTCGCGTGCGGCGCTGCACAGATTCCTGGCCGCCTGCCGCGACGGCGACGACGCCGCGGTCGACGCCAGTTTCACCGCCACCGCGATCGCACAATGGAAGCGGCTCAGCCAAGAGCGGAACGAGGAGTTGATGCCGGGCAGGCCCGGCGCCAGTGATACGGCCGAGTTTCGCGTGGCCGGCGTCAAGGAGGTCAACGACGACGTAGCTCAGGTGGCCGCCGAGTGGATCGACATCCAGGGCGCAACGGCCGAGAAAGTCACCTCGAAGGCCCTCTGGGTGCTCCACCGCGAAGATGGCCAGTGGCGGATCGCCGCGGTCTTCGTGCAGGCCTTCCCCGATCAGGATCTGATCATGCTGGACTTCGAGAATCCCGAAGACTATCTTCTGACGCAGCAAAAGACCCGCGAAGAAATGCTCCGGCGCCAGCGCGCGGCGACCTCGCAAGCCCGGCTTCCGGACGATCCGGCCACGACGATCCCACGGTAGTCCTCGATTGCCGTGAGTTCGATGCGACGCGTGCCTGGGGCAATGCGTTGGGTGCTACTGCTGGCTTGCCCAGCAGTGCCTAGTTGAAGCGAACGCAAGAGCACTGCTGGGCAAGTCAGCAGTGGCACCCGAGTTCTCAAACTTCCGGTTCTTCAAAGGGTTGCTAGCACAGCACGTCGCGGGCCGATGGGGTAAGATGTACTTGTCCCCCGTGCGCCCCTTCGCCACGTTGACCGACACCGCGAGCCACCCATGAGCGAAGACGTCGAAAAACTGATCGAGCGGTTCCGCGAGAACGTTTGCAGCGTGGTGCTGGGCAAAGAAGACGTGGTGCGGCTGGCCACCGTGGCGCTGCTTTCCGGCGAGCACGTGCTGCTGGAAGACGTTCCCGGCGTGGGCAAGACGCTGGTGGGTAAGGCGATCGCCCGCAGCCTCTGTGGCGATTTCCACCGCATCCAGTTCACGCCCGATCTGCTCCCGGCCGACATCACCGGCAGCAGTCTCTACAACCCCCAGTCGCAGGAATTCACCTTCAGCCCGGGGCCGATCTTCGCCAACGTGGTGTTGGCCGACGAGATCAACCGCGCCACGCCGCGTACGCAAAGCGCGCTGTTGGAGGCGATGAGCGAGCGCCAGGTGTCGGCCGACGGCCAGACCTATCCGCTGCCGCGGCCGTTTATGGTCATCGCCACGCAAAACCCGGCCGAGTTCGAGGGCACCTACCCGCTGCCGGAAAGCCAACTCGACCGCTTCCTGATGCGGATTCCGGTGGGTTATCCGGGCCGCGACGTCGAGCAGCAGGTGCTCCGCAGCCATCGCGAGGGCGAACCGGTCGATGCGCTGGCCCCGGCGTTGGACTGCCAACAGATCAGCACGCTCCAGGAAGCCGTCCGGCAGGTGACCGTCGACGAGTCGATCAACGAATACCTGCTGGGCATCGTCGAAGCGACGCGAGATTGCGACGATCTACAAGTGGGCGTCAGCACGCGCGGCGCGTTGGCGCTCTATCGGGCTTCGCAAGCCAACGCCCTGGTCGACGGCCGCCGCTACGTCGTGCCCGACGACGTCAAACGGTTGGCCACGGTCGTCCTCTCGCACCGGGTGATCACCAAAGGCTACGTCCACGGCGGCCAGCGCGAGGGCGTCGAAGCGCTGATCGGCCGGCTGGTCGACGAAATGCCCGTGCCGGGGTAGGCGGCTTGGCGGCGGGCAGACAGGGCGACAGGTACACTCTGCCGGAGCGGCGAGAAAGTCTTGAGCGTGGGGACGGGTAGAGTTTGTGCAAAGCGCTTTCGCACATGCACCTGCCCCCTTCTCCCCGCCCGCTTCGGCTACATCCGTTCAATCGCCCGCGTAATCAACTCGGGCAGATCGTCCAGCCGCCGCAGATCGTCGATCAATCGCGGGTGTGCAAAGATCCGCACGCGCTTCACGTAATCGTCGAACTGCTCTTCGGCCAGCGTTCGCACGATCGGCGACACTTCGCCCAGCGTGCGGTAGCGGTCTTGTTTCGGATAGTGGATTTCGACGTGAAACTGCACCTCGCGGGCGACCGGCGGCGCATCGAAGAGGATTTCGTGCGGGGCGACCACGCGGCCCAGCGCCGTGCTGGCCAATAACGCAAACTGTTCTGCACAGGCCGCCAACCACGGATACGGACGGCGAGCCAACTGCCGATAGAGCGAGTGCTCCTGCAAGAAGCTGAATTCCGCCAGCCGCTTGTAGAGTCGCCGCGTGGGGCCGAACAGCCCGGCAAGCAACTCGCCGGCCGGCCCGTCGCCGGCGACGCGTTGCAACTCGGCGGTCATTCCCTCCTCGCTCATCCGCAGCAGCCCGTCGAGATCGAGCGAACCGTGCAGCAGGAAGAAAGCCCGCTGCAACATCGACGTGGCCGCTCGCACGCCGTGATGCCAGTAAACCTCGCTGAACATCACGTAGCGGGCGAAGACCATCAACTCGGCCGCCGTCTTGCCTTTCTCCGAGATCGCCAGGCCGTTGCCCGCCCGGTTCAGGCAGAGGCTGCCCAGCAAGCGCTGCCGGTCGAAGTGCCGCCCGTAGGGCACGCCGGCGTGGAGGCTATCGCGGGCCAGATAGTCCATCTTGTCGATATCGATCGGCCCGGAGAGCATGCTGCCGAGGATCTGCGAGGCCCGATCGCGGGGCTTTTCGCTCAACAGCGCCACCAAGTCCCGCGGGTTGACGCCCCAATCGTCGCGCAGCACGTCGGCCAATTCGCCCTCGAGCAGGAAGCTATTGGCAAACAACTCGTGACTGGGCACGCTCGGCAGCCGGATATCTTCCAGCGGATGACAGAACGGCCAGTGTCCCAAATCGTGCAACAACGCCGCGGCGATGAATAATTCGGCCTCGTCGGGCCGCACGGCCTCGGTAAACCGCTCGTCGCCGGCCAACTGTTTCAGGTAGACCAGCGCCAACCGATAGACGCCGAGGCAGTGCTCGAACCGGGTATGGATCGCCGCCGGATAGACCAGCGACACCAGCCCGAGTTGGCTGATGCCCGCCAGCCGCCGAAATTCCGCCGTATCGATCACTTGCCGCACCCGGGGCGTCAACGGCACGTCCGTCTCCGGCGGAATCCGCACTATCGCCCTGCGGGCGTCCAATGCGGCAACTTCGGGAATATCGCGAATGGTGCTCATTACGAGCCGTAAGGTACCGGGCGGGGAACGACTGTGCAAGCGAGCCCCCCGAACTCGGCCGTCTTGCTCGTGCTGTAGGGCGTTGACTCCGGGTGCGTTTGAAGTGCCCCGCAAAACAGAGTTTCCGCCGCCGGCGCTGGTATTCTCCGTCGGCGACGCTATACTGCGCGTGGCTAGCAGGCCGTTGGAGACGTGGGAGTTTATGCATTTGGGTGCCACTGCTGGCTTGCCCAGCAGTGTCTTTGTGTTCGTCTGAACTCGGCACTGCTGGACAAGCCAGCAGTGGCACCCAGCGTTTGATGGCTTCTCGATCGTGACTCGTAAACGGAGGATCTCGGTGATGACGAGCAGACGCTTCAGGACGGTGGGCTGGAGTCTCTTGGCGGCGGTGCTTTGGGCCGCCGTGGCAATTGGACTATCTACGGCGATCGGTGATGACGCGAGGGCCGCCGGTCAGAAGGGCATCTGTGCCGTGCTCGGGCTGGCGGAAGACGGCAACGCGAAGTACGTCACCGATCTGGCGGCACGCACCGATTACGTGATCTTCTTCCAGTCGCCGGACGCGAAGCAGGTCGCTGCCGTGCGCGAAGCGGCCGCCGCGGCGGGGCTGCTGGGCGACCGCGTGTTTGCCGCCCGGGGTGAACTCGACGCCATCCAATTGGCCGACAATCTGGCCGGCGAAGTGATCACGCCCGATATGCGGCGGATCGTCGACAAGGCGGAAGTGCTTCGCGTGTTGCATCCCGGTGGGACGGCCATGCTAGGCGAGCGCGGGATCCTCAAACCGGTACCCGACGGCGTCGACGACTGGGGCCATCCGTACCACGGCCCGGATAACAATCCGCAGTCGACCGACCAGTTGGCCCGGGCCCCATACCTGACGCAGTTTCTCGGCGACCCGAAGTTCTGCCCCATGCCCGAGGTTTCGGTGGCCGCCGGCGGGCGCGTCTTTCGGGCCTTCGGCCACATTGCGCATAAGGCCAACCAGAACCCGATGCTCAACAAGCTGCTGTGCATCAACGCCTACAACGGCACGGTCCTCTGGCAGCGGGATTTGAAAGAGGGCTTCATGATCCATCGCAACACGATGATCGCCACGGGTGAGACGCTCTACCTGGCCGACGACGAGTCGTGCAAGCTGATCGACGCCGCCACCGGCAACGTTGCCGACGAGATCGTCGCTCCGGCCGACCTTTCCGACGGCAAGGTCTGGAAGTGGATGTCCTTGGTCGACGGCGTGCTCTACGCCTTGGTCGGCGGACCGGAAACGTCGGTCCGCACGCAGCCGTCTGGCATCCCCGGCATGGGACATTGGCCGTGGGGGATGTGGGAAGGGCACGACTATGCCAATCCCAGGAACAGCTTCGGCTTCGGGCGCACCCTGGTGGCCATCGACCCGGATAGCAAGAAAGTCCTTTGGAGCCATCGCGACGACGAATACCTCGACAGCCGTGGCGTCTGCATGGGCGGCGGTAAGATCTACGTCTATTGTCCGGAGAAATTCGTGCGGTGTATCGACGCGAAAAACGGCAAGGTCCTCTGGACCAACGACGACGCGGATCTGCTCGAGGCGATCGGCCCCAACGGACGGGCCCAGCATTACGTGACCGGCTACGCCACGACGTCCTACATCAAGTGCAACGAAGAGTACCTCTTCTTCGCCGGGCCGCAACGCAGCCGGTTGGTGGTGGCCAGTGCCGAAGACGGCAAGCTGCTCTGGCATCGCCCCCACGGCAACTTCCAAATCGTGCTCCGCGACGACGGCTTCTACGCGGCCGGGCCGCAGGAGACAGGCGCGAAGCTCTCGTACGAGACGGGCGAGATACTGGCGCGGCTGTCACGGCGCAGGGCCTGCACCCGGGCCACCGGCAGCGTCGACAGTATATTCTACCGCACGCCGGGCGGAACGGTCCGCATCGACACGGAGACCAACGCGGCCGAGCACATCGCGCCGATGCGGCCGCCCTGCCAGGACGGTGTGATCATCTCCGATGGCCTGCTCTACTGGGGCCCCTGGATGTGCGGCTGCCAGTTGTCGTTCTACGGCCATATCTGTCTCGGCCCGGCCGGCGATTTCGACTTCTCGCCGGCGGCCGACGATTCGCGGCTCGAATTGGCCTGCGACGATCCGGCGTCGGTCGAGGAGTTCGCGATTGGCGAGAACGACTGGCCCGTGTATCGCGGCAACAATGCCCGCAGCAGCGTCACCCGCATAAAGCTCCCGCAGCAAGTTGCCCGACAATGGGCGTTTGAGCCGGGAGCGGCCATGATGCCCACGGCCCCGGTGATCGCGGGCGATTTGGTCTTCGTGGCCGACCGCGCCGGGATCGTCCGCGCGATCGACGCCGAGGGAAAGCTCCGCTGGAAGACGTTCGTCGGCTCGGCCGTCTACTATCCGCCGGTGGTGGCCGAGAATCGCGTCTTCGTCGGTTCGGCCGACGGCAGGGTGTATGCCCTGGAGGCGGCGACCGGGCGAAACCTCTGGTCGTTCCGCGTGGCGCCGGCAGATCGGATAATCCCGGTCTACGGCAAGCTGATCTCGACCTGGCCGGTGGCCGGCGGGGTGGTGGTGCAAGACGGCACGGTCTACGCCGCGGCCGGCATGGCCCATTACGACGGCACCCACGTGGTGGCCCTGGACGCGGTGACGGGCAAGCTCAAGTGGTACAACAGTTCGTCCGGTGCACTCAGCGAGAAGGTCAACAGCGGCGTCAGTCTGCAAGGGCCGCTGATGATCGCCGGCGGCGAATTGCGGTTCCTCGGCGGCGGTGTCTATCAGATGGCCCGCTACGACTTGAAGACCGGCAAGTGTCTGAACGAGCCGTTCGAGGGCGTCAACTCGCGGTTTGCCACGGCCTTCTATCCGTTCTATCCGACGTACGGCCAATACCAGTCGCTGGCGCACCCGTACCCCGACGGCACGCTACTGATGTACAACGCGGCCTACGACGGCAGCCGGCATACGAACCTGGGCCTGTTGGCGGCGCAGCAGCCGGGGGCGACCGACCGTCCGGCACCCCGCGTGAGCGATCGTCCGGCGCCGCGCGGCCCACAGCGCCGGGCCCTTTGGCAGGCGCCGGCCGGACGCCGCTACAACAGCCTGATCGTCGGGCCGAACGCCGTGCTGGCGGCCGGACAAGCTGCGCAGGGTGACGCCGTCGGCGCGTTTCTGGCGGCGGTCGACGTCGACAGCGGCAAGGACCTCTGGTATCGCCGGTTGCCGGCAGCGGCCGTCAAGGGCGGTACGGCGGTCGACGGCGACGGGCGGATCGTTGTAGCCCTGCAAGACGGCCGTATCGTTTGCATGGCGGCCGAATGACGGCCGGCGACGACCGTTTCACTTAGACAACAACCAGCCTTGTGGGAGACAAGACCATGTGTACACACTGCAATCGTCGGCAGTTTATCGGGGCCAGTGCCGTTGGCGGAATCGCGTTGGCGGCGGGGCACCTCCGCGCGGAAGACGAGTCACCGGTCGTGGAAGCCGTGGCGCCGGCGAAGGTGCCGATTTGCGTCATGATCGCCGGCAACCCGAGCGGCCGCAGTTGGGCCCTGGCGCCGGAGGAACTCGAGCCGATCATCAAACGCCTGAAGCAGGCCGAAGCAGACCTCGGCAACGTCGAGTTCGTCGTCGGCCAGGCGGCCAACGCGGCCCAGGCCGCCGATCTGCTGGCCAAATCCGGGCCGCAGGCGCCCGTACTGGCGGTCAGTGCCGACATCTTCGGCCTTCGTGCCGTGATGCCCACGGTCTTCGAGCAAGCCCGGCCGGCCGCGGTCTTCCATCTGCCGGTGATCGGCGGGCACGACTGGTGCCTGGTCAACCCATGGCGGGAGGAGGGTCATCGGATCACGTTGTTCAACAGCAGTGATCTCGACGACGTCCAGCGGGCGGTTTCTCTGCTGCGCGTGATCCCGTTGCTGAAGCAGAGCAGGGTGTTGGTCTCGCCGCCGTTCAAGGGCACGCCGGAGGCCTTCGCGCCGGAGGAAGTGAAAGAGCGGCTGGGCGTCGAAATGGTGCGGATCGCCGACGGCCGTTACGACGAGGTGATGGCCGGTGTGGACGACGCCGCCGCGGAGGCCGTGGCCAAGCAGTGGCTCGATGAGGCCGAGGGCGTCGTCGAGCCGGCCCGGGAAGACGTCGTCAAGGCGGCCCGGGCGAGCCTCACGCTGGATCGCATGGTCGCCGAGAATCGCGTCAACGGATTGTGCGTGGGAACGTGCATGCGTTGGCTACCCCGCGGATTTCCATGTTTAGGGTTTTCACGCCTGAACGACCGGGGCATCCCCGCCGCCTGCGACGGCGATATGGACTGTCTGCTGACGATGCTGATCATGCAGCACGCCGTGAACCAGGCCGGCTTCCTGGGCAACGCGGCCGGCGTCGATACGGCCCGGGGCGCGTTTCACCTTTCGCACTGCTCGGCCCCGTTGCGGATGGAAGGCCCCAAGAGCCCCAGGGCTCCGTACTTGTTGCGCCGGCACGCCGAGGTCCGCGGCGGCGCGGTGACCGAGGTCCACCATCGGATCGGGCAGACGGTGACCTTCACCAAGCTGGTCCACCTCGACACGCTGCTGGTCTTCACCGGCAAGATCATCGACGTGCCCAAGGTTCCCAAAGGCCAGGAGCGCGGCTGCCGTACGGAGATCGTGGCCGAGGTCCGCGACGCCGAGCGACTCTCGGCCAACTGGGGCGGCGGCGCGCTGGGCGATAGCGCCACCGACTACTACGCCTCGCTGCATCGGGTGGCCTACTACGGCGATCATACCAAGAGCATCCGGCACCTGGGGCACTTGATGGGATTGAAGGTGGTTGAGGAATGCTAGGGTT